>JABDFI010000027.1 GCA_013286595.1 Chlamydiota bacterium | reverse complement strand
ACTGTGAGCAACATGATGCATACTTTTCCTCTCCTCGCCCTTTCAGGAACTTTTTCCTCCGCGTATGAACAATCGGATTTTTTTGGGAAGCTGATCATTCTAGGTCTTTTTTTTCTCTCTATCCTTTGCTGGATCCTTCTCATCTACAAAATCTGGTTAACTAAAAACGTCGAAAAGCTGTCGACTTCCTTTTTCACCGCTTATCAAAAAAACAAAGAAAACCTCTTGCAACTGGAAGCAAAAGATTTACCTCATCCCAAACATCGTCAGATTCCCCATCCCTATTTCGATATTTTCCACGCTCTGAAATCTAAAACGCTCGAAGTGTTAAACAAGAACCTCTATTTCTCCCAACAAAACAAGGGGCAAGTCTACTTATCCCCTGCAGATCTAGAAATCATCGAATCTTATTCATTAACAGCGGTCTCTGCTCAAACTAAGGTTCTGGAGAAAAATTTATTCATCCTCTCCACTATTGTCACACTTGCCCCTTTTCTCGGTTTGCTGGGAACAGTATGGGGTATTTTGGTGACTTTTGCTGAGTTACAAACAGGAGCAGCAGCAGGTTCCAATTCAGCAGTGTTGGGAGGATTATCTACAGCACTTGTGACCACAGTATTGGGACTTGTCATCGCCATCCCTGCGCTTGTCGCTTATAACTACTTGAAGACAACAATTAAAAACTATTCCTCTGACATGGAAGACTTTTTGTACGATCTATTATCCACGATAGAACTTCAGTACCGAAAAGCAGATATCGGTTAAACCTATGCGCAAATCCCGCACGGCATCTCTTAAGGTAGATACAGAAGAGGTGAACATCAACCTCACTCCTCTCATCGACGTGGTGTTTGTCGTCTTGATCATTTTTATTCTGATTGCTCCCATGCTCGAACTCGATCGGGTTCAACTGGCAGCAGGCGCTCCCAAAAGTGGTCGTGACAGTACGACAGTCCAAGAAAACAGCCCACTTGCTATTCATGTACACGCTGACAACACAATTTGGTACAATGGACGCAACATCACGGCTAAAGAATTACTCGAGTGCTTGAAACTGGCTAAAAAATCCCACCCTCAACGCATCCCGCAACTATTCAATGATAAAAAAGCCTACTTTGAGACCTACCAATCTGTAAAAAATGCCGTCGAGCTCGCAGGATTTGAACAACTAGATGTGATCTTGCAACCCGGTTAATAGACCTCCTTATGCTACTACCTAAGACAAAAAAAGATCCGGTTCAATCTTTCATCGTAGCCATAGTGATCGGAATTCATCTTCTTTTCATGGCCTTTGCTTTCTTTAGCTCCTCACTTCAATCGAAAAAAAGACATCACCCCATCTTTGTGCGCACTGTGACGCCTAAATCCTCCGTTATCAGCGAAAAAAAAACTGTGGCAGCTCGCCCCTCCGCTCCAGCGGTAAAACCAAAACCTGCAGCCCCTCAGCCCAAACCCTCTGCACCAGCGCCTAAACCTGTCGCTGCACAACCCGTTCCAACTCCCAAACAACCACCTAAACAGATGGCACGCACACAACCTGTTGCTCTTCCTAAGCCAACCCCTAAAGAAAAGAAAATCACAACCCCTCCACAACCGGCTCAACCCCACATCCCCGATAAACTTTTGCAAGAACTCGAAGAAACCATTGCGAAAATTGAAGATAAAAGCGATAAAAGTAGAGTAGCTAGTCGAAAGACGGTTAAGTCGTCAGGATTTGCACCCATCAAGTTGCAAATCGACGCTGTAGAAACGTTAAGTATTGATGATGACAGGGAAGAAACTGGGGAGTATACCTCACTTCTCACAAGTCATTTGCATCAATCTTTACATCTTCCCGATTTTGGCGAAGTGAAAATCGAGTTGACTCTCAAAAAAGACGGATCTGTTCTCACTTTAAAAGTTCTCAAAACTGAAAGTGAAAAGAATAGACAATACCTTGAAAGTCATCTCCCCCGGCTAAGGTTTCCACCGTTGGAAGGCTCCTTTGCCAAACAGAAACAATGCACATTTGTGCTAACCTTTTGCAATGAATTATGAAAATGAACAAATCCGCTCGCTTTGTCTTGTCGCTAGCCTTGATGCTCTCGACCTATTCTTTCGCTGCAGAGGCTCAGAGCCCTTCAGAAATCCGCGTTCATCTCTCCACTTCTAGCGCTCTTCAACCCATCTATGTCGCCAAGGCACAGCTGATCCAAGCAACTTTAGATTCCACCTACTTGCAAGAATTGGATGCCATTTTCCAACGCGATTTGAACCACAATAGCTCGACAAAAGTATGCGCAAGGTCCAATGAAAAAGAACAACTGCTTCTCGATAAACAACCCTCTGTGGCACTGAGTCCAGCCACCTGGAAAAGTTTTGGTATCCCCTTTGTCGTTCAATGGACCATCTCGGGCAAAACTCTCAAAGCTTCCGCATTCAATGCTCAAAATGGTTCCATTAAAAATTTCCCCGACATCTCTTTATCAGGTGATCTAGCTCAAGATCGCAAACAGATTCATAAACTTTCCGATGGGATCTATAAAGCTCTCTTCAATGTCGATGGAGTCATGAATTCCCACATTCTATTCGCCTACCAAGTCAAAAACCCGCGCCCCGACGGCAAAGAGTGGATTTCAGAAATTTGGGAGTGCGATTGGGATGGTGCCAACGTCAAACAAGTCACGCATGAAAATAGTTACTGTGTTTCTCCCGTGCTACTTCCCCATAGTTCTCGCTATGGCAATGACAGCTTTCTCTATGTCTCCTATAAAGATGGACAGCCCAAGATTTTCATTGCCTCTGTCCAAGAAGGGGTAGGAAAACGATTGATCGATCTGCGAGGCAATCAATTTTTGCCCACGATTTCTCCTCAGCGCGATAAAGTGGCGTTCATTTCCGATGCAGCTGGACGTACCGATCTATTTTTACAACCATTTAATCCAGCTAGCGGGGAATTGGGAAAACCTTCACAACTTTATTCTTACCCTCGCTCAACACAAGCATCTCCCACATTCAGTCCCGATGGATCGAAAATCGCGTTCGTATCCGATAAAGACGGGGGGATGCGCATCTATGTCATTCCCACAGCCCTTTCCGCAAAACGACCCAATGCCGTCATGATTTCGAAAGAAAATCGGGAAAATTCATGTCCATCTTGGTCACCTGATGGCACAAAATTAGCCTATAGTGCTAAAACAAATGGTATACGGCAAATATGGATTTATGACTTCGGTGCGGGGGAAGAATGGCAACTGACGTCTGGTCCTGGCAACAAAGAGAATCCCTGTTGGGCTCCTAATAGTCGGCATCTCGTGTTTAACTCCACCGATGATGCTACCTCAGAACTCTATGTTGTCAACTTAAACCAGCCCGAGGCAATGAAAATCAGCCGAGGCCCCGGAAAAAAACACTATCCGACTTGGGGTGCTCGCTAAGAATTTAAAACAAGAGGAAACCATGAAGACAAGTAATCTCTTAATCATCCTATGCTCTCTGACGTGTGTGCTCGTGACAGGATGTAAGAAAAACAATGGCAATGTTTGGGATGATAATCAAACTGCTGGAAATTATAAAGGAAGCGCTCGCTCACTTTGGGGCAACAACGATCAAGATCAAGAGGCTAACTTCTTTGGCGCTTCCAATGAAGATTTCATCGCGCTCAACGATGAAGATCTACGCTCTCAATCTTTCGATGGTGCGATCCCTCTACCAAAAGCAGATGCTGGATCAAAGGCCAGCGGCATTCCAGGCGTTGATGGGTTCCACTCACCCTCTGGGGCAGAAGCTGCCATTTTCCAAGCCGTGAGATTCGGATTGGATGATCACATTTTGCGCGGCAAGGAATACCTCGCTGCTATCGAGCGCATGGCTGAATACATGAAGACCCACAATGATGTATATATATTCGTTGAAGGTCACTGCGATGAAAGAGGTCCAGAAGCTTATAATCTTTCTTTAGGCTCTCGTCGCTCGAACTACGTCAGAACACTTTTCGTGCAAAAAGGGGTAGATCCAGAACGTATCCACACGATTTCCTACGGAAAAGAAAAACCTGCTGATTTAAATCATAACCAAGAAGCTTGGTCTAAAAATCGACGTGCTGAATTTAAACTCTTTCAAAAATCATAAATCATGCGTATCACTTCAATTCTTTTCATTCTCGCAACATGGATTCTGGCGGTAACGCCCGATGTCCATGCGCGAGGAAGTAATAATGTCTATTCTACTGTCGCTATCGATGAGCTCCGCCTAGAGGTCTCCGATTTAAAACACGATCTCCACAGCGCTCGCGTTGAAATCAACCTTTTAGATGAAAAGGTGAACAAGTATGAGCGCACCATCAGCTTTCTCAAAGAACAGCTCGCTCAATCTCAAACACCCACTACCTCATCTCATGCGGATGCACTTGAGCGAAAGGTTGCTCATCTTGAAAAGCTCTTAGAGAAGACAACTGCCGATTTGCGCTCCTTGAATACAGTAGCCAATCAAGCTCTCAATAAATTGCAAGACCTAGAACAGACCGTCGCCATACAAGATAAAAAATGTGATGAAGTAGCCAAATTAAAAGGCACTTTGACATCCATTTCAAAAGCCATCAGTCAAACACCAAAACCCACTCCACTATCAACTTCTAACAAAACTTATCGAGTAAAACCTGGTGATTCTTTGGAAAAAATTGCAAGAGCGCAACAAACAACTGTCTCTAGCATCAAGCAGCTCAATCAATTAACAAACGACAAAATCGTCGTCGGTCAAGAACTCAAACTTTCTGATGAGTAAAGAGCAATCGATAGGAATTTTTGATTCAGGCTTCGGTGGATTAACTGCCATGCGCGTCTTGCGCCAACTCCTTCCCCAGGAAAACATCGTCTATTTTGGTGACACAGCACGATTGCCCTATGGAAACAAAAGCGCTGATACCATCATTCGTTATTGCTTAGAAAATGCTTCCTTTCTCATCGATCAGCAAGTTAAAGTTCTTCTGATCGCCTGCCATTCGGCATGCACCGCAGCGCTCGACCCTCTTCGATCCTCTTTCGAAATCCCCATTCTCAGCATCAGCGAGCCTGGAATCTCTGAAGTAGTCAAAGCCACGCGATCTAACAAAATTGGAATTTTAGGAACTCGTGCAACAATTTCTTCTGGCGTTTACCAACAACAGATTCAAACAGCTTTGCCCCACGCCAGCATTTACTCTGTTGCCTGTCCGATGTTTGTTCCACTTGTTGAAGAGGGATTTGTAGATCATGGCGTCAGCGAGATAATCGCTAGAGAATACCTACAACCCCTCATCCATCACCACGTCGATACTGTCTTACTAGGTTGTACACATTACCCCTTACTACAACCCTTGCTCCAGCGCCTACTCGGCGACGATGTCACGTTAATTGATCCAGCTCATAGCTGCGCTCTAGAAACCTTGCAGCTCCTCCACGATCGCGACTGGCTCAATCCACAAACAACGCCTTCTCAGTATACATTCTATGCCTCAGATGATCCGGACAAATTCCGCCACCTAGGCCAAACGTTTCTCGATCTTCCCATCGAAAAAGTCTTCCAAAAACATTAGACTTATTCAATCACTTCTGATGAGAGAGTCACTAGATGGTCAAAGTGATATTTCTGCACCAAAGGCCAGCATCTGTGATGTTTTTGCACCAGCTGAGATTAAGTGAGTTTAGAGATGGGAGTTTTAATAGATGGGCAAGGCCAGCATCTGTGATCTTATCGCACTCGCTTAGATCTAGTGAGCTTAAGAGTGTGAGTTTTGATAGATAGCCAAGTCCAGCATCTGTGATGTTTTTGGACCAGCGGAGATTAAGTGAGCTTAAGAGTGTGAGTTTTGATAGATGGCCAAGGCCAGCATCTGTGATCTTAACGCACACACTTAGATTTAGTGAGCTTAAGAGTGTGAGTTTTGATAGATGGTCAAGACCAGCATCTGTGATCTTAACGCACACACTTAGATCTAGTGAGCTTAAGAGTGTGAGTTTTGATAGATGGTCAAGGCCAGCATCTGTGATCTTATCACACTCGCTTAGATCTAGTGAGCTTAAGAGTGTGAGTTTTGATAGATAGTCAAGTCCAGAATCTGTGATGTTTCTGCACTTTCTTAGATTAAGTGAGCTTAAGAGTGTAAGAGTTACTAGATGGGCAAGGCCAGCATCTGTGATTTTATAGTCCGAGTTATAGCCCGAGTCTAGATCAAGTGAACTTAGAGATGTGAGAGTTACTAGATGGGCAAGTCCAGCATCTGTGATCTTATCGCACTCGCTTAGAGCAAGTGAGCTTAAGAGTGTGAGTTTTGATAGATGGGCAAGTCCAGCATCGGTGATGTTTCTGCACCAGCTTAGATCAAGTGAGCTTAGGAGTGTGAGTTTTGATAGATGGGCAAGTCCAGCATCGGTGATGTTTCTGCACCAGCTTAGATCAAGTGAGCTTAGAGATGTGAGTTTTGATAGATGTGCAAGGCCTGCATTTGTAATGTTCAGGCAATTAAATAGGTTAATAGAAGTAATGCGAGTACCACTTGCTTTATCAAGAATGGTTTTAAGATCGCTATCCGATAAATTGAGTCCAGAAAGATCTAGACAGCCGTCGTTGACGAGGGATAGGTTACGCCAATCTTTGCATACATGATGGACGCGAGTTTTTTCTTGAGCAGGAAGGAAGCTTAATATACATCCGAGAACTTCGCTAGGGATAGCCTGTATGCCAGGCTTTGTGTGTTTAAGTATAGCTTGTGTAGTGGCAAGCACAGCAGGCGCTGGCTGCGCTGTCCCTTGTAAAGTTAAAGGAATTAAGCCGGATAATGATGACATTGTTATGCCTCCTAATTGCGATTATAATTAGCATTATATTTGTAAATTCATTTTATTTAAATAATTAAATTTTATTTATTATTTATTGTTTTAAATTAAGGAAATGTAATTGTAAATGTAAAACAAGAAAATTAAATAATTTCCTACTAGCCGGCTAGAGGATTCTCTTTGAGCAGCGCTTTCTTCGGTTCTATTGGAAAAGCTCCAAACGAGTGGCCAAGGATCAGTCCTTTGCTTGCGCTAATTTTAGACGGTCAAAATCAACATAACAGTTCTTTTTCCACAGTTATCTCTCCCTTTGGACTGTGAAGCCAGCATGTAGATGTAATAAGCCATTCTACTCCTGAATGTTCAGTTTTGCCTTTAACGCTTTTTGAGCATCCAAGGTAATCCCCGAATCATGCAGTAGAAGTGAGTTTAGAGATGTGAGTTTTGATAGATCGGCAAGGCCAGCATCTGTGATCTTACAGCACGTGCTTAGATCAAGTGAGCTTAAGAGTGTGAGTTTTGATAAATGGGCAACGCCAGCATCTGTGATTTTATAGCACGTATTTAGATCAAGTGAGCTTAAGAGTGTGAGTTTTGATAAATGGGCAAGGCCAGCATCTGTGATTTTATAGCACGTGTTTAGATCAAGTGAGCTTAAGAGTGTGAGTTTTGATAAATGGGCAAGGCCAGCATCTGTGATGTTTCTGCACCAGCTTAGATCAAGTGAGCTTAAGAGTGTGTGTTTTGATAGATGGGCAAGGCCAGCATCTGTGATCTTTGTCCAGCTTAGATCAAGTGAACTTAAGAGTGTGAGAGTTACTAGATGGGCAAGGCCAGCATCTGTGATGTTTGTACACCTTCTTAGATTAAGTGAGCTTAAGAGTGTAAGTTTTGATAGATGGGCAAGGCCAGCATCTGTGATGTTTGAGCACACGCTTAGATCAAGTGAGCTTAAGAGTGTGAGTTTTGATAGATGGGCAAGGCCAGCATCTGTGATGTTTGAGCACACGCTTAGATCAAGTGAGCTTAAGAGTGTGAGTTTTGATAGATGGGCAAAGCCAGCATCTCTGATGTTTGCACACCCTATTAGATTAAGCGAGCTTAAGAGTGTAAGTTTTGATAGATGGGCAAGGCCAGCATCTGTGATGTTTGTGCACCAGCTTAGATCAAGTGAGCTTAAGAGTGTGAGAGTTACTAGATGGGCAAGGCCAGCATCTGTGATGTTTGTGCACCAGCTTAGATTAAGTGAGCTTAAGAGTGGGAGTTTTGATAGATGGGCAACTCCAGCATCTGTGATGTTTGTGCACACGCTTAGATCAAGTGAGCTTAAGAGTGGGAGTTTTGATAGATGGGCAAGGCCAGCATCTGTGATGTTTGTGCAAACGCTTAGATCAAGTGAGCTTAAGAGTGTGAAAGTTGCTAGATGGGCAAGGCCAACATCTGTGATGTTATAGCACCCGCTAAGAGAGCTTAGAGATGTAAGTTTTGATAGATGGGCAAGGCCAGCATCTGTGATGTTATAGCACCCCCTAAGTGAGCTTAGAGATGTAAGTTTTGATAGATGCGCAAGGCCAGCATCTGTGATGTTGTTGCAATTAGATAAATTGAGAGAAGTAATGCGAGTTCCACTTGCTTTATCAAGAATGGTTTTAAGATCGCTATCTGATAAATTGGTCAGTCCTGAAAGATCTAGACAGCCGTCGTTGACGAGAGATAGGTTACGCCAAGCTTGGCATACATGATGGACGCGAGTTATTTGTTGAGCAGGAAGGAAGCTTAATATACGTCCGAAAACGGCGCTAGGGATAGCCTTTATCCCAGTCGTTGCGTGTACAGGTGTAGATTGTGAAGGGGCAGGCACAGACGCTGGCTGTGCTGTCGCTTGTAAAGTTAAAGGAACTAAGCCGGTTAATGACATCGTTAAATCTCCTACTTGCAATTAGGATTTGTATTATATTTATAGTTGAATTTTATTTAAAGATTAGAATTTTTATTGTTTATTACTTTAAATTAAAGACATACAACTGCAAATGTAGAGCAAAAAAATCAAATAATTTCCTATTAACCCGACTTTTCCTCCTTTATCCGCGAGCTGCGACAGGCAATCTGCTGCGCTTCGTTCGTCGCCAAGGTGAACTACCTTGGCTTCCTCACGAATCTTGCATCTTACCTATCTCGCTTACGCGTCTAAGGGAGGATAGGGGGCAAGTTGGGTTATTATTTCCAATCTCGTTATAACTCAGTTTTTGAATTTACTGAGTATATCAAGGAGATTTTGAACAGGTTCTGAGCAGCGCTTTCTTCGGTTCTATTGGGAAAATTCCAAATGAACGGCCAAGGATCAGTCCTTTGCTTGCGCTAATTTTAGACGATCAAAATCAACATAACGGTTCTTTTTCCACAGTTATCACTCCCTTTGGACTGTGAAGCCAGCATGTAGATGTAATAAGCCATTCTACTCCTGAATGTTCAGTTTTCCCTTAAAAGCTTTTTGAGCATCCAAGGTAATCCCCGAATGATCTAGTAGAAGTGAGTTTAGAGATGTGAGCTTTGATAGATGGGCAAGGCCAGCATCTGTGATCTTATAGCAATCGCTTAGATCAAGTGAGCTTAGAGATATGAGATTTACTAGATGGGTAAGACCATCATCTGTGATGTTACGGCTCCAGCTTAGATCAAGTGAACTTAGAGATGTAAGAACTCCTAGATGGGCAACGCCAGCATCTGTGATGTTACACCCGCTTAGATTAAATGAGGTTAGAGATGTAAGAGCTACTAGATGAGCAACGCCAGTATCTGTGATGTTACACCCTCTTAGATTAAGAGAGCTTAAGAGTGTGAGTTTTGATAGATGGAAAAGGCCAGTATCTGTGATGTTACACCCCCTTAGATTAAGAGAACTTAAGAGTGGGAGTTTTGATAGATGGGCAAGGCCAGCATCTGTAATGTTATTGCACCTCCTTAGATCAAGCGAGCTTAAGAGTGTGAGTTTTGATAGATGAGCAACTCCAGCATCTGTGATGTTATCACACCCTCCTAGATCAAGCGAACTTAGAGATGTGAGAGTTTTCAGATGGAAAAGGCCAGCATCTGTGATGTTTCTGCACTCGCTTAGATTAAGTGAGTTTAGAGATATGAGAGTTGCTAGATGGGCAAGGCCAGCATCTGTGATTGTGCACCAGCTTAGATCAAGTGAGCTTAAGAGTGTGAGTTTTGATAGATGGGCAAGGCCAGCATCTGTGATGCCTCCGCACTGGTTTAGATAAAGTGAGCTTAAGAGTGTAAGTTTTGATAGATGGGCAAGGCCAGCATCTGTAATGTTTGCGCACCTTAGATCAAGTGAGCTTAAAGATGTGAAAGTTACTAGATGGGCAAGGCCCGCATCTGTGATGTTATCGCATGCTGTTAGATTAAGTGAGCTTAAGAGTGTGAGTTTTGATAGATGGGCAAGGCCAGCATCTGTGATGTTATAGCACCCGCTTAGATCCAATGAGCTTAGAGAAGTGAGAGTTACTAGATAGGCAAGACCAGCATCTGTGATGTCGTTGCAATTAGATAAATTGAGAGAAGTAATGCGAGTTCCACTTGCTTTATCAAGAATGGTTTTAAGATTGCTATCTGATAATTTGTGTAGTCCAAGATCTAGACAGCATTCGTTGACGAGAGATAGGTTACGCCAATCTTTGCATACATGATGGACGCGAGTTATTTGTCGAACAGAAAGAAAACTTAATATACGTCCGAAAACGGCGCTAGGGATAACCTTTATACCAGTCGTGGCGTATTTAGATGGAATTTGTGAAGGGACAAACACAGACTCCGGCTGCGCTGTCGCTTGTAAAGTTAAAGGGACTAAGCCGGATAATGACATTGTTAAATCTCCTGATTGTGATTAGTATCATGATTTTCACTTTTTCAAGCTTGAAGTGCCCTAAAAGCTTTTGCAGCATCCAAGGTAATCCCCAAATCTTCTAGTAGAAGTGAGTTTAGAGATGTGAGTTTTGATAGATCGGCAAGGCCAGCATCTGTGATCTTATAGCAATCGCTTAGATCAAGTGAACGTAGAGATGTAAGAGCTCCTAGATGGGCAAGGCCAGCATCTGTGATGTTACACCCCCTTAGATTAAGCGAGCTTAGAGATGTGAGAGTTTTCAGATGGAAAAGGCCAGCATCTGTGATGTTACACCCCCTTAGATTAAGCGAGCTTAGAGATGTGAGAGTTTTCAGATGGAAAAGGCCAGCATCTGTGATGTTTCTGCACTCGCTTAGATTAAGTGAGTTTAGAGATATGAGAGTTACTAGATGGGCAAGGCCAGTATCTGTGATTGTGCACCAGCTTAGATCAAGTGAGCTTAAGAGTGTGAGTTTTGATAGATGGGCAAGGCCAGCATCTGTGATGTCTCCGCACTGGTTTAGATAAAGTGAGCTTAAGAGTGTAAGTTTTAATAGATGGATAAGGCCAGCATCTGTAATGTTTGCGCACGTTAGATCAAGTGAGCTTAAAGATGTGAGAGTTACTAGATGGGCAAGGCCAACATCCGTGATGTCTAAAAACGCGCTAAATGAGCTTAAGAGTGTGAGTTTTGATAGATGGGCAACTCCAGCATCTGTGATGTTATAGCACCCGCTTAGATCCAATGAGCTTAGAGAAGTGAGAGTTACTAGATAGGCAAGAGCAGCATCTGTGATGTTGTTGCAATTAGATAAATTGAGAGAAGTAATGCGAGTTCCACTTGCTTTATCAAGAATGGTTTTAAGATTGCTATCTGATAATTTGTGTACTCCAGAAAGATCTAGACAGCATTCGTTGACGAGAGATAGGTTACGCCAATCTTTGCATACATGATGGACGCGAGTTATTTGTCGAGCAGAAAGAAAACTTAATATACGTCCGAAAACGGCGCTAGGGATAACCTTTATACCAGTCGTGGCGTATTTAGATGGAATTTGTGAAGGGGCAAACACAGACTCCGGCTGCGCTGTCGCTTGTAAAGTTAAAGGGACTAAGCCGGATAATGACATTGTTAAATCTCCTGATTGTGATTAGTGTCATATTTATAATTTCATTTTTATTTAAAGACAAAAAAATTTTTTTTATTATTTAAAATCGTTAAAATTGGGCCATTTAACTCGAGATGTCATGACTTTAGAATTAAATCCAGCTGAAATCCAAGGAACAACTGCAACCTTTGCCTTGACTCTCAATGGAAAATTATGGACTGCTAATGTGGGTGATGCGCGCACGGTCTTGGATCAGCAAGGAGTTCCTTTACAACTGAGCGAAGATGCTAAACCCGATCATCCGCGTTACCGAAGAGGTATTGAACATCGAGGTGGTCACATCGCTTACTTCGGGTAGCGCGTATCAATGGCGATCTCGCAGTGGCTCGAGCCATTGGAGATCATCGCTTGCAAGGAGCAGCCAGCGCTCGTCCCAAAATTACATGCGTGGATATCCCCACCAATGAACATCTCATCTTAACCTGTGATGGAGTCTGGGATGTGGCGAGCACGCGCCAAGGTGTGGCTGGCGTACATGCTCATCGCCATCTACCTCCTGAAAAACAAGCGAGAAATCTCGTGTATTCTGCTTACATGGCACAATCGGGAGATAATCCTTCCGCTTTAGTCATACGACCTCATTAATTTTTCTCAACAATTCATAAAGTTGGTGAAAAAATTTTTAATATTTGCTTAACTAAAATAAGCAAATACGAGGTTCCTCACATGAGTCATAAGAAACGGATTTTGTTGATCGAAGATGAAGAAGACATTGCAGCATTGATTAAGCTACAAGCAGAAGTAACGGGTTATAAGTTGCACGTTGAGGTCGACGGTATCAATGGGTACCGCGCAATTGAAAGAGAAAAGCCCGATCTCGTCATTCTCGACATCATGCTTCCTGGACAAAATGGATTTGATGTCTGCCGCAAAATGAAAGCCAATCCCGAATTGCGCAATGTTCCAGTGATCATCTTGACAGCAAAAAGAGAAGAACTCGATATGGTGCTTGGATTAGAACTCGGAGCCGATGATTATGTCGCTAAGCCATTTTCACCTAAGGTGCTTTTTTCACGCATCAAAGCCGTGCTCAGACGTTCTAAGGAATCGGATAAATCACCTAAGATCATGTCATTTGGCGAGTTCACTTTAGAGCCTGATCGCTACCTACTCCGCAAAGGAGATAAGCTCATCACGATCACTCTTTCTGAATTTGGGATCATCCGTCGCCTCCTCATCAACCGCGGTAAAGTGCTCACGCGCAATCAGTTGCTCGATGACATCCACAATGATGATTCCTTCATCGTCGATCGGAATATTGATGTGCACATCGCATCACTGCGCAAGAAATTAGGCCCCCACTTTGACTGGATTGAAACGGTGAGGGGCGTAGGCTACCGCTTTCGAGAGGAAGCCATCGCAATGGCTGTCGTATCAGCTAAAAAATGAGTGAGCTTTATCTGCTCATGTCTTATGTTCCAATTTTAAAGGCGATAAGACATGAGCGGCCATACCTCCCATAAGCGTTTTTCCCTTTTTCCCGTTCTTTTAACCTATTTCTTGGATAATTTTGGGCTTGCGATCATCTACCCCATTTTCACTCCCATCATTCTCTTAAATTCCAATCCTCTTATTGATACGTCAGCCACCTTTTTACAACGCACCGTAATGCTAGGCGTTCTCATTGGCGCCTTCCCGTTTGCTCAATTCATCGGATCTCCTTTGCTGGGGCAATTTTCCGATCGGTACGGAAGGAAAAAGGGGTTTTTCATCACTATCCTCGGCACAGCAATCGGTTATTCGTTCACCGCTTTTAGCATCATGATCCACTCCGTTTCACTCCTCTTCATCAGCCGTGTATTGACAGGACTTTTCGCCAGTAACTTAACCTTGTGCTTAGCGGCGATTGTCGACATGAGCCCAGACGAGCATTCCCGTACAAAAAATTTCGGCCATATCGCTGCTATCGGAGGCCTCAGCTTTATTCTTGCCATCGCTTTAGGAGGGTTTCTATCTGACCGCACTTTTAGTCAGTACTTTAATCCGAGCATCCCCTTTTGGATTACAGCGCTGATGGCATTTTTAAATTTCTATTGCATGATCAAACTCTTCCATGAAACCCATCCCAGCAAAAACAATCTCACCGTTCACCCCTTCAAAGGGTTTCACAACATCAAACTCGCGCTTGTCAATAACGAATTAAAATTGCTTTACATCGGGAATTTCTTTTTTATGCTCTCGTGGGTTGCTTCGATGCAATTTCTTCCTACGTTTTTGATCAAGAACTTCTCATTTTCCACCGCCAACATCACTGGAGCATTCATTCTTGTAGGAGTTTTATGGTCATTGACTAACTTCTTCGTCAACCGCCAGCTCGTGAAATTTTTTCATCCTTCAAGCACATTAAATGCTTGCTTGCTCCTTCTTGGCTTGCTTTTATTGGGATTGATTTTTGCACAACATACCTTAGGCTTTTTACTCTTGTTTTATCCCGCTGTAAGCCTCGCTTCTCTATGTTGGACCAATAGTTTAGCTAACATTTCTCTCAAAGCATCTAATCAGATTCAGGGAAGCATTTTAGGGATCAACCAATCGATGAACTCTTTAGCTTCGATGCTTGCTCCCCCCATCGGAGGCCTCATTGCGGGTACTACCCAGCATGGCATGTACATTTTTACAGGATTATCAAGCTTGATAGCTTGCTATATTTTGTGGACAGCAAATAGACGTTTTCCTCACCACCATCCTAAAAGAGGCTAAGAAAGTACCGCTATGCAAGGTTATCTTAACCTCGACTTTGTACAATTAAAATTGATTCCAGTGCATGACAAATTTTTCGGGCACGGGCGAGGGCAAGGGCATGTGTAAGAAATCTTGAATGGATAGTGTTTTAAGGTTAAGCTGTAGAAATACCCTTTTTCTATTCTTTGAAAGGCACATTCATATGTTGACTTCAGATACTTCTACATCTAATCGATTCGTTTTTAATACTCAGCTTTTTGCAGAACAAGTAGAACGCATTTCGAAAACGACCTTGAATTCTTTTAAACAAATTACACTTCAGTATTCTCTGTTTCAAATCGCTTTTTTCGCTTTAGGTGTCGTTGAACTGTTCGCCTTTGTTCTCTTCTTTTCCTACTTAACCAAATCGACCATTTTTGCTTTTTCTATCGCTGGTCTTTTTTTTACGGGGTTTGCCTACTTTGTTTTGCTGTTCTACTTCCAAGCAAAAAAACCTCAACAACTTCTACAGCTGAGACACGTCTTTATCAACGAATGTAAAACAGCTTTACCTTTTGAAGCTTCCTCTCCAGAATATCATTTAGCTCTCATCGAAGCCCTCTACCATCTCGTCGCTCAGTTCCATCGTCAGGAATATAACTATTACAAAACTCCAGAAGCTTTAGAAACACTCTCTTTACTCGCGCAAAAATTCAGTGTGTGGACTCATTGGAAAGATGTGCATCAGATGAAAGAACTTCTCATCCACATGATCATCAAAGAGTACATCCACCTTGTACAACTCAAACCCACCGACCTCGAAACCCATGCAGGATTAGCCTCCGCTTACCTTTCTCTCAGTAAACTCTACACTGATCCACGCAAAGTCACACCTGATGAACCTCATATCTGGGTATCTCCAGAATATGGATCTCATGAACTCCAAGATAAATTTAAAAATGCTTCCCATCGAGCGATTGAAGAATTGCGTATTCTCGATGCCTACTCACCTAATGATCCTTGGGTGCATATCAAGTTGGCGACCATCTACCAACATCTCAACATGACACATGAAGAAATCAACGAGTACGAAACGATTTTGACGCTATCGCCCAAAGATCAAACGACGCTATTTCGTTTAGGCGCTCTCTATTTTTCACAAGGGCAACACGCTACAGCGCTGCGTTTATATGAAAGGCTCATGCCGATCAATTCTTCAAAAGCTGAAGAGCTTTTGACTTACTATGGCACCTCCTTCAACGAATAAAATTTTAGCTGAAGAATAATAAAGAGTGACTATAATCAAAAAAAATTAATAGGTGTGCGCATGAAAATGAATTGGCTTTTTCTTACAGGTCTACTCACTCTAACAGGTCCTATACTTGCTGCAGACCGAGCAGCCTCTTTGCAAGAAGGGATCGAGTTAAGGCGCATCACCGAATACTGTAAGGAAAAAAATTACACGGCCGTAAAAACTCAAATCCATACCTTTCTCACCAAACATCCTCAAAGTCCCTCTGCAGAATCTCTCTACGCGATGTTGGGCGACATCCTTTTTTCTGAAAACTCGATGCAAGAGGCACTCGATGCCTACAATCTCATCACTCAAGAAGAGCTCTACACGAAAACAGAATTCCGCAGGATCCACTGCTTACATCAGCTAGGAAAGTATGAAGAGGTGGTGGCTGCCACAAAAAATTTCGTTGAAAAGGAACGTGCCACAGAAGAGCAAATGCCTCTCTTGCGCTTGCAACTTGCCAACTCTCTTTTCCGCCAAGCTCTATCCATCGAGGACGCCACTCAAAAAAGGGAATTACTTCACTTGGCCAAAGAGCAATTTAATCTGCTGCCACAGATGCAATTTGCTGAGCAGGGACTATCTCCTTTAGCCTACATCTATACATTTTTAAAAGACTATCCTCAAGCAGTGAAGATGTACACAGCATTAGCGGAAAAAGATCCCGCCAACCAAGAAGAGTATCTCCTTCAAATTGCACAGCTCCAACTTAAATTTGATAAACGAGCTGCGATACAAACCTGTGAAAGAATTTACACTCTCGGTGGACGCTCTGCTTCTCAAGCAGCTTACAATTACATCAACTTGCTCTTCCAAGAAAAACGTTATCGCGATGTCATCTTAGCACAAGATAAGGTACTTTCTCATCTGGATCCCGAACATCTTCCCCTTGCCCATTACTTCATCGGCAGATCCCTCTTTCAAAGTGGTGATCACGCACAAGCTGCTATCGCCTTAAAAAAGTATCTCGCTTCCACACCAACCGATCTTGCAAAAGTGAAAACCTCTCAGCTCACTATCATCCAATGTGCCAAATCGATCGATAATTCTTCCCTTTTTGATGAGACGCTTAACGATCTTAAAAAAGCGTTTCCTCATGATGAAGAGACAGTCAAAGTATGTCTTCAACACGCTCAGTATTACCACAAAAAAGGAAACTTGACCCGAGCGATTCAAGATCTCAAGGAACTTCTCGATCAACAATCCAATCTCGCTCAACGAGAAACGATCCTCTATGATTATGCTCTTCTTCTCATGAAAGAAAAGCAGTGGATGGATGGCGTGATCGCTTTTGAAACTTTCATCAAAGACTACTCGGGAAATACCCAAGTCAAATCGGCGTGGCGCCATCTGATCAATTGCTATGTTCAAGCGGTGAAAGAAGCTTCTACAGAAACAGCGTTTGTTAAAAAAGAGGGTTTGGTTACCACCTTGACCTCTGTTTTAGATAAGAAAAAAATCCTCTCTTCTCAAGAGCGTCAAACGATTCGATTTCTCTTAGCTAAAACTCTATGTGATATCGAGAAATACGACGCAGCATTAGGAGAACTAGCAACTTTTGTACAAGATTATCACGCAGCACCCCAAGCTGCTGAAGCCTATTTATTGACGGCTCTTGCTCATCAAAAGGGAACGAAAAATTACGATCTCTTCATTGCTAATGCTGAAAAAACTCTCTCTCTGAATCCACAAATAGGCGAAGCGCGTCACTTGCATCTCACCTTGTTCAATACCTGCTTGACACAAGCTGAATCCAAGCAGAATGAAGAGAAAAAACTAATGCTGCTCAAAGCCGCAGATCACCTCTATCAAGCATTAGATTCCACTATTAAAAAAGACAACCAATTGTGGCTTGCAAACTTCTACTTCAATCACTACAAGAAAGCAACTGCTGAACAAACACCATTTTTTCTCGACCGCACAGTCAACGTATTGGAAAAACTTCTCCGCTTCAATCCTCAATCTCCCGAACTTTGCATCACTGATGACTCACTGGAAATGGAAGGAGAGGCAATTAAATTGGCCGAACTTTACAATGCTCAAGGTAAAAATTCAGATCAAATTTCACTCTTGCAAACGTTAACGACAGTGCAAACCCAACACCCAGAATGGAAATGGAAGTACCAGCGATTAGCTCTGTTTGATCTTGCAACAGCCTATAAAGAGGGATCACACGCTGAGAAAGCTCTAGCAACCTATTCTATTCTGATCGACACCTCCACTTTTGCTTCTTCTTATTTCGCCACCTTAGCAGAGCTTGAAAAAGCTCTTCTCACTTTTGCAGTACTTCCCAAGGAGAAAAGAAAAGAAAATGCTCCAGAGGTTCAAGAAATTTGCGATACATTGAAAGTTCTTGAGATCACGCGCAAACTCTTCTCTGAGCCTTGCCACTTAGAAGCTGCCTTAAGCTACATCGACATCCTTTCTGAACTGACACTTCCCCAACAACGACTAGAAAAAGAGCATAAGCTCCTTCAACAGATGAAAGAGAACTATTCTTCAACAAAAGATCCTTTGGTGATGGAATACCTCGCTTCTAGCAAAGAATTTCCAGAAAAGCATCTTCTGTACCAACAGTACATGCAATTTGTCACAGCCGATACCCTTCGCGCCGAAGCGCAGCTAGCAACCGATCAGAGCCAAGCAACTCAACTCAGCAAACAAGCCTTAGAAATGCTCACCCCTCTTTTTGCCGAGACAACACATCCACGCCTGAAAGTGCGCTTAGAAAAAAGTAGGGAGGCGTTGAAACAACTCCTATGAACCAATTGACTCTCAAATCGTTTAAACATCATTCTCTGTTGTTCATCTCACTTGCTCTATCCTTGGGATTGCACCTAGCAGGCATTCTTTTTTTGACTTATAACCCCATGATCTTGCACCACTCGTGGAAATCTCTCTTTGGCATTTCTTCTGCAGCTCCAGATTTTCTAGAACTTCCTGAAGAAGCTAATTTAGAGCGAAAGAATAAGATCATGGAAGAGGTGTTTGAGCACATCTTGGTCCTCTCTCCCCATCTACAACAACCTTTTGATCTCGTAGAACTACCCAAAGGAATCGCACTGGCTCCAACGTACGAAGCTTCAAGTCCCATCGCCCTTTCGAATGCCGATGATGGGTTTACTGAGGAAGAGATCAATGCGTGGACCACGCCGATTGCTTCCACTCCTTTTGATTCTGAAAATTCGCCGATCGATCTTCTCTCACTTGCTTTTGACGCGTCTCCTTTATTATCCCTTCGCATCGAAGTGCCCTCCACAGTAGAACACTACGATATCGGCAACGCTCCTTTGCCCGAGACTAACATCGCTCAACTCATCGAGCCCTCTTCTGTGGGCGAAGTGAATGCTGCCGTTGTACCCGAACCTGTTTCCCATCTCGCAGGAATTGCTCAAGTGCATCTTTCGCAACTCATGGAGCAAACCGAGCTAGAAGCCGATGCCAAGATGCTTCCCATTCAAACCGCTCTTGAATTAGCCCCCTCAGAAGAGCAAGCTCCCCTCGTCATGCATCCGCCTTCTTTTAAAGTCAACGCCCCTAGCTTCACAGTTTCAGCACAAGAAACTAACCTCGACGATTATTTTCTCAACGCTCTCCCTCTTGCTGCGGAATGGAACGATGCTTTTGACATGACCATTAAATTCTTGCCCAATCCAGAACAGGAAGGTTACATTTTTTCAGTTCAGCTCACCCCTCAATTTGACGTTGCACAGTATAGTTTGAAGCACGACATCTTATTTGTCGTCGATCGCACTACCTCCGTACAAAAGCATCGATTTAGCGTCTATAAACGCGCCGTGATCAAAGCCCTAGCCAGCATGCAAAAAGGTGATACGTTCAATATCTATCTTGTAGACAAAAAAATCACGCGCATGCACTCGTTAAGTCTCGCTGTTTCTCCCAAGAACATCCAAGCTGCTGAGGATTTTTTGGAAAAACACGAGCAAGCTGATCTTTTTGGACAAAGCGATATTCTCACTTCTCTAGAGAAAATTCTCCCCGATGTACAAGATGAATCGATTGTCCACACAGCGATTCTAATCACTGACGGGAAAATGCCATTCAACACGCAAAAACAACAGCAAGTTTTATCTAACTGGATGAGTAAAAACAGCGGGCGACTCTCTGTTTATACAGCAGCTGTTGGTGATAAGAATGACTTTGTCATGCTCGATTTTTTAAGCTCCATCAGCGGAGGAAAACTCCTCTGGTCTGACACACACGCATCCTTTCCCAGAAAACTCGCGAAACTCGTCCTCGATCTCAGAGATCCTGTAGCACAAGACTTAATCATCGAAGCCATTCCCCACAATCCACAAGCTCGTGTTGCCATTTGCCCCGATACGTTCCATCGCCCCGCTCTCTTTAGTCGTAAACCTTACGAAATCATCGGCACCATTGATCAGCCAGGTCCTTTTGATTTGATCGTGCAAGGTCGCCATCGCGATGAATGGATCGCCATCAAAAAAACCGTTTCCTTTGTGGATGGAGAAAAAGGAGACCGCTCACTTGTGAATCAATGGTCAGGACAAAAAACGCATGCTTGTTACGCCAAGTTCATCAAAGATGGCAAAGTGAATAACTTGAAAGAGGCGAAAGAGCTTCTCAAGCAATCTCATAGTGAATTGGCCTTTGAATGAGCTTACGCATCATCGGCGGTAGGTTCAGAAATCGCCTGCTCAAAACTCCTAAAGGAGACAAAACGCGCCCCACTTTAGCCATCATGCGCAAAGCCGTCTTCGACATGCTCCAATTTAGTCTTCCCGATGCGAGCTTCTTGGATCTCTTTGCAGGCTCTGGCATCATGGGAATTGAAGCTCTTAGTCGAGGAGCTGCCCATGCCACTTTTGTCGACAAAGATCGACATGCGCTCTCTTGCATCAAAGACAATCTTGAGCTCTTACAGCTCACCGATCAAGCAGACATTCTTGCCTGCGATGCCAAAGTAGCCCTGCAACAGTGCGCCAAAAAGAAATTAACTTATGACATCATCTACATCGATCCTCCTTACAAGCTCTCGCAAACAACGCCCCTTCTGACAGAACTACTCCACTTCATCGATACACATCAACTGCTCAATCCCGAAGGCACCCTACTCGTTGAAGAAACGACGCCAGCCTCTCTTAATCATTTTTCTTCACCCCATTTACGCTTCATTGACTCACGTCAATTCAGCGATTCCATTCTCCATCAATTCCGACGCATTAATTTCTTTAAGTAATAGACAAAATTGATGTATACTCTAACCCTTGTTTTACACAATTTTTCAACAAGAGATAAAAAATGGCACTCCCAGTAAAAAAAACACTTCCTTCTTTGCATGATTTCAATTTAGGTCCAGCCGATAGCCCTCAACCAGGTGAAATTTCTTTTAAACCTGAAGCCAAAGTAAATAAGGTCTATGCGCATACACCAAAAAATGAAAGTCCTACTTTCTACTCTATCATCCAAGAGGCCAACAAATTTCACGCTGCCTCCTCTTCTATAGTTTCATTAGGACAAGTGTTTGATCGATCTTTAAAACTAAACGAATCAAGATGAGGCAATTGCCTCTCTACTAAATAGGGGCGTTTTTTGGATCTCCTTCGCCTTCGGTGAAACTACGCCAAATCTTCTCTAACGAATAACCATCTGAGTAACTGGTAAAAGGGAAAAAGCCGTTCTTATAAAATCCGTAATCTTTCATTAGAGCTTCTCTTACAACTTGATATCGTAAATCTGTAACTTCTTGCGCGTCGCCCTTAATCCTATCAAGAGCTTCAAGCATTCCAAACATATTCGATACAACGCAATTTGTTAAACCTCCTTGTGCCCTTATATTTGCGAAATTGGATGATCCTAAAAATTCAGGTTGTTTGCTTTTAACAGGATAATTCATTAATTTTTCAATGTCCATAAAAGGAAATCGTTCATCTAGCATGGAACGAATTTGTCCTAAGGTCTCGTCTCTGTTCAATCCGTGTTTATAAGAAATATTGGGTCTATTGACCCAATATAGATTAAAAGACTCAGCTTGCTTTTCTACAATCAGATATGTCTTGTGCATGCTATGGGTTGGAACAGATAAGGCAGAACAATCTCCATTTCCGAATATGATAGGAACGACAAATCGTTCATTATCCTGAGAAAAACGCATTTTCCATCTAATTTGCAACATAACTATGTTCATTTGCAACTTGAAGAATAAGTTTGCAGGTAAAAGGCTAACTTTAAATCCAGTCTTCGGAGAAACAAACCAAACAAATGTTCCTATTAGATTACCAACTAATTTAAGAATGTTTTGAATTAAAAATGAAGCATGCATCAAGGGATTGGTAGTTACTTCCGTATAGATTGGACCACGACCAGAAATTAATCGAACAACCCCAGTAACAAGAAAAAATACTTGGACTAACAAAGTTATTGTAATATCTACTACTGTAAGGATTGGAACAAGTAGTCCCGATACTCTTACCAAGATAGCCTTGCTTAGATCACTCAGACAAGAATTATCAATAGCTATTTTAATTGTTGCCATTACGAAAAGAGTAACGTTGGTAATTTTATGAATAAATTCTTGAGCTTGCAATCCTTCCAAAGATTCCTCTAAACTTCGAGCGTCTTTAAGAATCTTAATATATTCTGCGGAAAAAATTTCCTTTTTTCCTCGTCCCTCACTTAATTCGCCATACTGATGATTTTTAGCGACATTTTCAACTATGGATAAGCTGTGGATTGGACTGCATGGTGTTTCCAAATTTTGTTGAGTATTTGAAGAAAGCATACCTATAACGGCATGTTTATCTGTTGCTTCACTCATGGCAAGACCAGCAAAGGGGTGTAGGGCTCCAAAAACACTACCTAACAGCAAGGGGGCAATTGCATTGCGTACTCGCTGAAGATGCTGCCATGGAAGCGTAAAATCTGCCTGCCCTAGGTAGATGGATTTTCCAATAGCATATACAAACGTAGGCAAGATTAATAAGGTATGGAAAACAATATCAAGTGCGGCAGCTGGTGACAAGAGGATTACAGCGACCAAACGACTAATAACTTCTGATGCTACTATAGAATATTCCCGAGGTCGGTGGTAAGCGCCCAGGATTAATTTTTCTGCACCACTCAGGAAACTCAGTTCAGATGTTGTCATATATTTTATTAAAAATTAGTTGTTTTATATAATTAATTTTACATTTATTCATAATTAAACACAATTAAAATGGCAGAAACTCTAAGCTTCTTTGAAATGTCCTCTCCGTAGCAGTAAGTAATTTATTACCAAGGAGTTAATAAATATGCAGAAGACTATAATTATGATTATCAAGGAGTTCGATCAGTCTGAAGTTTTTCACCATTTCGGTCCCTGGTTCAAGTCCAGGTTGCCCCATATTTTCTAAATAACCAATTGAAAATTAGCCTATTAAGATAATTTTAGCTAATCTCCTAAAGAGTGCATATGTGCTTTTTAAGAGAAAATCGAGTTGCAAGAAAATCTCCTAAATGTTACAAATAACTATATTAGGAGATTATGATGGGTCTTTTTCTTGGAAGGAAGCAGGAGCTCAGCCGCTTATCGCGCTTGAAGAGATTAAAAAAAGCCTCTTTGGTCGTGATCAAAGGCAGAAGAAGAGTAGGAAAAAGCACGCTAGTGCAGGAGTTTGCCAAAAACAAGCGACTGATCTCTTTATCTGGGCTGCCCCCAGCGCCCGGCATCACCCAACAAAAACAAAGAGACGAGTTCGGAGATCAGCTTTGCCTTGAACTCGGATTGCCCCGTGTAAGCTTCTCTACTTGGTCAGATGCGTTCAGATTTCTCGGGGCTCAGATTGGAAATGAAGAAATCATCGTCCTACTGGATGAAATTTCCTGGATGGGAGGACTCGATCCAAGTTTTTTGGGTTCTTTGAAAACATGGTGGGATCAGGAAGGCAGTAAGAAACAATCTCTGGTTCTTATCCTCTGCGGTTCTATCTCGATATGGATTGAAAAAAACATCTTGCGCAACACAGGATTTGTAGGAAGGATCTCATTGGTGATCCATTTGAAACCATTATCGATCCAAGATTCAGTCTCCTTTCTGAAAATGAAAGGATTTTCTGGATCAATCTACGAGCTATTGAAGATTTTATCTGTAACAGGAGGGATCCCCTGGTATTTGGATTTGATCGATCCAAAAGAAAGCGCAGATCAAAATATTTACGAACTGTGCTTCGAACCGGCAAGTCAACTTGTCAATGAATTCCAAACAATTTTTCATGATCTATTTGAACGCAAGGGAGAATTATATCGTAAAATTTTGCAAGCTTTAATCGACGGGATGAAGACACAGCAAGAGATACGAGATCTTATCAAGTTAGATGGGGGCGGCACCCTCAGCGATTATATGAAAAATTTAGTCGCCTCCGGGTTTGTCTCGGAACACTACCAATGGTCCTTCAAAAAGGGTGCTGTTGGAAAACAAAAACTCTATCGGCTTAGCGATTGTTTCTTGCGCTTTCAATTGAAATATGTAGAACCCTATCGAGATCTCATAGAGCAAGGCTCTTATAAAAAAGCGGCTGCCGGCAAACTTCCAGGATGGGATTCGATCATGGGCTTCCAACTTGAAAGTCTTCTCCTCACAAATCGAGAATTTCTATTCCAGACATTGGGGTTGGATCCTTCCACTATCATTTGCGATAACCCTTTTGTTCAAACTCCAACCGCAAGAAAAAAAAGCTGTCAAATTGATTATCTAATTCAAACAAAAATGAACACTTTGATTATTTGTGAGTTTAAGTTTAGCAAAAACGAATTGAATTCATCGATTCTCAACGAGCTTAAGGAAAAATCCGAGGCGCTTGCAATTCCCAGAGGATTCGGCAAAGCCCTTGCTCTTTTCCATATTGGAGGAGTGTCCGCGAAAGTAGAAGAGAGTCCCCGCCTCTACCGAGTGATTGATCTTAGAGACCTGCTTCAGTGATTGTTATCAAAAAACGTAACTCCTTCGAAAGGCGGCCTTTTGCTCTTTGATAAAGATCGGGAGACTCTTTTTCCTGATCCTTTAATACGTTTAGTCCGTGGAAGGCATACATGCCGTATGCACGGAGGAACTTCCAGAGGACCAAAAACTAAAGAATCCATTTGTGTATAAGGCCCAAAACATGCAACAGATCGCTCAAAATCGCAATAGATTCAAATCTCGCAAGCCGCTAATGTATCTGCTGTGAGTTAATGCGCTTGATTGCCAATTAGAGAACCTCGCGGCTCATAAATATGAGGTCAATGCATGCTGTGCCCTTGTCATAGTCAAAAGCCCTATCAAGAATGTTGTCGTCCCTTTCACGATGGTGCTTTGCCTGAACGCCCCGTGGAATTGATGCGTTCACGCTATGCCGCTTACAGCCTGGGATTGTGCGATTACCTCATTCAAACAACCCATCCTGAACATAAAAATTACTCCAAAGATTTGATTCGTTGGAAACAAGAGATCACCGCTTTTTCTGAAGCCACAAGCTTTGATGGGTTAACCATTATTGAAACAACTGACGGTGAAGAACGAGCTTATGTCACTTTTAGAGCGCACTTAAGCCAAGGCAAAAAGGACATCTCCTTCACAGAAAAGAGCCTGTTTATCAAGCAAGGCCGATGGCTCTACAGAGAAGGCCAAATCCTATAAAGCGATGATTCTAGTTTTTCTCAAATATTTCAACCTCTCTTGGGGTGCAAAAGCTTCTAAAGTAATGGAATCCTCAAGGGCTTCCCAATAATGGGGTGTA
>JABDFI010000026.1 GCA_013286595.1 Chlamydiota bacterium | reverse complement strand
GAAGAAGAAAATGCGGCGGAGCCGCACGCCGCTCTGCGGCGAAAATTATTTATCAAGCGTATCATGCCTATCCCATTAATCATGTTAAAAGTCCTTCTGTTTTTTTAGTTTTGCAATTCCCTCTAATTCCAATTGATTTTCAATCTGGTTTTGATGTATAGTTTATGAGAATTTATTTTAATTTTGTTTATTTATGGCAATAGCAGCTTGCAATAGAATCAATCAATCGACATACGCAGACAGCGCTGCTGATGCATACATGCGCGTAGATAATTTTGTCTCTAAATACGTGATCGAGGTCATTCAATCCCTCATTTTTCTCCCCTGGGAATTGGGCAACGACATGTATTGGGAATTCAAAAGTCTACACTATGTAGTAGAAGATTTCTGGGATCCTTTGAAAGATAGGGTGCAGCATTATAAAAAATTTAAACCTTACAACACTTTTCCGCGAGTGGATGATCCCGATTTTTTAACCTCTGTACAATTTCAGAAACTGAGGATGTTATGTCCACTATTCCAAGAAAAAATTCAAGCTAATCAATGGCGTGAGAGCTTTGATCTTTCTGGAGGCACCTGTTATGGGGAATCGCTGACGGCTATGAAACACCATCAGCTCTTCGATGTGCAATCCGGTGTTCAGACTCAAGGAATTGATTACAAAGAGATGCAGCGAGAAGCGACGTTTCTGCAATTATTGCATCAAATTCATCTTATTTATAAAGGTGAATTGGGAAATAAAAAAGAGTTTCAGAAGAAGGGGATAAAAATAGAAGACGTAGTAGACCCAACGGGAAGTTTTGATGAAGCTAAAGCCTTTAAAACGTTGCGAGCTACTAACTACTCCCGAGCGGAAGCTCGATTGTATTGTACTCCTAATCTAGTGAAAATTTTACGTCTTTCTACTTCTGAGCACGAACGGTGCATTGAAAGAATAGAAGCCGTGCTTGAGCGAACGGTGATAGATGGTCACTCTTGTCCTCTCAAACAACGATGGTTCAAAGCTTCCACGCAAGAAGTGGCAGAGGCAAGTGTTCGAGAGTTTTTATCCCAACAGAAAGGATCGCTTGTTTTCATTGGAGCAGGTGGAAGTTGTGGCCATGGAATGTTCATAAAAATTGCGCAAGGGTGGTGCATTACGTTTGATCCAGCAACTCATTGTACTTTTTCAACCCCCCACACTCCTGAAGGAATCTCGGAGACGATTCGTTTAATGAATCGCATCGTTATGCCGTTTAGTGGTCGTGGTAAGCTCTCTTATCGCATCGATTATCCCGCTTGATTTTTATACTACGCCCGCTTAGTTTTACGAATTTTGACTGACTACGACTTTGCCAAATCAATCCTCCTCGTCAGCCTTCCTTACGGGGAATGGTCTTCCTCGTTCGGACTGCTACGCTTCGATTTGGCTTTGTCTCGCAGAGTCAAAATTCGCACAACCTAAACGGGCGCAGTAGATTCTCATTTGACTCAAAACTCCAATGCGCATAAATTTGGATATTATCTGTTGATCATCTGGTTCTGTGTATCATGCGCTATGCTCGCGCCCTCTTTCTTTTCTTCTGTCTTCTTGTGACAGCTTATTCTTTCTCAGCAGGAAGCGGACGCGATACCTATTGGCAAACATCTACTTCCACAGCAAGTGCCAAACCTTTAATTTATTTAGATGCTGGGCATGGAGGCTCCGATGAAGGAGCCAAGGTGAGCGCCTTTAAAGAAAAGCGTTTGACATTGTTAACGACCTTACTGACGAAGAAGCACTTGGAGGAATTGGGATACCGCGTGGTCCTTACCCGAGGTCGAGATATTTTTCTTCCCTTACAAAAAAGAGTAGCACTGGCCAATAACGCCAAAGCAACGATGTTTGTCAGTATTCATTTCAATTCTTCCCCGAATGCTGATGCTCATGGAATCGAGGTATTTTATTATGATTCTAAAGAACATTGGCGCGGCAAGGCTTCTAAAAGGCTTGCAAACTGCGTGTTGTATCGCTTGATCGATCAAACGGATGCGATCTCACGTGGAGTTAAAATGGGTAATTTCCATGTCATTCGAGAAACGGACATGCCAGCTGTACTCGTAGAAGCAGGATTCCTCACGAATTACAATGAAAGACAAAAATTAAAAGATAGAGATTACTTAAATAGAGTGTCAATTGGTATTGCCCAAGGCATTGACAAGTACTTCAAAACTTAAACTTTCGTCCTCGGCGCGAGTTGAACGCGCGACCTGTCGCTTAGGAGGCGACCGCTCTATCCCCTGAGCTACGAGAACATGCGGGAAAAGTTTAATGAGAGTATAGATTAGATTCAATAGGAGAAAAATAATGGCATCGGATGGGATGGCTGATATTGGTTTGATTGGCTTAGCTGTAATGGGGCAAAACCTTGTATTAAACATGAACGATCATGGCTTTAGAGTCGCTGTGTTTAATCGCACCGTGTCGAAAGTCGATGATTTTCTCAATACAGAGGCAAAGAACACCCATGTGGTAGGTGCACATTCTCTGCAAGAATTCATCAAAAAATTGAAGCGCCCTCGAAAAATCATGTTAATGGTCAAAGCTGGTGTGCCAGTGGATGATCTCATTAAAGAGTGTCTTCCCTTTTTAGAAAAAGGGGACATCATGATCGATGGAGGAAATAGCCATTATCCTGATACGGAACGACGCGTGAAAGCGCTAAAAGAACAGGGAATTTTATACGTTGGCGCAGGCGTATCAGGAGGAGAAGAAGGAGCGCGTCATGGTCCTTCAATCATGCCCGGTGGTAATCCAGATGCGTGGCCCCTTGTTAAACCGATTTTTCAAGCGATAGCAGCCAAAGCTCAAGAAGATGGATTACCTTGTTGTGAATGGGTAGGAGAAGGAGGCGCTGGTCATTATGTGAAAATGGTTCACAATGGCATTGAATATGGCGACATGCAATTGATCGGTGAAGCTTATTTCTTACTAAAAAATCTCCTGGGATGCAGCGCAGAAGAGCTCAACTCCATCTTTGTAGAATGGAACAAAGGGGTA
Source organism: Chlamydiota bacterium (assembly GCA_013286595.1). Taxonomy (GTDB): domain Bacteria; phylum Chlamydiota; class Chlamydiia; order Chlamydiales; family Rhabdochlamydiaceae; genus JABDFI01. The sequence continues at coordinate 22,816 of JABDFI010000026.1, read as the reverse complement.
TTGAATAGTTTTCTCATCGAAATTACATCTGCAATTTTTAAACACCAAGATAAGGATGGAAAACCTCTAGTTGATAAAATTCTAGACGTCGCTGGTCAAAAGGGAACAGGAAAATGGACGGGTATCAGTGCTCTTGACATGGGTATTCCTGTGACGCTCATTGCCGAATCTGTCTTTGCGAGATGCCTTTCTTCCTTCAAAGAAGAGCGTTTACAAGCGGAAAAACTCTATCCTCGAACAGCGATGAAATTCACAGGTGATAAAAAACAGATGATCGAAGATATCAAACAGGCTCTCTATGCTTCCAAGATCATCAGTTACACGCAAGGTTTCATGTTGATGAAAGCTGCTGCTAATGAATTCAAATGGAAACTCAATTTTGGGCAAATCGCTCTGATTTGGCGTGCAGGATGTATCATCCGCAGTCGTTTTCTCAATGATATCAAAGTAGCTTACGATAAGCAGGCAGCTTTACCTAGCTTGTTGTTTGATTCTTTCTTTCATCAAGCTATTCAACAGGCGGAAACGGGTTGGAGACGCGTTGTTGCAGCAGCTGCGCACTATGGGATCGCAGCACCTTGTTTCACTACGGGATTGAGTTTCTTTGATGGTTATCGGTCCGGTCAGCTACCTGCCAATCTGATTCAAGCCCAACGTGACTATTTTGGCGCGCACACTTATGAAAGGATAGATCAGCCTCGCGGATCCTTCTTTCATACTGATTGGAGTGGAACAGGTGGTAAGATCACCTCAGGCTCTTACAATGCTTAACGAGTGAGGGAATTGCAAAACTAACAAAACGGGGTGATTTTCTTGGGGAAATTATTTAGCTAACCAGCTTAATCTCCCCCAGAAAATCACCCCGTTTTGTCAATCTCGCAACTCGCTCGAAAAATGGCTGCGATAAGGCTGTAAAAACCTATGAACAATCTTCATCTCATCCTCAAATGAGGTATTTTCCCTATCTATTAACCCAACTTGCCCCCTATCTTGCCCGAAGGACTGGCTGCAACACACGATCTACTGCGCTTCTCTCCTCGCCAAGGTGAACTTACCTTGGCTTTGTCGAGAATCTTGTATCTCGTGGGTTTCGCTCAGTCCTTCGGGCAAGATAGGGGGCAAGTTGGGTTATTACCAAGTCGTAGTCTTCAGGGCAGATAACTTTTGCAGGCGTCCCTCAACGAATTATTCGCTGGCTTTGAGGACTTCCATGAAGGCTGACTGCGGTATGTTGACCTTACCAATCTCTTTCATCCGTTTTTTACCCTCTTTTTGTTTTTCCCATAACTTGCGTTTGCGGGTAATGTCGCCACCGTAGCATTTGGCTGTGACATTTTTTGTGATGGCTCGGATGGTTTCACGGGCGATGATTTTGCTGCCAATGGCAGCTTGGACAGGAACTTTAAACTGCTGCATAGGGATCACTTCAACGAGCTTTTTGCAGATCGCTCGTCCTTTGGCTTCTGCCTTAGTGCGGTGAACGAGACAAGAAAAAGCATCGACTTGTTCTTCATTGACCCGGATCTCCAACTTGCAAATATCACCGATCTCGTATTTTTCAAACTCGTAGTCAAAAGATCCATAGCCTCTTGTAACAGACTTTAATTTATCGTTAAAATCCGTGACGATTTCATTGAGAGGAAAGCGGTAGGTGAGAAGTAGGCGTTTGGAGTCCATCGTTTCAGTTTTCATCAACTCTCCGCGCTTCTCCATCCCTAAACTCATGATGACGCCGAGATATTCTGATGGAGCCATGATATGGCATTTCACCCAAGGCTCTTCGATATATTCAATGAGAGTAGGATCGGGATAATGGGCAGCGTTATCCACACTGAGTTCTTTACCGTCGGTGAACGTGATTTTATAGACTACACTCGGTGCTGTAGTGATGATGTCAAGATTAAATTCCCTTTGAACCCGTTCAAAGATAATCTCAAGATGCAATAGACCTAAAAATCCACAGCGAAATCCAAATCCTAGAGCTGTACTGCTCTCTTGTTCTACATGCAGTGCTGCATCATTCAGACGAAGTTTATTGAGAGCATCGCGCAGAGATTCGAATTCAGAAGAATCGACTGGATAGATTCCCGCATAGACGACAGGCGAGATGGTGCGAAATCCAGGCAGTGGTTCAGTAGCTGGTTTTTTTGTAGAAGTAATTGTGTCGCCAATTTTGACATCTGAAGTATTTTTAATATTGGCCAAAATATAGCCCACTTCACCAGGTCGCAAGGTTTCCGTAGGACGTTCTTCAGGAGAAAAGATCCCGACTTCCAACACCTCGAATGTTTTGTTAGTTGCCATCATCTGAATGACAGTTTTTTTTGTAATCTCCCCACTGAAAATACGGACATAAACCATCACACCGCGATAGGGATCATAGCGCGAGTCGAAAACCAGGGCTCGCGTAATATCATCCACAGGATCTTGAGGTGGGGGGACAGAGTAAAGGATCCTTTCGATGATCTCTTTAATGCCAATTCCTTGTTTTGCAGAGCAAAGAACTGCGTTTGATGTATCAAGTCCAATCACATCTTCGATTTGTTGCTTCACGCTTTCTACATCTGCGGATGGAAGATCGATTTTATTGATGATGGGGACAATTTCTAGATTGCGATCGAGCGCCAGGTGGACATTGGCCAAGCTTTGCGCTTGCACGCCTTGGACTGCATCGATGACAAGAAGAGCTCCTTCACAGGCAGCTAACGAGCGTGAAACCTCGTAAGAGAAGTCCACATGTCCTGGAGTATCGATAAAATTGATTTGATAGGTGTGCCCATCATCTGCGCGATAATACATCGTCACAGGATGCGCTTTGATGGTAATTCCACGTTCCCGTTCTAGATCCATAGCATCGAGAACTTGCTCTTGCATGTCGCGCTGAGCAATCGTTTCGGTCAACTCCAGAAGACGATCAGCAATCGTTGATTTACCATGGTCGATGTGAGCGATAATAGAAAAATTGCGTATGTAGCGTCTGTCGTAAGAAAACATAGTGTACCTTAAAGTGCATAACTTTAGACGAATTGCTCTCTCTCTGCAAGTCCTGAAAAGCAAATGAAAAGCAAATTATACAATTCTGGTCAAAAGTGAGAGGTTTGAGTATACTCTTCGGGCATGATATCTAAGATTGAATGCACAGCATGTAATTCATTTTTTAATGCCATTAAGGCCAAGGCTCTTGCCTTTCAAAATGGCGTGGCTAATTGCTGTTCGACTGACACTAAAATTTATACTTTGGTCATTACAGGACGGTTATTGCAAGTTGCAGCCATCGCTGCTACCTCGTTTTTTCTATTAGGCACAATTGTTATTGGACCTGTTGCTTTGTTCGGGATGATTGCCAGCGTTGCTTTGGGAATTCTTGGAACGTTCATGGTAGGTCACGTCATGGACCATGTTCCTGGTGGGGTGCCTCCTGGTGTTCCTGGTGGAACGGGAATTTTTCCCGGAGTACCAGCCATTGTAAAACCTTTTGTTCCAGGTCAACCTAGTGGATTAATTAATTCGACTGGAAATAACTGTTGGCTTAACGCTGCCATGCAATGCATGATTCATGTACCGGCTCTTCGTCAACGAGTAGCTTTCCATCCCCAACTTGAACAATTTGTTCAGCAGTACCAACAGAGGCAAACTTCTTCTCAAGCGGTCGCTCAAGGGCTCGATGTGGAATCGTTGAAGGGGTACATAAACCAAGAACTTCATTTAGATCGCTTGCGTGAAGCCGGACCCGTCAATGGACATGTCGATGCTTCCGTGATCATGAATTGGCTACTGCGTCAACCGGCATTTCATCAGTTTTCTCAAACATGGACGCGACCTAGTGGCGCATCGACATCTCGAATGGTTGATGAACCATTGATGGAACTCGATTTATCCGCTTCTCCAACAGCTACGGCAGCTCAACATGTAGCTCGATTTTTCGAACATGACTCGGATCATGGAAGAATCCGTCTTACGTTCAATGCTTTACCCCCAGTCTTGGCGGTTAAGCTCAAGCGCTTCCACATGCATTTTCCTACCCCCGAAGATCGCCTTCGCATGACACCTCACTATGCTAAAATTTCTCATTCTGTCGATGGATTGGATCGCTTGACGATTCCCGCAGCACATGTGGCCTTGGGACAAGAGGGAAATTATGCTTGTCAGGCTTTCATTGTCCATTATGGGAATTTGGAGGGAGGGCATTATGTGGCTTATATCAAACGCGAAGGAAAATGGTGGTGTTGTAATGATTCAAGCGTCAATGAAGTCTCGGAACAACAGGCTTTGATCGTTATGAAAAACGCCTACTTTTGCTTCTACAATAGACTTACCTAAAAATCCTCTGCCCCTGCCCTAAAAAATATCTAATAACCCAACTTGCCCCCTATCCTCCCTTAGACGCGTAAGCGAGATAGGTAAGATGCAAGATTCGTGAGGAAGCCAAGGTAGTTCACCTTGGCGACGAACGAAGCGCAGCAGATTGCCTGTCGCAGCTCGCGGATAAAGGAGGATAGGGGGCAAGTTGGGTTAATAATTTGTGCAAGGGCAGGAGTAAAAAAAAGCCCTTTTCCACCTCGGTGGAAAAGGGCTTTTGGTTAGCATGTGTTAGTGAAGCGTTAGCTTGTTGTTACTGAAGCTGTGCTTTTAGACACGGGTTCAGTGCGGTCGGAAGCAGAAGTTTTCGCTTGTTCTTCTTTTTCTGCGGTGAGCTGTTGGAATTTCTTGCTCAAGGAACTAGCAGCGATTAACCAAGCAGCGATGATCACGAAGAGGATACCACCCACATAAGGAGTGATAGCTCCGAGAGATCCACATGCGATGATCAATCCCTGTTGGACCAATGATCCACCGGATTTACCAAGGCGTGCGCCCACGACGTCAATTGCCGCTTTTCCTTTAACTTTAGATTCCTGATCAAGTGGGATGTATGCCATCTCTTTTGTTGGATCGAAGAGGGAATACTTCGAAGACTTGCTCATGATATTTTGAGCAGTACCAAACACCACAGCTAACATCAGCGGTGTTGTGCCGAGCATAGCGATGAAAGCAGTTAAGGAATCTCTAAAGATGACGAAAGAGAAGAAGCCTACACCTGTGATAAGAAGAACTACTGGTGTGATTAAGGCTCCTACTTTCCATCCAAAGCGACGGATCACATTACCACCTACAAAGAGCATCATCAAAATGGTAGCGATACCCGTGATAGTAGAGAAGTAACCCATGAAAGCTTGGTAGTCATTGGGGTTCGGGTACTGTAATTTGAGCTGACCTTTCCATGTGACTTCAACGAGGTTGATGGCGACACCATAACCGATGACAATGATCGCTAAGCAAGCGATGTATTTAGAACGCGCAAGGAAGAGAAAACTTTCTTTCAAAGACATTTTTGGTTTTTCTTTCTTTAAACGTTGTTTTTCAGCAGGGTCGTATAGTTTAGCATCTGTGAGAACATTTCTATTAATCCACCAGTAAATACCCATGATGATTAGTCCTGATAAGAATACCATTCCTACCATATAATTCAGGGTAATCCCCCAGGCATCAGCGCCGGCAGGAAGTTTGCTGCGGATGTTAGAGAAGTGAATGATCGCAGGACCTGAAAAGAGCATCGCTACGTTAGCGCCCAAACCGAAAAGTGCGTAGAATCTTTTTGACTCTCCCACTTTGGTAATGTCGTTGGCAAATCCCCAGAATAGTAAAGAAATAGCTACGCTACCCCATAGTTCTGACATGATGTAAAACAGAGCATAGGTCCAGTTTCTAAACAGAGCGACAAGACCGCTAAAGCCGGCAGGTAAAAAAGGCTTGGAGCTTATCGGCTGCATCTGTAGGGTGTAATACGTCCCGATTTGGATAAAAAACGAGTGTAAACACAGCGAAGTAAGCAATAAAAAATAGAATAGTTGAGTAGAATAATTTTTGCTTGTTAAAGACGTTGCTCAACTTGGAGTAAACAATCATAAATAAGATAGCAAACGGAAGTACGCCCCAGACTTTCAAGAAAGGAATAGCTTCCGCGCCCGATCCAGGAGCTGTAACGATCAGAGCGTCTTTAGTATCTCTGAGGATCGTATAGTTAAAATTGATAAAAAAGAATAAAAAGAACATTGGTAGGAGTTTTTTTAGCTCGAAATTATGTACGGGCCAAAAGAAAGACCTCCATCTACCAAATTCAGCTTTCTTTACTTCGGACATGTTAAATTCCTCTAGACAGGTTAATCATAAGACATTAATGCAAATAGAAAAAATTGACAGCGCAAAGCATAATTTTTCCTACATACAGATTTATAAACATTTTGCTGCAAGTGTGCGCAGGGTACGGCTTGTGTTAATGGTTAAGTCATTGATAACCAACCGTTTCTCGCGAACACCTACAAACAAGTGGTAAGCACTTAAATGAATCGCAAAACTTAATAGCTAATTAAGCGTTGACATTCCTTTAAGCAAGCCTATTTTACCTGATTTTTATTTAAATTCAAGATGAAAAGTTGGAAAGAGTGTACTGCGAATACTTATTTAAATTGTAGATGCAATTGCAAAACTCCACGCCACAGCAAAATCGCCCTTTCGAGCCCTTTTGCTGTGGCGTGGAGTTTTGCAATTGCATCTGTATATAAGTAAGAAACCTTCATTACAAAATAGATTGTAATGCGGTTTCTTGCTTATAAAATATCAATTAACGATTAGATAATGAATTGAGCAGATCAGACCCAGAAAGGAGGGCGATTTGTTGCTGGTGGGCGTTTAATGACTCAATATAGCCATTCCATAGTTCAGGTTCAACGCGACCATGACGAATCGAAGCAATGAGTTCGCGCTTACATGTAGCAAGAGATTTTTTTGGCGCTAAAACGGATACCATTTCTTTGTCACCAGCAAGTCTTGCGATGTTAAGCATTCTTTCAAGTTGCATACGAGTAAAAGTAATTTGATCACGGCGCTTTCTGGATCCACGTGCCGCGCGTTGTTTAGGTGCAACTGCATGAGGTTTGTCAGAATTATTGATGAATTTTTCAATTAATGAGCCAAGTTCTTGCGGCTGGCGATTCTTCATTTTACGCAAGGTGAAATGATGCATGTAGCCGCCTGATGTCATCGGTAAATACTTGCAAAGATCATTTTCTTTACGGCCGTTAACTTTTTTAATTGCTTTGTTGATCACTTCTTCGATTTCTTTCATATTCTTAGTGGCTTTTGGTTCCATAACACCTTCCCGTGGGTTCATAATCATTAACCTTTTGTTTGCTTTGTTTAACGTTTTTGTTCATTCGCATCATTCGATGTGTAAAATTTTAAAAAAGTGATTCAGCCTTAAAGTTTAGTCGTAATTGGCATGTTGTTTAGTTGATTTAGCTGATCTCCTTTTTATTTGCAATCTTGTTTTGTTCTTTTTTGTAAAACGCACTTTAAACCGTCGAACGCTTTACAAAAATTGAGCCAATTTTATTTTCTTTAAGTTTAAGGATTGGCGATTTTTAGTGCAATAATTATCGTCATTTTATTGAAAATTAGGAATTATTTTTCTTTGAATTCAATAGAGCATTGAGTAAAGTCAATTCAATAATTCGCTTTTCTGTATTCGCATTTGAACAATCAAAAATTTTCCTGGTTCTTTGTATAAGTGCGTTTTCAAAATAAGAGAATGTCAACGAACCTTTAATTTTACACTCACTCCACTTTTGATTATTATAATATCCTCTTGCATCGAGAAGGGATAAGCGGTACGATTAGCTCTCCATTTTTGGGTTCTTGTTGCTGTGGGTTGAGACAGAAGGAAGGGTTTGCTATGTCATTGAAGATCTTATGGCGATTGCTATGTAGTATCTGTTTAAGTTGTATGATCGTTGGCTGTTCATCTTCTTCTGAGATGGATCAATGGATGCAACCCAATGGAAAGATTAAGGTGTTATCTACCACTGCGATGATTGATAATATCGTGGGTCAAATTGGGGAGGGGCGGATTGATCATCTCGCCTTGGTCATTGGTGAAATCGATCCTCATAGTTATGAATTAGTGAAGGGAGATGACGAAAAGCTCAGCCTTGCCCAAGTTATTTTTTATAACGGGTTGGGTTTAGAACATGGCGCAAGTTTGAGATACAAGCTCATGACTCATCCCCGAGCTATTGCTGTAGGCGCGGTTGTTCAAAAAAGGTATCCCGATCTCATTTTACATACCGGTCATGAGATAGATCCTCACATTTGGATGGATATTTCCATGTGGAGTCACATTATTGATCCTATTGTTGAACAGCTCACCGCAGTGGATCCTGAAGGGCATGATTTGTTCGTGAAAAACGCAGAAGCATTAGCGCAAAAAATGGCTGAGGAGCATCGAGCCATTCAAGCGGCTTTTCAAGAGATTCCTCAAGAAAAGCGCTACCTTGTGACAAGTCACGATGCTTTCAATTATTTTACACGCGCCTATTTGGCAGCTCCAGATGAAACTACTCCAAGTCAATGGCAAAAGCGTTGTGAAGCCCCAGAGGGTCTAGCACCTGACGGGCAACTAAGCATATCCGACATTCAAGCTGTAATCGATCACCTCATTCACTATCATATTACAACGGTTTTTCCTGAATCGAATGTGAGTCGGGATTCTTTGACTAAAATTGTCCATGCTTGTCGTCAAAAGGGATTAGAGGTGGTTATTTCATCTGAAATTCTCTATGGAGATGCCATGGGAGGAGAAGGTAGTGATGCCGACACCTATCTATTAATGATTCAACACGATGCCAATGTGTTACTACAAACATGGAAAAATAATGGATGAGAATGTTCCTGCATTGAAAGTTGAGGGGTTAAGTGTCAATTTTGATACAACATCCGTTCTTTGGGATATTCATTTTGAGATTCCTCAAGGTAAATTAGTGGGCATCATTGGTCCTAATGGAGCTGGTAAGAGCACGTTGTTGAAGACTTTTCTAGGAATGGCTATACCGATTTCTGGTAAACTGGAGTGTTTTGGGAAACCTTTGAAGAAAATGAAGAAAAAAGTGGCTTACGTTCCTCAACGCAGCAGCGTGGATTGGGAGTTTCCCATCACTGCCTTTGAAGTGGTCCTCATGGGACGTTACGGCAAGTTAGGGTATTTCACATGGCCTAAAAAGGCTGATAGGGAAGCAGCGTGGCAGGCACTGGAGATGGTAGGGATGACAGCCTTTGCCGATCGACAAATTAATCAGCTGTCCGGAGGGCAACAGCAACGTCTATTTCTTGCAAGGGCACTGTTGCAAGATGCCGATCTTTACTTGATGGACGAGCCTTTTGCAGGTGTAGACATGGCGACTGAAAAGACAATTATTGCTTTGATGGACAAATTAAAAGTGCAGGGAAAAACATTATTGGTTGTCCATCACGATTTGACAACAGTCGATGCTTATTTTGATTGGGTCTTGATGTTGAATACGTGTCTCATCGCTTGTGGTCCTGTTGCAGATGTGTTTCATGCCGATTCAATCATGCGCACGTATGGAAGAAGTAATGCCTTGTTAGAAGAGGTTGTCAAGCTAACTAAAAATAAAACATCTGGCATGCAATAGGGGTCAAATGATGTTTTCCTCTCCTTGGCATTATTTTACAGATCCCGTGCTGCAAGCTCCGACGATCGGGAGCATTCTCATGTGTCTGGCATCGGCTTTGATTGGCGTGATCGTTTTTTTACGAAGACGTTCGCTGCTAGGCGAAGCTCTATCACATGCTTCGTATCCAGGTGTTGTGATCAGCATTTTCTTCATAGCCACTTTTTTCCCCAATGCAAGAGATGCTGGACCTCTTGTCGTCATGATCGGAGCTTTTTGTACGGCTGTCTTGGGACTATGGATGATCCATAAAATGGAAAGGCGTCTCAAGGTTAATAATGATGCCGCCTTGTGTTTTGTTCTTTCGATTTTTTTTGGAGTAGGGGTTTTGATTGCAAGCCGGCTCCAGTTTACACATGCCCTGTGGTACAAAACGGTCAATGTTTTTCTGTACGGTCAAGCAGCTACTATGACAGACATCCATATCTATTTGTATGCAGGGCTTGCCTTGTTGATCCTGAGTTCAGTTTTTTTTCTCTATCACCCTCTAAAAATTACCGTATTTGATCCTGATTATGCCAAATCGGTAGGGGTTCCTTTTAAGCTGCTCGAGACGCTTTTATTCCTGCTATTGAACTTGGCGATCATCATAGGGATTCGCAGTGTCGGGGTTGTTCTTATGGCTGGCATGCTGATAGCACCTGCCATTGCAGCTCGTCAATTTTCGCATCGACTCAAAGGTGTGTTTGGATTAGCTGCGCTATTTGGTGCGTTCAGCGGATTTTTTGGCAACTATCTTTCTGTTGAATTGCCTCAGTGGGGGAAAAATCAAGGCTGGGAATGGAAATTTACTTTGCCAACAGGTCCTATGATTTTACTCTCTGCTTCTTGTATCTGCGTCATTTCACTTTTTCTAGCCCCAAAGAGCGGTATTGTGCAGCGATTACTTCGCAGAGCGCGTTTTCAAAGGCAATGCCAAGCGGAAAATCTGCTTAAACATCTTTGGAAAAAAGGGGATAGAAACTTCATTGCCATTAGAGATCTAAAAGCAGGATCTAGCTACTCAAGTTGGCGCTTGTTTTGGATGCTGTTCAAACTTAAACGAGAAGGGTGGATCGATCAGAAGGGAAAGCAGATTGCTTTAACGTTAGATGGATGGAAGAGGGCAAGTCATATTGTTCGCTTGCATCGATTGTGGGAACTGTATCTCGTTCATTTGGGTCAAGGAGTTGAAAAGGTGCATCGCAGCGCCGAAGAAATGGAGCACATCTTGACTCCTGATTTAGAAAAAGAACTAACCGAATTGCTCGATAATCCCAGTGAGGATCCGCATCGTCAACCCATTCCTGCTAGGGAGCGACCTCTATAGGCCTATAAGGTTCTTTTGAGCCGAGTTTTCGATTCTTTTTGCGGGGATTGTATCTTGTTTCGTATACTACCCCCGCAAAAAGAATCGAAAATCGGTCAAAATAATCCCGAAAATCGACGAACTCTTAATTTCGAAATAGGTCTTATGATCTTGGCAGCGAATCCCTATTGGGGAAAGAATTTTTTCCAAGTCTTGGGAGTATGGATGAGTCGTTTATGGGGAATGCTTACAGGGCAACTATCTCTGCATGACTTAGCGCCTGATGATATTCAAATTATCGTGCTTTCGCTCGTAGCTCTTGCTTCCGCCACCGTTGGCACATTTCTCGTGCTTAAAAAAATGACGATGTTAGCCAATTCTCTTTCTCATACTATTTTGCTTGGGATCGTTATTGCTTACTTAATATTAATTCCTTTTTTAGAGAATGAGCAGTTGTCATCGCATGGTATTAGTGTCCACATTCTATTGGTTGCTTCTTTGATCACGGCGTTGATTACGACTTTGCTGACACAATTTTTAACATCGGTGCTCCGTTTACAGGAAGATGCGAGCACGGGACTTGTGTTTACCACATTATTTGCTCTAGGAATTGTGTTAGTGACAGCTTTCACTCGAAATACCCATTTGGGTACCGAAGCCATCATGGGTAATGTCGATGCCTTACATAGTGACGATATCAAGTTGATCTTCTGGATTGCATTGACCAACGTGATCGTTATCATTGGTTTTTTTAAGGAATGGCAAGTCACGACCTTTGATCCAGGTTTTGCGTCTGCCAATGGGTTTTCAAGTAAGTGTTTTAATTATTTTTTAATGGTGATCACTTCTACAACAGTCATTGGAGCCTTTAGGGCTGTTGGCGTGTTGCTTGTGTTGGCCTTTTTAGTGGCTCCAGTGCTAACAGCGCGTCTTTTTTTCCATCGTCTAAAGTCTCTTCTTCTAGGGTCTATGGCCATTGGAGTGCTTGCTTCGGTGATCAGTGTGGCTTTATCGAGGCATTTCTTGACAGTCCATCATTTTCCTCTTTCAACAGCGGGTTTAACCGTCGTCTCTCTGGGCATGATTTATTTTTTAGCCCTGGGTGTAAGATTGACTTTAAGAAGAAAGAGATGTTAGCCTTACGCCTAATTCCTACTTAAAGGAACATTTGACTATGGCGTTTAGCTTTCTACATATTCTTTTAGCTGCCTTTGGCTTGGGATTTCTCATCTTCATTCATGAACTGGGCCATTATTGGATGGCTAGAAGAGTAGGGATGACTGTCGAGGTTTTTTCAATTGGTTTCGGTAAACCTTTTTATGTATGGGAACATCAGGGTGTTAAATGGCAATTTTGTTGGTTGCCCTTTGGTGGATATGTCCGGATAGCTGGGATGGAAAAAAAGGGCAATCTTGAACCTCATCAGATTCCCGATGGGTTTTTTGGTAAAAAGCCCTGGCAGAGAATTAAGGTTGCCGCTATTGGTCCGCTTGTTAACTTAGTTTTTGCTTTTATTTTATTTTGTGTGTTGTGGCTCACAGGTGGAAGGTCGAAACCTTTTTCAGAGTATACGCGTTTTATTGGTTGGGTTGAACCTTGTTCGAGCATCTATAATTCTGGAGTGCGATCTGGGGATGAAATTACAGAGCTGAACCACAAACCCTTCCACTCATTCCATGACATTTTATACGCATCGATGCTGGATGATGTTTCTCCTTCTGTTTCGGGATGGAAGATCGATTATGTTTCAGGAGATAAGGCTCCCTTCGATTATGCGTTTCCAGTTGAGCCCAAGGCTAAAGGTGTTGAACGCGTTGGCATGATTAGTAGCGTGCTCTCGCCTGCTGAGTATCTGATTTATACCACTCCCCCTCAAAAGATCCTGGGATCCCCCATGGAAGCCAGTGGGATTCAATCTGGGGATAGAATTGTATGGGTCGATGGAAAAAATATCTTTTCTAAAAAAGAACTGATTTCAACGATCAACGAACCTAAAACCTTATTGACTGTTCAGCGAGATCAACAAGTCTTTTTGGTTCGCGTTCCGAGAATTAAGATTTCAGACATGAGGATCAATGCCGGACAGAAATCTGAAATGGATGATTGGCAACATGAAGCGCAAATTAAGGGAAAAGTTCAGGATCTATTCTTCATTCCTTATGATCTCAATGGGCAGGCTGTTGTCCAACAATCCCTTGCCTTTTTAAATGCTGATTCTAGAGAAGAACGCCCTTGTTCTCATGATCGTTCTGCCATCGAAAATCCGTTACAAGCGCAAGATAAAATTCTCGCTGTAGATGGGATTACAGTACAGTCTTCTGTCGATATCTTCAAACTCTTACAAACACGCCATATTTCCATCATCGTTAAGGGGGGCAATCAGTCCCAACCTATTCGATGGAATGATGCGAATGAACAATTTGCTCATGACGTAGATTGGAAGGCTGTATACAAGATCGCTTCTTCTATTGGAACATCGAAACCGATTCCTCAATTGGGGGAATTGCGCGTCCTTCAGCCAGTCGAACCGAAGCTCATGAATGATTTTCCTCTGCCTCAAGAATTGCGCACAAGAATAACGAATGAGGTTAGTGCTCAGAAAAAAGCAATTGATGAGATGGAAGATCCTCAAGCGAAAGCAATGGCTTTACGTCAGCTAGAAGACAGTCAACGGAAGGTGATGTTAGGTGTTAATTTGCAAGATCGAGCTGTCACCTACAATCCTTCTCCTTTTCGACTATTTTCCAATGCCTTTGAAGAGACATGGAGAACCTTTGCAGCTTTAATTACAGGCTATTTGAGTCCCAAGTTCTTGGCAGGACCCGTAGGCATGGTACAAGTGATGCAGTACAGCTGGAGTGTAGGTGTCAAAGAGGCTATCTTTTGGCTTGCCGTGATTAGCTTGAATTTAGGTGTCCTTAACCTCTTGCCTATCCCGGTATTAGACGGGGGACACATTTGCTTTTCCCTTTGGGAAATGATCACAGGGAAGCCGATCAAATCTAAGACGATGGAGCGTTTGATTATTCCATTTGTGTTAGTGTTAATCGCTCTTTTTGTCTATCTCACTTTCAATGATATTTCTCGCTTATTCAGTCGCTTCTTCTAGATATCCCCGCCTCAGGCGGGGAACTCTTTATCCATGATCTCATGATAAAACAAACAATTTACCAAAAATTATTTTTCAACCACCCGCTCGCTGCGCTCACTAGAGAGAGGGAGAACACAGAGGCGGCTTCGCCGCAAAAAACAAGCATTTGAGGCGAAGCCGCCTCTGTGTTCTCCCTCTCTCTAGTGAGCGCAGCGAGCAGGTGGTTAATATTTTTTATGCTGTTCAGGGATCTATGGATAAAAATACGCTGGGAACTTCAGCAGTTTATGACAACTGCAGAAACAGAATTTTCTGTTTTGTTCGCGTTTTTGCGTTAAATCTTCACAGAATTTATCTATAAGGAGGAGGGACAATGAAAGCCCCTCTTTTTAAAGAGGGGCGGAGGATTTATTCTTTGGGTTTTGGTTGACTTGAAAGCATGGTAGCAAGGCCTAGTAAGCTTGCTGTCTGGGTTGCTGTTTCAACTAAAGCAGCAGTAACCACAGGTACAACAGCTGCGGCAAGTTCAGGGGCACGGAGTTCTGCATTGATTATATGTTCAATGATCGGGGTGCCATTGATATCAAGCGTGAGAATACAACGAGGATTTTCAGCAAAGTAGTGTTCTCCATAGTTATCATCTCCTTTAATTTTACCACAAGCTTCCCAAATGTTGAGGAAGAAGTGTTTTTGGATATCATCGGGTAACTTGGAAAAAACTTCTTTGAGTTGAACGTCTGTGATGGACTTATCCTTAAGAAGCTCAAACAAGGCGAGTAGAGCCTCTCTTTTTTTGAGGCGCTCAAGTACTTTTTCGGCTTGTTGGTAGTTGAGGATGACCTGATTGAGGTTTTTACCCGCTTTGATTTGCAATTGCAAAAACTCCTTCAAGGTGCCTTTTGTCTTAGCTGCTTCGACCTGTGCACGTTCAGCATCAGAAGAGAACAGCTTCTCGATAAAGTCTTTAGGGAATTGATGCTTTAACGCATAAACTAGGGCTTCTTCAGTCAGTTGAGAAGATTCCACTAAGCTGATGAATTTCAAGAGTTGAGCTTTATCAACCGTTGTACGATCGATCTTTTCCTGACTCTGGTAAGAAGCGCGTAACTGAGCAACGATGTTGCCAGAGCTTGCTTTTATCCAGCTTTTTGTCATGGTCGCAAGTTTTTCAGGATGAGCTTGACTTTCGATCTTACCATAATCTGGCAACGAAGGCCTTCCATCATGTAACCACACCTGGCGGTAAATTTGAGCCAGTGCCTGAGGGTCGTGTTTTCCAAGCGCCGCTAAAGCTGTTCTGAGTTTTTCACTATCAGGCTTTGCCTCTTTTAATAGTTCTTCAATGCCTTGAAGCAAGGTGATAGTCGTTTGTTGGCGCGAGAGCTGGTCTTCCGATGGCGTTCTCACGGGAGCAGCAGGGCGAGAGGAGGCGAGTTCTTGAGCGACGAGGAGCATTTCTGCCTGATGCTCTTGAGGAACTTTGGCATAATGGATGGCGTATGGGGTAAACAATTCTGCTGGTAGGCCGCTGCCTGGTTTTCTGCCTTGTAGAATTTTATTGATGTCTTCTTCAGAGATCACACTTAAGGAAGCATCATTAAATTTGATCCATCTGTTATTGACTTTGCGATAAGCGATGTAGTGTCCGCCGCCGAATGCACCGTCATGTACGATAAAAGCATCCATTTGATAAGCGACAGGTATGCCATCGCGAGTGGCTGTTGCAGGTAAAGCAACGACCTGATGAGCAAGCACACGGGTGGTGTTTTTGTAGGAAGAGCCGTCAGGTCGGTGACCAAAGCGGTTTAAAGTGAGATTTAATTCATCAGGAATGATCTGCATCTGATGACGTTCTTCCATTTTTCTAAACGATTGCTCTCTGCCATCAGGTAAAAGATAGGTTGCAAGATCATCTCCTGCTTGCACAGCTGCAGGAGTATGGAAGAAATTGACGAGCAAATCATGGATAGGAGTATCTTGGGCTGTCGCTGGATCTAACATCAACTGATTCTCAAACGTACGCGAAACGGTAGTATTCTCCGCTGTTACTAGTGTGTAAGAATTTCGTGCAATTTTAGTGGGATCTGCAGGGCGTGGATCTCCAACAGGTACATACTGTTTAACTAAGTCCATAGAGAAGAAAGAAGCTGGTAGAGGTAGTCCTTGTATCGTGTGGATCTCTTCATAGGCTGTAACAAGGAGTTTTATGGCTTCTACACCATCTTCTTGTTGGCTTGCTTGCTCAGAAAATGTCTCAACAATATGGCCTTGGGCATTACGCGTTGTTGTGCCGTAAAGGTAATGAAAGAGAACGCGAAGGTTTTTAGAGGCAGTACCTGGAACAGCCATAGGTGGTTCGTGTGCTGCAGCTTGAGGATAAATATTTATAATTTCCTGAAGAGCTTTGCCCGCTCGAGTATTATTTTCTCGATGCCTCCCAATCTCAGCGGGATAAGGATTATTTTGATTTCTGACCGTAGTTATAATTGCTTCTGCTAGAAGAGCGCTTCTTGCTTCGGGTGTAGCAGTTGGTGGCAAGGAAGCTTCCAAAGTAGTTAACTCTGCTCTAACAGCATTGCGGAATTCTAAAGGGAGCGCTATGTTTAGGTCGAGTCGGTCTATTCTGCAGAGTTCGTCTAATAGGGGTGATCCGACGAATGCTGGGCGTTGCGCCAGAGCATGAACAATGACGATTTTATAAGCGTCTAATTTGATCAATCGGAAAAATTTCTTCATTTCTTCAAGTTGAGCACCAACAGGCACTCCGCCTTCACACAATGCCATGATGCGATCGTGTTTTAATCCATCGATGCTTTGGCCTGTTGCAAGAACTTCTGCGACTTTATCGTATGCTGCTTTACAGGACGGTACCTGGTGCAAATACTGAAGCATCGCATTGGCCCAGCAGTTATTGCCTTCATTCTCGTATCCAACACATCCCTCGATGGTGACTTGGCTTCTCTCGATGGTGACTTGTCTTCTTTCGGATGGTGGTAAAGGAGGGGGAATCGGGAGTTCAGCTGGGGCGGGAATGCCGCTCATGAGCGCGTATTTTGTCGAGAGATCTTTACGAAGTTTGTCTTTTTTGCTGCCTAGAGCTTTCTCTAAGACGGATTCATCTGTAATGTAGATAAGGTTGCTGAGGATCTTCGATTGTAGCTGGCGCGCTAACACTAAAGATTCACCTAAAAATTCAGTAGGTACTTCTTTAGCAAATTGTACGACACCTTGAAATTCGGCATAATCTTTTTTGACTAGAGCTAAGGCTTGTTCAGGAGTTACAGACGGTTTAGGTGGAACAGACGGTTTAGGTGGAGTTGGGCCGCTAGCTGGAGCAGGAGTTTCAATATAGAGCTTTATGCTCTTTCTGCGTTCTACAGGGATTTGGTATTCATCACAAAACAGGGTAAACCATTTCTCTTTCTCTTTATTTCTGTCCTCTGCAGAAATATTATGCACACCACAAAACTTGGTAAACGCTATGATGACATCTAGATCATCTTCTAACGCTTTAACAGTGATAGTTTTGTCCGTCAATTTTGATGTAATGCTAAAAGGAGCTAGGCCCTCTTTCTCAGTGGATAATTTTGCAGCTTGGTCTTTTAAGTGAGCGTCTAATTCTTGATCTGTTACGGAAGAAAGGTTCGCTAAAATCATTGCTCTCATTTTCTCTAATTTGACAACCACGACTGGGAGGTTATCATGATGAACCCTATCATTAAAATATTTGTGAAAAGTTAAGAAGCCTTTATAGCCCTCAAGAAGTTCTTTCATTGCTGGGCTTGTTGTAGCTGGTGATGATACTGCCATAATAATCCTACCTTTTATTTAAAGTTTTTAGTTTACGTTTAATTATAATAGTGGTGATATTATAAGTAAACTATTTTAGTCAAAGTTTTAATTTTAAACTTAATTATAGTGTCGATGACATTATAAGTAAACTGTTTTTATGTATTTTAATGAAAGATTATTTCTAAGCCCTAAGTTACTGATTTTGTTAAGGTTATTTGCTCTATAGTGTCGTCCATTTAACACGTGATCTATCTATCATGTCAAATTAAAATATATTGTTTACACAAAAACGTAAAGTAAATTTTTTAATCCATTTAATTTTTCAGAGAGTTACTCTATAATGTCCCTTAGTATCTACGTGAGACAATCTGATGGAGGAAAATCGATGAGAAAAGAGATATGGAGCTTATTAGGGGTCGCTATGCTGGTCTCTACTGGGGTCGCAACTAGCGAAAACAAACCGGTGATGGTTGAAGAAAATGTTGAAAATTTGAGTCCTGATGAAATGGTAAAACAGAGAGTCCAAATCTCTCGCGAGAAGTTGAGCCGTAGTGCTCATGAAGATCAGACAGTACTCAAGATTTATGATTTATTTGCAGCTGAAGTGATGCAGGCATTCATCAAAGGGAAGAGTCTGAGCCAACAAGAAGTGGATCAGATTTTTGATGCTCTGGATTTTGCAGCTGAAAAGCACAAATTGCAGACTCGCAAAAATAAAGCCAAAACACCTTACATTTCTCATCCTATAGGCGTGGCCTACAATGTGATGCATTATGGAGAAGTGAAGGATGCAGACATCATCATGGGCGCATTATTACATGATACTGTGCAAGATACTGAAACCACATTGGATGAATTGACAAAGATATTTAATAGCCAAGTTTCTTCTTATGTTCGCGAACTGACGATGGACAAATCATTAGCGCAAGTTGAAAAGAAGCGTGCGGAGGTTATTAAGGCGGCTGATAGATCGATTGGAGCTGCGCAAATCGAGCTCGCTGATAAGCTTTATAACGTGACAGATCTTTTAAACAATCCTCCAGATGGATGGACTCAATCTAGGATTGATGGATATTATCAATGGGTGCAATCTGTGATCGATCGTTTGCCACCTGCTAACGAGAAATTGAAGGGCGCAACTGAAATTGTCATTAATGAGTACTGGACAAAAACTGGCGATAAAAAATCCAAAAAATAGACATCTTGCGTAACCTGCTTTGCTCAGAAAATATTTGGTTTTAATGAGTAAATGAGGTTGCGCAAGCACTCATTCTCTTAGTTGTTGCTGCGCAATCTAGCAATCCGTTCTTCAAGGGGTGGGTGAGTTCCAAATAGAGCTAACCATCCTGAACGTTTAGGCGTTGAAATTTTTAAAGTCTGAAAAGATGGTTGATCTTTTGCGGGGTCTTTCATTTCTTGCATGCGCTTTAACGATTCGAGAGCTGCGATCATTTGTTCTTTACCTGCAAGCTTAGCGCCACCCTTGTCTGCTCTGAATTCTCGGAACCTTGAGAACCAACAGACGATGATTGAACCTAAAATCATGAAGACAATTTCAAAGAAGAAAACGGAAAGTGTGTAAGTTAAATAGGATCCTCCAGAAGATTCTTGACGGTTTTTTCCAAGTCCCGAAAAAACGTAGGCTAGGACACGTGCTAAGAACATCACAAAGGCATTCACAATTCCTTGGAGCAGCGTCATCGTGACCATATCTCCATTGTTGATGTGAGCTAATTCGTGTGCGATTACACCTTCTAGTTCTTTTTGCGACATGCGATTGAGCAAACCAGTTGATACAGCGACGAGAGATTTTCTTTTAGTAGGGCCTGTAGCAAAGGCATTGGGTTCGGGAGATTGGAAAATGCCCACTTCTGGCACAACCGGTAAAAGAGCTTGTTTGGCAAGAGAGTGAACTGTCGAGAGAAGCTGTTGTTCTTGAGCATTCGAAGTTTTCGGATCGATTACACGTACTCCCATCATCCATTTGGCCATCATTCTTGAAAGAGCTAAAGAGATAAAGGCGCCTCCCATTCCCCAAACTAAACAAAAAATTAGTAAGGAACGGACGTCGAGGCCATAGGCATTTAAGTAGGGTTGCAGATGGAAGAGATTGAGGATTAGCGAAAGTGTAATCATTACCAAAAAATTGATGGCGAGAAACAAAATAATGCGCTTTGCCATGACCATAGTTAACAAACCTCCTCATGAAAATAAGACGCTATTATCTCTGCTTTTGCACTGCATGTCAATAGGTACGTCCGCAGAGCAAGTGATCCGCATTACTGTGGATCACTTGCTTAATCATATGTTAATGATCTATCAGGCTAATCTTAATATCATTTCGTGCCATGTGAATAGGGAAAATGAAAAAAAAATTGAGTGTGAATAGATGGGCGAGTAAGTGGGTAAGAAACGCACTCAGTTGTTTTTGAGCCATATTTTTTTTTGCAAGAGAAAAAACATGTGAAGGATAGAGGGGTCAATTTTTCTTTACAGAATAATTGCATTTGTGCGATTTATGCTCCTAAAGCAAGACACTTTTTTCTTTGAGCTCGTTGGCTCTAGGGTGTTTGTGCACAATGTGTTGAAGATCATGAAAAGAAAAGCGCTTTCCAAAAATGCAGCTCAGCAATTACCTCAGGTGTTAGCCGGGGATAAGGCTTGTTACGTGTTAATCACTTGTGGGCAACCTTCAGCTGACGGTAAGATGCAAGTAGAAATGACTTATGAGGGAGATGCCTGCTTAGCAGCGTATCTCATTGAAAGTGCGCAAGGAATACTGGATAATCAACATGAAATTTCATAAGATGCTATGGTAGTTAGCATCCCGGCTTTAAAGCAATGGTATCATGATCATCGTGACGAGGTGCTGCGCGATTATTTCACCTTTCTTAGTTTCCCCAGTATTAGTACAGATCCCTCTCATATTCCTGATTCCAGAAACACGGCTGAATGGCTAAAAGCTTATCTACAGCGCATCGGATGTGAGACTGTATTATGGGAAACACCTGGACTACCCGTTGTGTTTGGATCTTATTGTCATGCTGGATCGCACAGGCCGACATTGCTCATTTATCATCACTATGATGTGCAGCCAGTAGACCCTTTGAATCTTTGGAAAAGCGATCCTTTCAAACCTGAAGTGCGCAACAATCAGGTCTATGCGCGAGGTGCTCTGGATAACAAAGGACAGTGCTTCTATAGCCTTACTGCATTGAGGGCGTGTCTTGAGCTTTCCAAAAAACTTGATCTCAACGTTAAAGTGTTCATCGAGGGGGAAGAAGAGTCGGGAGGAAAAGGCACGACGGCAATTCTTAAAGAGAGACAAGCTGAATTGCATGCGGATCATCTTCTCGTTGTCGATTTTGACATTCCCGATAGCAAGACACCAGCGGTTACGCTCGGTATGCGAGGGATAATCACGATGGATGTGGAATGTTCGAATTCTTCCATTGATTTACATTCAGGAGTTCACGGAGGCATCGCGCTTAATCCCAATCGCGCTCTTGCCACTTTATTGGGGAATTTGTGGGATGAATCAGGGAAAGTGAATATTCCCCATTTTTACGATGATGTACAACCATTTCCTCGGGAACAGCTATCCCGTCTAGATATGCGATTTGATCAAGAGAGTTATGAGCGCAGCTTTGGCGTCAAAGCTTATGCAATGGAGCCAGGTTTTTCCATTCTCGAATCCAATTGGTTACGACCAAGTCTTGAAATCAACGGCATGTCCGGAGGCTATACAGGTCCTGGTTTTAAAACGGTGATCCCTGCCAAAGCTCATGCCAAAATCTCCTGTCGTTTAGTGCCCAATCAAGATCCGAGCCTTGTTGGTAAAAGGATTGCAGAATTTCTACAGTCTCGCGCACCTCAAGGGATTGTTGTCACAGTCAAAGAACATCATGGAGCGCAAAGCTACAGAAGTTCAGTCGATTCCTCGATTGTTCACGCAGTAGCTCATGCTTTTGAAGAGGTGTTTAATCAACCCTGTCGTTTTCAATTATGTGGAGCTTCCGTGCCTATCGTTGTAGATCTCAGCCAAGCTTCTGGCGCCGAAGTTGCGATGATCGGTGTAGGGCTAGTTGATGATGACATTCATGCTCCCAATGAGCATTTTGGCCTGGATCGCTTTGAATTGGGATATTTGACAATGGGTAGAATTCTCAGTAGGCTAGCAGGAGAAACAGCATGAAGCCTCTCACTCATCCCGATGCTCGAATTTTCCTAGGGTCTACTTTAGGACCTGTCTTCTTAAGTTTGGGATTTGCTTGTCTATTGTTTAAAAGCTCCACTGAGATGTGGCAGTTGATTGCTGTTGCCTTTGCAGGGATGTTGGCTACTTGGATAGGAGCGAAAAAGGGGTTTATCGCTTCTCTTCTGGCATTAGCTGTTGTCGTCATGTATCAACATCATTCGGATTCTACATGGCCTTTAGTATTTGCGGCATCAATTGTCTTAAGCTGGCTCATTCTTTTACTCAGTCAACAAGAAGCCCAAGCTTGGATGGACAATCAGAGGAGTGCAATCGATTCTTTAGAGCAAGATAATCATCAACTTGTCACGCACATTCAGCTTGCGATTGAAGCGAGAAATGAGGAAGAGAAAAGTCGTCAAAACTGGAAAGAAAAGCATGAGCGCATGGCATTGGAAGTAGCGCGTCATGAACGAAAACAGCAGATGCTCCAACAAGAATGCGATGAGATGAAGGATCGGTTGGTAGAACTACAATCTAAGCAGCAACTTCCTGTGGCAATTCAGGATAACCTCATCCAACAAGAGGAAGAAAAACCAGAAGATCCCCAGTATGCGCAACTTAAGGAACAGTTTGAAGAGAAGTCTGATATATTAAATCAAACGCGTAAACAGCTATTTAGTGTTGAAAGTCAATTGCTAGCCTTGCAAAAGCAGATGGAAGAACAGGATTTTGAGGAAGATGCGCACGACGTAGTCCTAACGGAACAGTTGCGACAAGTGGAGAGCTTGCAGAACCAGCTGGAACAAGAAGTTGTTTGTCTGGAAGAGATTATCTCAAAACTACACCAGCCTAAGAAGACTGCACGAGTTAGAAAAGCGAAA
>JABDFI010000025.1 GCA_013286595.1 Chlamydiota bacterium | reverse complement strand
CATGATAAACAAGATATGCACGATACGCATGATAGGTTTATTGCCGCAAAGCGGCATGCGGCTCCGCCGCACCTTCTTTTTTTATCATGCGCATCATGTCCATCCTGTCTATCATGTTCCCCTTTTAAGAACCTGTTCAAACCATTCTATTATTTCCAATCTCGTTATAACTCAGTTTTTGAATTTACTGAGTATATCAAGGAGATTTTGAACAGGTTTTAACGGTTCCTACGTTAATTACGCAAGAGGCTTGGGGGGTTGTCTTTTTTTCCAGTAGTTAGGCCCGTAGTCATAACAGAGTTGTGTTCCTTTTGGAATTGGTTGTTTTGAGCATAAAATAATGTGGGGCAAACCATCGTAAAATGCCGTCACCGGCTCTAAGTTAGGCTCATCACTGTGATTGATGTAGCGCGTAAAATTACTTTGATCTCTAGCATCAATTAAGTAAGGTGCTCCAAAATAGGGAGACCACCGCGTCTTCACGACAAAATAATCAAAACAGTAGTAATTATCTCTATCTCGAAAGGGATAACTTCGTCTCACCACTCCTGTGTACTCCCCAACGTAGGAAAAAGCGGGAATATCGCGATTGGTCCAGACACCATAGCCCATCGATTCGTCAATCCAAGCAACGGTCACATCGGGATGGTAGGCTTGCGCGATTTCTTTGGCATAGTAATGACCTAACCACTGTTCCTTTCGATCGAGCCGGCCCTTGCTGTGTGCACGTTGTGTCTTTCTTGCAATATCAAGGCGCAACTGAGGAGTTTTGTAATGCAATCGAGGAAGATACTTTACTCCCATTACCCCTTCAAATTGCTCTACAGTCAATAAAGTTTCTGATGCTGTTCCTTTTAATAGAATTTTAATGTTCATGTGAGTTACAATCTTTGCGATTTTTTATGCATTAAACTCTAGGTTTTCACGTGAAACATGTCTTAATGTCATTTTTTTTTCTTTTCTGTACAGCCTTGTCTTCTGCAGTCGTCTCTCCCACACTCGATGAAACATCCACTCCCCTGCTTAACTTGCTAGAACTGCTTCACGCCCCTCATGATGGCACGTTGAAGGATATTGTGAATGTTACCCAAAAGCAATGGCTGCAAATAGGAAAAGAACGATGGCAATTTACCCCCATTGAACAGGAGAAAATGGCTCAGGCGTTCCCTCTCTTGCAACAAATAGGCTGTATCGATGCTATCTACCCCTCAAAGAGCTCTTACCATTACGCGATTATTTTAGGGGGTACCTACAAACGAATGCAAGCTCGAATTCAACATCTGTTATCTGAATGGGAAAAAGGCCTAAGAGTAAAAGAGATTGTTTTATTAAGTGGAGAAAGGTTATTAGATCAACTAATCGAAGTAGCGGCTCTTGAGCATGAAACTGAAGCCAAATTATTAAGACATTTATGGGATGCGATGACCGCTAACACTGAACTCCAGCATTTACCCGTTCATCTAGTCAATGCACCAGGGCGCTGGACTCCTGAAGGAAAATGGCAACGTCCGAATAGAAAAGATACCTGGAATGCCTGGCTCGGCTCAACCCTTCTTCCAGCATCTTGCGTGGTCGTTTCAAATCAACCTTTTGTAGGATACGATCGAGCCGTTATTAAGACATCTGTCCCTACTTCCTTTATTACAGAGGTCATAGGAGCGGAGGCAGACAGATCTCTACCATTAGCCGTCTATTTAGATAATTTAGCCAGATGGTTATATACCGAAGAACAACATAAGAGCGGTCAACCATGAACCGAATCTTTCTTGTCCGTCATGGACAAACAGACTGGACAGAAACAGGTCAGCACACGAGCATGACCGATTTGTCTTTAAATCAACAAGGAATCAGCGATGCTCGCTCCCTAGGTAAAGGTTTGGAAGGACACCGTTTTTCCACGGTATGGACAAGCCCCTTGTCACGTGCGCGAACAACGTGTGAACTAGCGGGTCTTCTTCCACACGCTAAGATCGACCCTGAACTTGTTGAATGGAACTATGGTCAATATGAAGGGCTCACCTCTCAAGAAATTAACGCTGTTAACCCCAATTGGAACCTATTTATCCATGGAGCCCCTGGTGGAGAAAGCGTGGATGCCATGAAACAACGCACCTCGCGAGTCGTCGATCGGTTACGCACGATTGAAGGAGATGTCATTGTGTTCTCCCACGGGCATTTTTTGACGGCATTAACGATGACCTGGTTGGAATTTAACCTATCTGAAGGAAGACATTTTACCCTCAATCCCTCCTCTCTTTCAATATTGACCTATAAAGGGGCAACCCCCGTTCTCTTGCTCTGGAATGACATCTCACATAGTAATAAAAAAATATTTAACATTTACCCTGTTTAAAAAATTTTTTTTATTTAAAATAATGAATGTTCTTTTAATTTTTTTAATTGCATACAGTTTCATTTTTATCGCGTTAAATTAAAATTAATTTGACTTTAGATGTTTGATTTAATAAACTTAAATAAGTTAAACCAATTAAATTTTAATTAACCTTTAAAAAACGAGTTAATATGACACTTCAGCCTGTCACAAGTTTGCTTTCTCATTCATTATCATGGGGCTCAGCTTTTTCAAGCACTTCATCTGGAGTGTTAGATCATGCGGGTATCTATGATAACGCGCGAAAATTAGCACAAAACAATTCTGTTGAAGCCTCTCAACACGCGACCGAGCTATATCAGTCCGTAAGCAGATTGAATCAATTTAAACTACAAGCAGCTTCCCCTATCGATAAGGAAGGCCTCTATCTCAATTTAAGAAAAGCTGCGGGTTCATATTGGTGTAAATTGTCTAGTGCTGTTGCCCTTGCTATAGATGGTATTTCGGATAGTCATAAAGGTGAGCAGATTTTACGCCAAGATCCGGATTTAGTGTTCAAAATTAAATGCACCGGTGAAGCCTTTAACTTGTTAGATAAACTACTCAATTTTCAGCAAGAACAGTATAAACAACAACGAACGATTGCTCAATTGCATGAGATATCTATGCATCTCAACAATTATCAACGCTTTAAAGAGTTAGCAAATTCTTTAGTACAATCAGGCGAACTGGAACGATTAAGATTTCTTCAGTATAAAGTCAATGCTAGCAAGGCATTGACTTTGGCACTTAGGGCATTTGATCAGCTTCCTGATTCGGTTTCAACGGCTCTTTCTGCCATGGTTTCACTGGATGGAGGTTCAAGCGGTGGAGCGCTTGCTATTAAAACAGACCCGACCATTTTATTGTGGCACAATAATAAAAATCTCATTGATTTTAGAGTAAAAAGCTATTTGCCTGTGCCTATATTGATGTTTGTTCGACCCGTTCTTCCTATTCAGAGTTTTCAAAATGCAGATTCTCCTTTGATAATCCACGACAGGAAAATCTTAGAAACTCTCGAAAAATTCCTAGACCATCTCAATAATCCTTCTAAGAATAACGATTTTCTTAAAAGTCAATTTCTCGCCTTGCCTAAGGAAATTAGTTCTTATCTAGGCTACATGTTGTGGGTATTACACGGAAAGCCAGAAATCCATCAATTTGGCGATCAGGAAATTTTAAGAGATGTACGCGCTTTAGTCAATGTCAAAACTCGAGAAGGGGTAAACATCATTTCCCAACTTATTCAGCACTTTAAAGCCAGAATTAAACTCGAACGTCAAGAACTAGCATTAAAAAATTTTAAGCTAGTCATTTCTAGGCTCCCGATCAGTCATCAACGCGCATGGTTTGAGGCAATCGAGCCGGAACTACAAACAAAACTAGCGTACCGCGTGTGGTTGAATGATGGGGGTAAAATCAATCCTACATTTACTTCCAATCCCATTTATGGTCATGATCAAATCCGCACTAACCCTAAAGCGAAACTACTCATTGGAGCTTCTTCAGCTATCGAAGAACATCTCAAGGAAATACAAAATCAATTAGCGATAACCTTGAAGGGTGCTGCAAGTGATGCTGCACGTCTTTTAATAGCTCCTGACAAACCTGTCGATATTTCATTTGATCGATTAGCCGCACAACCAGGCCTTATCGAAGAACTTCCGGCTGAAAATCTACAAGTAGCTATGATATCTGCTGAATTTATCAATGTGATTGCTCAGGGTGGATTGGCTTCTGCAGTAGAAGGGATGGCAAGGGGCATTGGCGCAGATCACGTGCGCGTCATCATGCCAAAGTACGATGTTCTTCCCCCGCACATCAAGTTAAAATTAAAACCTGATTACCAAGTAGAGCACGGAGGAAAAGTCTCTCGTGTATTCAAGGCAAAAGTCGATGGAGTGAGGTGCTATTTTATTGAAAATGACGACCTCTTTAGCGTAGGTACAGATGAAGGTGGAATGCCCCGCTCTATTTACGCTGCGAAAGATGACTGGACAGAAAAAGCGCGCTGGGTGCACTTTTCAAGCGCTGCAGCTGAGCTAACTTATAAACTGAGCAAGAAGAAAAAGAAACCTGTTCAGATCGTCCATTCCCATGATGCTCAAACGGCATTAGTTCCTGGTATCATTAAATCTACCCATCCCGAAGAGTGGAGAAGAGGAGAAACCCCAACCTCAGTTTTAACATTTCATAATCACCTATGTCCACTTTGGTTTGACAAAAGTCGAGATCTCTTATCAAGTTATCAACTCCCACCTAAACACACCGCTTTGACAGATGGCTTTGAACACGTAGAAATGTGTACAACTGTTTCGGAGACATTTGCAAAAGAAGCTCAAACAGAAAAGCTAGGGTTTGGTTTACAAGATAGAGTAAGAAAACTCGCTGCTCAAGATAGGCTTGTAGGTATTGTCAACGGTCCGGGCAATGGCTGGGATCCTCGAACAACAGGAGCCTTAAAAAATTGGGATTCCTATGTTGAAAATGGAAAAAAAATTGACTTAACTTTTGGCCCAGATGATGCTCCTGCTAAATTAGCTGCAACTAAGAAGCGTTGCCGTGAAGAGCTCTGTGCTGCTTTAAAAGAGAACTTCCCCGATACCGATTTTGATCCTAAGAAACCAATCGCTCTCTTCACAGCGCGATTTGATTCTTCGCAGAAAGGAATAGATAAATTGCCTCTCATCATGGAAGAAATCGTGAAGCAAGGTGGCCAGTTTATCGTCGCAGGAATCGATCCAGATCCCGAGGCTTCAAAAATTTTAGATGCCATGAAACGCACGATCCGCGAAAAAAATTACAAGGGCTGTTTTGTTCTTGTCGATGAACGCGATCCCAAGACAAAAAAACTCAAATGGCAGTTTGGAACTAAAAACCTAGCCGCTGTGATGCGCGCTGGAGCCTCTTTTGTCGTCGCTCCTTCTAGATATGAACCCTGTGGATTAATTCACCTTGAAATGAGAAGATTTGGGGTGCCTACACTCGCCTCAGACACGGGAGGACACCACGACACCATCACTACCTCCGGCCCTCATAAAAACGGCTATCTTTTCACATCAGTCGATAATTGGTGGTCGAAAGAACAAAATGCTGAAGTGGTCAAGTCGATTGGACCTGCTATGAAAGATGCTCAAGAAGTCCTAGACGGACTTTATGGCTCTGATGCAGCTGCATTAGAAGCCTACGTCAAGGCAACGCAAACAATGATACGCGATGGATTAGCAAGCTCATGGGAACATAGTGATGATGATTCTCTCAGCCCTATCCAACGCCTTGAATACGTCTACGCTCAAGCGATGCTCAATCGCCGAGAAAAACGCGGTAAAATGTTACTCAACGTTACACTCCTCTCCTAAGAAAACTCTCTTGTCCTTTTTTGTTGCAGGAATTATCCTGCTGCAAAAAAGGACACATGCTAAAGTACTTATTGCCCTTTATCCTCATTTTCTCTCTTGCAGCGCTTTTCATAATCGTTAAAAAGCGCAAGCGTTCTATCCGCTCCTTCCTTTACGCAGGGTTATTGAGTGTCTTGGTCTTCTTTGCGTTAGGAGCAACAACCTACCTCGATCAACCCATCGTTAAAGTTTCACTTACAGGACAAGTGATCAACAAAGAAATGGAATGGAAAGCGCCGCACGGCCCCTTACAAAAAAAAATCATTCCCTGCTATGAAGTGATCCTCCACACCGCAAACGGACGAGAAATCTCTCAAGCCTATCTATCGGGAGAACTCGTTGGTATCCGAGCCCAAGTGATCCGCTTTCCCACCCTCTTACATACCCTAGGCATCCGTCCCTGCTATCAAGTCGATCTGATGTACAACGGCTATCGATCGGCACACCAGTACAACTTTCTTCCCGTTGAAGCGATCCCCATTCATGCTTCTAGTCCCCATTTTTTAGAAACTCTGTGGACATCCCTTTTTTTTTCTTGTACACATTCTTGGTGGATTAAAGCAGCCACGTATGAATCCAATTACTTTCCACTCATCGACGAAAACAACCGTCCCTTCATCGGACAATTCGTCCTAACCATCAATGACGGTGGACTTTCTTCTTCATAATTATTCAAAAACATCAAACAGTTTGTAAGAATTTTCTCAATCAGTTAAAAGGATATTTTATAAAGGGAGAACTTCTATGCACGTCGTACGCACATTCGGACATTTAGTTGGCGGAACACTACTTGTCAGTGGTACGAGTATAGGAGTAGGGATGCTCGCCCTTCCTGTTGCCACCGCAGCCGGCGGCTTTTTTCCTGCACTCAGCGTCTACATTTTATGCTGGCTTTTCATGCTGTGCACGGGATTATTAATTTTGGAAGCATGCATCTGGATGCCCAAAGAGGCCAATCTGATTACCCTTACATCTCGCCTTCTTGGGAAATGGGGAAAAGTGAGTTGCTGGATCCTCTATTTATTTCTCTTTTCCTGTTTGATGGTAGCCCACGTCACCGGCGGCGGCGATGTAGTCAAACAACTCTCCCAAGACAATCTTTCTTCCTGGTTGAGCACGTTACTGTATGTCGTGGTCTTTGCCCCCGTCGTTTACTTAGGAACACTCTGGGTTGACCGCCTGAATCTCATTCTCATGTCAGGCGTCATTCTCACCTACCTTCTCTTTGTCTCCACGTCGATCAGTCACGTCGAACCTACCTTGCTCCTCCGAGTTGATTGGAGCAAAGCATGGCTCGCCCTCCCGGTCGTCTTTACAGCATTTGGCTATCAGAGTTTAATCCCCACCTTATACAACTACATGAATCGCAACATTGCCAAGGTACGTTTTGCCATCATTTTAGGAATAACTATTCCCCTGTTCATCTATGTCATTTGGGAATTCTTAATTCTTGGCATCATTCCCTATGAAGGGCATGGAGGTCTTCGCGAAGCGCTAGCTACGGGTGCCTCAGCTGTAAGTCCTCTTGGTGGCTATGTCCATAACAAGACCTTACTTACTTTTGGACGCGCTTTTTCCTTTTTTGCCCTAACTACCTCATTCTTAGGGATTGCCATCGCTTTTGTCGACTTTCTTTCTGACGGACTTAAAGTTAAGAAAACCCCACTCCATAAATTTGGGCTTTGCTTGCTGATTTTCGGCATCCCCACCATCATCACATGGATCAATCCCCACCTCTTTTTGATCGCTCTAGGCCTTGCTGGAGGCTATGGAGTGGCCATTCTACTAGGTGCCTTCCCCATCCTCATGGTATGGGCCGGCCGCTACTACCAAGGCCATTCCCTCCTCCATCAGCAATTACCTGGAGGCAAGCTGACCCTCGTCCTGCTCATGCTCTTTGTCCTCATCGAGCTTTACATTACTATTTGAACTTAAGTTTGCAATATAATGAGAGGTTTAATGCCAGTAACTACTATTCAAAGAACTGCTACACCAGACCTAAATAAAATGTCCTGTCTAGCAATTACTCTGTATTACAACAATAAATTTGGAGAGAAGAATGGTGACTATTCTATACTTTTGAGTATCTTCTACAGTATATTTGGTTGCTGTACTGGAAGTGATACGACAAGAAGGGTAGAAATTCTAAAAGCAACTAAAAAAGAACTCTTTTCTCCTCATCATGGTCTAATGAGATTGGATATCCCCAAACGTTTGCAAAATGTGAAAAAGCTTTATTAACCCAACTTGCCCCCTATCCTCCTTTATCCGCGAGCTGCGACAGGCAATCTGCTGCGCTTCGTTCGTCGCCAAGGTGAACTACCTTGGCTTCCTCACGAATCTTGCATCTTACCTATCTCGCTTACGCGTCTAAGGGAGGATAGGGGGCAAGTTGGGTTATTAGAAATGCCTGCTCATGCTCTTGTCCTCATCGATCTTTTTATACACAAATAAACTCAAAAATTGGTTTTTGGCTACGTCAGCTTGTCCGCAAATTTTTGGCCTTCATCACTCGCGCTTGCTATTCAGCAATGGTCGCTCATTCCAGACACAAAATTATTGTAGAAAAAAGTGAGCATCGAGTGAGCCAAACCTATCTGAATCTCATTGATAATCCACCGCTTGAGAATCTAAGCTCGCCTTCTTAACAATATTATTAAAAAAAATTAATAACATCTTTAAAATTAAAGTGTATAATTACATTTATAAACAACCCGAGTTAGTATAATTATGAGCGCTTCTTTAACTGGGCCTATGCCTAAAAGTGTCCAACCTGTGCTTACTTTCTCCCAGGAAAGTTCGAAAGAGTCAGAAATTCTAAAAGCAACTAAAGAAGAATACTCTCACTTCATCGGGACCAAAGGATTGAAACAGCAACAGCAGGATCATCTGAATAGACTTCAAACCTTTGCTACAAAAAGGGAATGGGAGCATTTACAACAGCATACGACTCATCTCGATAGCGGATTTGATTGGTGGATGTTTCCGATTAATGAAGGAAGCGCTGGTTACACAAACTACTATAATGTTAGTCCGGAGGATGTTACTAGCTTACGGCGAGATACTGTATTCATGAACCACTACCGTGAAGGGGTCATTCTAGTGACGAAATCTTGGGGATGGGATTTAGAAAAAGGAAAGGCGTTGACCTCCGATGACAAACAACGCTGGACGCGTTATGAGGTGAGGTTAAAGAAGATGTTGCAGTCCTTAGAGCTATTTGACGAAAAGGTGCTGCACGATCAGCTTATTAATTTTATTGAGAGTCAAAAGATAACACTCGGCCCGTGGCTCACACCGTGGATTAAAAGATTGGGTTCTTCCGAAGAATTGGGGGCGGGGAAATAGGATTGGAATTTTAAAAATTGCTGGCTAGGTTAGACGCTTACATAGAATCGATAACGGCAAAGCTGAAGGGATCAACAATAAGATCAAGGTACTCAAAGAGGCAGGCATATGGATTTCGGGATCAGGAATATTTCAAGTTAAGACTTTATCACCTTCATAAGCAGGAGTGTCGGTTAGTTGGATGAATATGATGAAAGGAATCGATTTTCGCCCCCAATTCTTCGGAAGAATCTATTAAATAAATGGTTTTTACATGTCATTTTATAGTCCATTAACTCCTACTTTCTATGATCTAATTGCAGACCATACTCCCATGCAACAAAGAACTAAACAACTAGCTCGCATACATCAAAGAACTAAAAGCGCTTTCCTACATCAAAGAACTGAACAAGACCTAAAGCAAAGAACTGAACAAGACCTAAATAGTATGTCCTGTTTAGAAATTACGCGGTATTACAATAATACATTTGAAGAGAGGACAGGTACCTCCTATTCTCTAGCTGTGAGTATCTTTTACTATATATTTGGTTGCTTTGGAGGTGATGAGAGAAGAAGGTTAATTCTAGAAGCAACTAAAAAAGAATCCTCTAAATTCTCTGCTCATCAGGATCGTCCAACGTTGTTGTACATCCCATCTCCTTTCTTCGATCGAATAATATTTTTGGACACCCCATCTTTTTCCTTCGGCGAGAGATGAAAATTACCTTGATGGCTTCGAAGAGTTCTTCGGTAGCACCATTGGTATAAAAAATTCATCACCCTTTCTGTATGGTGCCCAGGATTTCCTTACTTTGTCTTTTAACAGGCTGTGCTACTGTGGTTATCCTTACTGTTGTACCAAAATTTTCTAGCTAGTCACCGTCATCACAAGCTTGCCTTTCACTTTTCCCTGTTGTAATAGTTGATGAGCTTCAGAAACTGTCTTCACATTGAACTCCCCCACATGAGTCACTTGTGGAGGGACTAAGATCTTCTTGTTCAATAAATCAGAAATCTCTTCTAATTGCTGTGCGTAAATATGCCAAGCTTCTCTGCGGGGAGAGAAGGCTTCCGCACCTACAAAAACGCAATGAAAAGATAAGTTTTTAGAAAAAGTCATCGAACCTCTTGTCCAAATAGGAAAGTCAAAGGTCTCACTTTCTGGCAAAATCGTGCAAAAATGACCCGAATAAGCTGTGAGATCCAGACAGAGTTTTTTCATCTCTCCTCCTACTAAATCACAGGTCGTTTCAAAATGTCGTCCCTGATTGGAGTTTAAGATCTTTTCGCACAATTGCTGATGGTTTAATCCTGGATACAAGATAATCTGCTCTGGGTTGATTCCCAATTGCTGAGTTAAAAATTGTGCACTGGATTCACTGCCCGCAACGGTACAAATGCAACGCGCTCCACGATGTTTAGCAAGCGCCACTGCAATGGAACCTACTCCCCCTCCTGCTCCTGCAATGAACACGCTATCTCCTTCTCGTACAGCTCGACATGCAATGAGAACGCGGTAGGCAGTCAGAGAAACGAGTGGACAGGCTGCGGCTTGTTGAAAAGAAAGGGAATTTGGTTTTTTAGCGACAAAAGGAGTCGGTAAGGTGAGTAATTCTGCATACGCTCCATTGGATCCCTGTCCAAAAGGCATAGCCATCACTTCATCACCCAAGGCAAATTCTTTGACATCAGAAGCGACTTGATCGATGACACCACTGCAGTCAGCGCCTAGGACTTTAGGTAGATTTCCCCCATAATGCCCCTCGCGCATCTTCCAATCTACAGGATTGAACGCAGCGCAACGAAGACGGATGCGTACCTCTCCTGATTTAACTTGGGGATCGGGAAGCTCTCTCATCTTAAACTGTTCTACACCACCAAATTGATCAAGAACGATCGCTTGCATCGCTTACCTCTCCAAGTAAAGATAAGCACTATAAAATTTTATTGTGATGCGCGCAAGAGACGATTAGTAAGGGCTGGATCTTTTAGGAGAGATTCATCACCAAGAATGAGGATGATGCTATAGCAACGGACATCTGCTAATCGCAATAAAGCATACAGCTGCTTAGCAGAAAGACAGTAGTGGTCGCCTTTAACTAGATCAAACGAGGTGTATCGCGTAAGCACCATAGGACATTCTTGAGGATGGTTAGCTAAGTACTCGCGTAAATCGTTTTCTGTGCGAAAGAGTTTAAGCGGAGTGAGAGGCGCATAATGGCGGTACTTCATACCAGGAGATGTCACAGGACCCTCTTTCACATGGGAATCCGCTTGTTCAATCAAATACCCTATGACATCTTCAATCTGTTCTTTGGTGATAGACCCCGGGCGCAATAACTGCGGAGGATCTTGCAATAAACTAACAACAGTCGATTCAATACCAAGTTCTGTTGGCCCCCCATCAATCACAGCTTTTAAAGAGCCCATGAAATCTTCTAAAACATGTTCGCAGTGCGTCGCACTGGGTTTTCCTGACAAGTTAGCAGAGGGTGCTACCAAGGGTTGTCCCACTTCAGCGATGAGGCGTCTTGCAATCGGATCTTGCGGCATACGCACTGCAATGGTGTCCATGCCCCCTGAGACAATCGAAGGAACAGCTGGATGTTTTTTTAAGATGAGCGTGAGTGGTCCTGGAAAAAAGGCTTGTGCAAGAACGAAAAAAAGTGGAGGGATATCGATGGCGATCTCGTGGATCTGATCGAGAGTGGCGATATGTGCAATGAGGGGGTTATCAGAAGGGCGTCTTTTTAATTCAAAAATCGCAGCGACAGCATCGGGGTCAAAAATGGGGGCTCCCAATCCATAAACCGTTTCCGTAGGAAAGGCAACCACGTGACCTTGCTTGAGGAGCTGCACTGCACGTAAAATATCTTGAGGATTGAGCTTTTCTGTTAAAACCATGATTAATGTCCCAAAAACCAGAAGAAGGATACAGATAGTGCGATTTTCACACCTAAAACAATAAGTAAATGGTTGAAGCGACGATCGATAAAATCTTTAATGGCACTCCCCCAGCGCCCCATGAGATCCGCAATGACAAAGAAGCGCACCGCTCGAGCAGCTGCCACAGCGAATAGATAAGTGATTAGGGAAAGTTGGCAAAAGCCAGCAGAGAGAGTGACAGCTTTAAAGGGAATCGGCAAAAGACTGCCGATAAAAACTGCGGCTCCTTCATGTTGGTTGTAATGTTGAACCAGGCGATTGAAAAAATCGACTGAGATCACATGCCCCACAATGTAAGGGCCTAAAGTATCCCATAAAAAACAGCCTAGCGCATAGCCGATTAAAGCAATTACAACAGATGCTAATGTGGCAATAGCAGCGTATAAATAACGTCGAGCGGGATTTTGTATGCAAAATAGCATCAACATCGCATCGAGCGGTAAAAATAAAAAAAGTTCTGTGAGAAAGATAAGACCTAGCCACAATGGTGCAGATGGTATGGAGGCTTTAGAGGAGGCCCAGTGATAAACTCTTCTGGCGACTTGCATAGAATACTCAATTTGTTGTGTAGAATTATATCAAGATTTTCAGCGAAAGTCAAGGATGCAGAGCCTGAGCTCATTTATTTAACTAATTGAAAATGATAGAGTTACAATAACCTAGCCTTCAAAATACATTATAGATATACTCAAACAATTTGAACTCTGGAGAGTTTTGCAAGGAAGCGGCATAAATTTTTGTGTCTGGAGCGAGCGACCATTGCTAAATAGCAAGGCGCGAGTGAAGACCAAAAATTTATCGCCAGGCTGACACCGCAAAAACTCCAGACTTCAAGTTGTTTGAGTATATACTCTTTTGTTAACAAACCAGGAGTTTTTAAGATGAAAGTGACCGCTTCGATTGTCTTTGCGTATGCATTGCTTGTTTTAATGGGTGGATGGATTGGTTACATGAAAGCGGGAAGTACAGCGTCTCTCATTTCGGGATTGCTCTTTGGTACTGCACTTGCATTGGGAGCTTATGGAATTTTCAAAGATAAGATTCTCGCGCAGTATCTCACACTATTCACCACGTTTTTCTTAGATGGCTTTTTCACGTACCGCTTTGCGAAAACACAACACTTCATGCCAGCAGGATTGATGAGTTTACTTAGCCTCGTCGTCCTGATTGTGATAGCGTTGAAAATTCGCAAAACGGCTCGCGCTTCTTAAGAGGCAATTGCAAAACTCCGCGCCGCAGCAAAATCGCCCTTTTGAGCCATTTTGCCACCCCATCCCCGCGCCCTACTCGCTTGGAGGATGTGCTCGAGGATGGGGCACAACCGCTTATGCGGCTGGCAAACTGACTCAAAATCATCGATTTTTCTGGGTCGCGGAGTTTGCAATTGCCTCTAGAGTCCTGCTGGAGGAAGAGCGTTGAAACGCTTTTCCACTTTGCCCCATTGTATGTTATCAAAGAAAGCACTGATGTATTTCGCGCGATCAAGTCCGTATTGTGTGATGTAAGCATGTTCAAACACATCCATCACCAAAAGGGGCTCTCCACCCGCTAAATGCCCTACATCGTGTTCATTGATCCAAGTATTCATCAATCGATTGCTGAGTGGATCGCGATAAAGGATCACCCAACCAATACCTCGGATCATACCTGTGGCAATAAAATTTTTTTTCCAGGCTTCAAAGGAACCAAACTCTTTTGAGAGCTTTTGATAGAGTTCTGACGATTTATCCAACATATCGCGACCTCCTAAGTTCTCAAAGTAGAGTTCATGCAGTCTCATCCCATCAAATTCCCAACCTAATCTCCTCTTTAAAGCCCCGTAATCATAGGTCTGATCTCGATCTTGCAATTCAAGCTCTTTCATGCGCACCAGCAAGAGATTGGTGTTTTTCACATAGCCCTGATAGAGCTGAAAGTGCATCTTGAGCTGTGCGTCGCTAAACCCTAGCATCCCAAATAGATAAGAATAATCCTTGGCTTGGTACTCAAGAGAGGCTTTTGCTTTAGCTGTTTGCAAATTAGTTTCAGCGCTCATCAGCGGCGTTGCTAAAAGCACTGTGGAAGAAAGGATCGGGAAAAAATGGCGAATCATGAAATCTCCTTAAAAAATAATTCTGGAGGCAATTGCAAAACTCCACGACCCAGAAAAATCGATGATTTTGAGTCAGTTTGCCAGCCGCTTAAGCAGCTGTGCCCCATCACGAGCATATACTCCAAGCTAGTAGGGCCGGGGATGGGGTGGCAAAATGGCTCAAAAGGGCGATTTTGCTGTGGCGTGGAGTTTTGCAATTGCCTCCCTGCATCTTTTTTACATCTTTGGAGCTTTTTTCAACATGATTCCTTTTACACACTGCAATGAATGGAAATGAATCTAATGATATGCATGTCGGGGCAAGCCACGAACTCCGATATAAAAAAACTTTAACATTTAAATAAAGTAAATTTATAAATATAATGCTAGACATAATAACAATGCAGGAGATTTAACAATGTCATTATCTGGCTTAGCTCCTCTAACTTTACAAGCGACAGCACAGCCAGTGCCTGTGCCTGCCGCTTCACAAGCTATACCTAAACACGCAATGTCTTTACCAAAACCCGACTCAATGACCACATCATTGTCTACACTAGATTCTAACATCCTGCGAAAAATCTTTTCCTTTGTTCCACAAGGCAGAGACTCACAGGCCATCCCCTGTGTTTGCAAAGCATGGCATACTATTATTTCTGGAGCTGGACAAACTCCCGAAAGAGCTTTAAATTTTCTCGTTGATAGAATTACAATTTTTGCATCTGAGGATCATAACCAAGACAACGCAGTGATCCGCCACTTGAAATCACTCTCTGTAAAGCCAAAGAGAATTACCTTTTTAGAGAATGGGTCTGCTTTCGAACGACCAAAAGATCATTATTATTCCCTTGAAGAGTTTCCCCATGATCACGCGACATCTTTGAACCCCGTTATTCAATTGGTAACAGAGCACTCTCTGTCAAGAGAATACTATTATCATTTTTTATACTTTGCACCTCCTAGCAAAAAAAAAGAACATTTCGACAATCTCATAGTAGGGTACACGCAACTTATCATGTTTCTGTATCAAGATCTTTATTTTAGAAAAATTGTCTTAAATGAGAATTTTAAAACTTATAATCCTCATAAACTTGGACTAGATAAAGCGATTCCCTGGAAAGATCGACACCCGGAAGCAAACCCTAAACAAACAACTTTCTTAAAAAACTTACAACTTTTTTTTCGAAAAATGGATGAAGAATTGCCAAAAGTGCCCTTATCGGAAAGAGAAACTTGCTTTCAAAGAACCGTTATGGAAAAAACTAAATACTATTCTACTTTAGTTGAAATGGATATGAGCATTCTTTTTACCATTGTGGAATATGCAGCGATAGCAAAAACAACCGTTATTTCCACAAAACTTAAAGAAAAAGCTCCATTTAATGTGAATCTGCTATTTGATATATTCTATACTTACCCTGGAAATGTAAGTAAAGACGAGAGAATGAAGGTTCGTGAAGAGTTGAATAAAAAGCTCTTCGAAATTCTCAATGGGTTTCATCGTTCAACTTTTATGGCCAGAAAAGTTGTCTCTAAACTGCAATTGCTGGGGAAAAAAGAAGGAATGAATTTAAAGGATCGCTCTGTATTTATTTACGTTGGCATCGCCCATTTAGATATTCTGAAAGAGCAACTGTCAGCCTGCTCACATACACCCATCCAAATCAAGGATCCTGCAAAGGAAGCAAAAGCTATCGCTTTAGAAGTGCAAAAGATGAATCGATTAGTGTATAATAGACAACCTCGCCGCCGGCAGCGCAAAAGCCTTGAAGCTTACGCTTGCCAGAGGGGCTCACCGCTTGAGAAATGACCATCAATTGATCGAGCTCATCCCACTCTTCTGCCAGCTTTTCTTCGCAAATGAGCCGATAGGAAGTTCCTTGCTTTCGCAAAATGTCGAAAAGTTGATCGAGTTGAACTAATAAAGAGCGGTCGCAATAAGAATCGCTTGGAAGACATACCGCAAGAGAAGGGCGTTTTTCTTTTACAGGAGATGTCGAAGTGAAGCAATGTAAATGCTGGAATCTCTCTTTGGAAAGCAATTGGGCGGTTGTCGCTAAGGAAAAATCGGATGTAAAGAAGCCAACAGGTGCAATTTCATCGGGGAAAAAGGAAATCAATCGATCGAAGTATTCTGCAACCATTTGAGCAGAGAACAACCGGTAATAATGCTCATGGGCAATGTCTTCATTCTTCAACTCATGTTGAGGGTACGCTTTTTCGCGCAAAGTCATGAGCCACTCATCGTATTGATCTTGCCAGATTTGTCGATCTAAGAGCTGTTCAAAATGGCAGGTGCCTCGATAGATACAGACTCCAGAAGTGTGGGTTTTGAAAAGAGGCCATAGTTGCTTCGCAAATTCTTCGATAGCTCGAGAATAAGCAAAAAATGAGGCTGTATCTCGAGACCGTATTGAAGAAAAATTAAAATCGATCTCCCAAAGAAGAGATTGACCCAATGCAACTGCTTGTTCCGCAGCGCTGCGAGCCGATGACCAGTCGAGATCGTCTTGAAGAGAAGCAGGTAGGCGTATCACGATCGCGTTCATGACAGTCCAAATTGCATAAAATGGATGGTCTTACCCTTCTCTCGCCATAACTGCTCGAAATAAGAGGATCCATACCCTTCCCATTCTGTGATGTAGTAAGGTTCTGGGAAAACAGGCTTCCATTGCTCTGTGGATAACATAGCTTGGCAAATGCGCGCTGTATAATCATCATCGTCTGTAACGATCGTCGTTGTCGCATGCTTTGTGCTCACCCTTGCCATTTCAGCGACAAAAGGAGCTTGCAATAAACGGTGTTTTACATGCTTAAATTTGGGCCAAGGATCCGGGAAATTAATGTAAATGCCCTCGACAGATTGTTCTTGGAGATAGGTCTTGGTAAATTGCAGAGCATCGCCGCAGACGATAAAGAGATTATTTAATGCGTTATTTTTCATTTTTGACCAAATTTTTTGAACGCGGTCAAATCGCTTTTCAACGGCAATCCAATTTCTATCTGGATGCGCAAGTGCTTGTTCGATGATCCAAGCTCCATTGCCCGTGCAGTATTCAATCCAAATGGGCGCAATTCTTCCAAAAATGACACTATCTTCAAAACGGGGAAAAATCCAGCCATCATTGAGATTGTAATGCTTGGGGATAAACAACACGTGATCAGCAATTGTCGGAGCGCGGTTTTCCCAAGAAAATGGATACTTAAAATCGTATGGTCTCATAGGGGAAATATGATAAAGCAGCTCTCATTTCTAAACCATCACAAAATTTTATCTAGAACAATACTAATAACTCTTGGTAACCTGAAAATTGAATTAGACCTCTTTCGAAACTAGGTTCTGTCGATTTTCGAGTTCTTTTGAGCCGAGTTTTCGATTCATTTTGCGGGGATTGTATCACACATACTATCCCCGCAAAAAGAGGTCTATTGATCTCAATCTGCAACCCGTGGAGTGAAAATAACGATGAAATCCCTACAACTTCTCGCTTTAAGTCTGTTTTCCTTAAGCTTTGGACAGGCAGAAACGCCTATACTTGAAGAAGCATTTCCCTCCTCTATTTCAACCAGTCCTATGCTGGCAGAAAATGAGATAATCGCCCCTGAAGAAGCTGCCATTCCTCTCACTTTGGTTGAAGCTGACTTTTCTACTGAAGAACTCGTACTCAATGAAGAATTTCAAGCGTTTGAACAAGAACTATCCTTAGAAGAATCACCTCGTGAGACGAGTTTCATCGAAGTTGATATCACTCTTCCGACTGTTGATCTCTCTGATCCATTGAATAGCGAGCAAGCGACTTCTATCCAAGTACCTGAGCTAAACACCCAATCCGTCGTCACCTCGCCACCATCCAGTTCTTTAAATGTCGAAGAAGCTATGCAAGAAGAGGAACAACTTGCCTCTCTCGATCAAGAACCATCTTCTACGCTTACAATCCAAACAACAGAAGAAGATGCCCTAGCACCTGCAATTCAAGTTGATCTCGCCCGCGCCTTTGCAGGATCTCCCATCATCTACTCGATTTTATTAGGCATGTCCTTCTGTGCAGTTTTCATTTGGATCTACAGCATTTTATCGCTGAAAAAGGCCACACATATTCCTTCTCACTTGGTCAGTTCGCTGCAGAGCAAGTTAAATAGCAACCATTTCGAAGAAGCCTTAAGTTTATGCAAAGCTCACAATACCCTCTTCTGCAACATGATCGCTTCAGGTCTGCAATCAAGACGCTACGGGTTAACCGCCATGGTAGACACCATGAAAGCTGAAGGTAAACGCTCTACTATTGTATTTTGGCAAAGAATAGGCTTACTGAACGATATCGCTGTCATTGCACCGATGTTAGGATTATTAGGTACTGTTTTGGGGATGTTCTACGCCTTTTATGACATCAACCGTTCCATCGAAAGTATCACAACACTTTTTGATGGTTTAGGCATTTCGGTGGGTACAACAGTGGCAGGACTTGTTGTAGCGATTTTATCGCTCATCCTTCATTCCACTGCTAAGTTCCGTCTGGTTAAAGTGCTAGCACAAGTTGAAAACGAAGCACATTCTGTCGCTTCTTTGATCGACAATCACACATCTCTCTATTCCAGCGGAAACAAGTGAGGATAACATGAGCATTATCCCAGAAGAAGAAATGAAGAGTTATGGCAGCGTGAATTTAGCCCCCATGGTGGACTTTCTCTTTCTCGTTGTGGCCGTATTTGCCACATTGGCTGTCACCCGTTCTGCGCTCTTTGATAATGATGTGGAGTTAGTAAAAATCAGCAAACAGGACAATAGCACTTCTTTAGCCAGTCAAAACGAACAGTACATCATCAACTTAAGCATTGATGATAAAGGTCGTTATAAGTGGATCACAGAATTCAACGAATACTGGGTCGAAGGGATTCAGGGCATTCAGCATGAATTAGAACGCCAACAAAACCTTGGCCTCTTACCTAAAGAAAAAGAGAAAACTAAAGTATTAATGCACATCGACCGCCAGTCTCAATGGGAGCCAATTGCTCAGCTAATTTTCGCGATCCGCGAAGTCGGCTTTGAAATCCATCCCGTCTACGACTTCGAAGAAGAGTCTACGCTCTGACATTCATTTCATTGTTTTAAATTGCGTTTTTGGAATCGTTGGATGTAAAATCATCGCTTCGAGTTTCAATTAAAGAGAATTTAGAGCCTATGTCAGTGAACAATTTACTCCAAGTTGCGCAACAGGCGCGTCAATTTTCCTCTGCCCATCAAACTTATGCGATTGCGCAAGCTAGTGATCATCTAACTGTTTCCTCCTCTACAGATTCCTCCCCTCAACTGCGCGCACAAAATGCTGAGGTACTTGTAGACGCTACCATTAATCAACTCAAAATGTTGAACTTGAAAACAATGACTGTTGCAGAAACGGAAGAAGTGAGAACCGTTGTCGACTTCGCCCAGCGCTTAATTAAGGATATTTCTCATGCACCTCAAATCAATCCAGCAGTTGTGGAACGATTGAAGGCTAAAGCACTTTCAGCAAAGTTGGGTGGTTGTCTTTCTCCAGAGATTTTTACTGATTCACGTTTTGATACATTTAGAAAGTTCATCGAAAAAAACAGTCTCCATCATCAAATCCAAGCCTTGAGGATGCAAATCAGTCGGGGACATCCTTTTAACCCGACAATTCCTATCGAATTAAGAAATGGACAATCGGTCGAAGTCAGTTGGAATCAGCTCAAACAAGTGCAGCGGAATCAAGATGGAAAGCCCGTAGGTTACAGCTTTTTCTTAGAAGATGAAGAGGTCTTTCAAACGAATCTTAAGTTTGAACTCAGCGACGATTACACTTTCATCCACACTGGTATTAAGCACTACAACGCCATCCTCAATCCCAAACTCGTCGTTTTTGACAAGCGTAATCCCGCTGAATGGGGCCATTCTTATGTTCTTGATATCGTAACACATCTTGTTGACAAACAAGGTGTGCATCCTAAATTCTTGTTAGGTGACCATGTTTTTGTCAATTTAAAGGACAACACGGGCAATTGCTATAGCAATGGAAAATTTGGTCCTAGTATGGCGAATTGGTCTTTATCCGACTTTCTGACTGCAGTTGCAAAAAAAACAGGAAAATTCCGTTCCCCTGATTGGTATTCTCTCTATCCAAAAGATAGTCGCTTTCAAAAAACTTTCTCGATCGAGCTCACAAAGGCTCAATTTGATAAAGTGTTCAAACGCTATGAAACTGATAAAGCCAAAGGATCTCCTGAATTTTCTCTCATGAAACATAACTGCACGAGCTATCATACACAGGTCTTAAAAGAGGAATTAGGGATCGACATCAACTCCAAAATGCGTCCCCATGTTTTTACTTTAAAAGCCAATCTACCCCAATCTGTTCAAACAGCTCTATTTAAGGTATGGGATAAAACGTTAGGTAGATTGCCAGAACCCTTCCAAAAAGCGACCTATTTCTTTCCTCTTGTTTATGCACCGGTTGTCGCATTTGGATTACTGGTTAAAGCCTTTTCACTCGTCAATGAAAAAGGATTCACAGGAACAGATCTTTCATTATTTGATCTTTTCTTCCGTCCATGGAACTTCTATGCACATCACGCCTTTGCTTTAAAAGAAAGCTTAGAAGCTATTTCACCTACTGGACGTCTTGCAGTTCAACTCGACTCTCATGGAAAAATACGACTGATTAAAGCTTAACCTTAGGAAAAACTATGGCCACGCGAATTGCTACTCTTCCTCCACATACGGGGGAAAGAGTGCTCCCCACTGAATCATGCACTTCTTCTTTAGCTAACGTTTTCGAAAGAGGGCACAGTCGTGTTGATCTATCAACGCAGTCTTTTGATTCCTTAGCCACTAGAATTAAATCCGTACAAAAATTGCCAGCTCCCGTCAGCTCATGGGCTATTGATACGGGACAAAATATTCTCCTATACATGAAACTCGTTTTGCAGTTTTTTCATTTAAACAAAATTCTTCCTGCTGCCTTTCAGTTCACACTACGCGAACAGGCTTCTGAACTACGACAAATCCTCAATCAGCTTCAATTGGATC
The DNA here is from genome assembly GCA_013286595.1 of Chlamydiota bacterium. GTDB lineage: Bacteria > Chlamydiota > Chlamydiia > Chlamydiales > Rhabdochlamydiaceae > JABDFI01. The sequence goes on along the minus strand of JABDFI010000025.1, from coordinate 4,947 downwards.
GATTAGTTTCCCCCCTTCATTGCGTACTACTTAAAAGAGCAGCCGCTCATCTCACTACCCCAGCTGGAACGCGAGAGTTCCAAGAAATCCTGTTGCTATTGTTTCAATCTCAGCCATCTCTTAGCCAAGAAACCCTTAGCCAGTTAAACTCTAAAGTCGCATCGGGTCATTGTAAGGAAGCTCTACAACACCTCTATCTCTCGCTTTTAACAAGACAACAGGGTACTCCAGTCGATGTATCTTCTGCTTACAAAGTACAGATCGAACAACAATCTCGCCATTACCTGCTCACCGCTATCACTCGTTTACCCATTACCCATCTTCAAGCATTAGAGCCAATCCAACGCGCTGTCCGCAACAATGATCGCCAAGCATTCATCTCTCAACTTGATGTGCTCTTAAAAGCGGCTGAGACCACTCCTGGAATCCATACTCTACGACTTGAATATTGCAAAGAATTAGCTGCTAAGTTGCAAGTTCTGCGCGGCAATCCTTTTATTGAGGTAGCCAATCTCTTCAAATCAGAGGATTTCTATAAAGAATGTTCACATCAGATCAAAGAGAGCTGTCATAGTACAGAGCAACAGCTTAGCTTTTCTTCAGCCACTTCTCCCGATCAGGTCATCGCCTCAACGAGTAAAACCTATCAACTTGCACAACTATTCCTACAAGATAGCTCTAACCTACCACTCCCATCTGAAACTCAATCAGCACTATTAACAGGAATTGCAACACGCGCTTTTCGCATCGTCGATGACCTAGCGAGCACCCGTGCAGGACGTAGCCTTCACCTCTTTTGTGGCTGTCATCTCAACAGTGGAACTGCTGGAAAGCATACCCCCTTCATGCGTCCGCCGGAACTGGATCGTGCGACCATTAAATGGAAAATGACACCTCCTACCGTTCACGATCGCGGACTCAAAGACCGCTCCATGATGATCATGTCATTTGGTGTAGGCGGTGCGCATAATACACTGCAGCGCGCCCTGGCACAACGCGTAGCAGAAGAGGGAGCTCACGTTTACTTAGGCGATGGAGCAGAAGATGCTCTCAAAGAGTCTGATCTAGTCTACCGCACAGCAAAGAAGTTGGGCATTAAATATACCACTGCAGAGTTTTTAGATTGGAGTAATCGCAAAGAATACTGGAAACTTCTTGTCTATATGCATAAATTTTTTGGAGGAACAGAAGAGTCCCCAAAAACATTGGCAGAGAAAGATGCTTTGATGCGCCGGTTTTTCCTTGAACGCAGTCCAGATGGCGTCATGACGACCTATGCTCGACATAGCGGGGTCATGTCTAGAGTTTGTGATCAAATGGGATTGGGACTCTACAGCGATAATACAGATTTCGACCCCGAGCTCGTTGACATCACAAGTCCTCCACAGGGCCACTTCGTGCACGCCGTGCATGTTGACACTCCGGAAGTGCGTCGCTACCTGAAACAAGGAGAGGCTCCTTATAGTTTTGTCAATAAGCAAGATGTGCTCCGCGACGACCAAATTGCTGAAGGTGGTCTACCTGTACAAAACGGATTCTTCTTAAGAGGGGGTGAAGCAGCTCTTCGCACTAAGTATCAGGTCGAACCCGACGCACAAGTTGTTGTGATCATGAGCGGTGGCGGCGGAAGCACTTCCCTATTTGCTGAACAGATCCACAATCGCTACAAACAAGCCGATGCTTCATCCTTGCCTAAACTTCACGTCTTTGTCGTGTGTGGCAATAACCCACCTGAAAAAACCCGTTGCGATAAGATTTTGGGCATTCCTGGTGAACAACAACCAGCACGCCATGCACAAGGCAAGGTTGCCTTTACAGTCTACCCATCCATTCCGGGTGATTCCGATAATCCGAGCCAAGCGTCTGTTTCTGAGCTCATGAGAATGGCTCAACACAAAACGCCCGACGGTCGCGAAGGTCTCATCCTATCAGGAAAAGGGGGCGGTGGAACCTTTTCTGAAGCCGCAGCAGTAGGTGTACGCGTAGCTGCGCGGGATTACTCACCGTGGACATGGGAAAAATTCAACATGAAACTCTGGTGTCAAGATTACGGTATGGGTACAATCTTCACGAAAAATGAAGAGATGTGGCCATCCATCCATCAGATGTTAAACACACCTCGCACGACACCAGCGCCTTTTGCCGCGATGAATTCAAAAGAAAAATCGATGGGGATCTTGCGACAATTAGTGCAAAGAACAGATCAGGATGCACCTTTTGCTGCTAAACGAGCAGCCTTTAGAGAGATATAATGGCAAGCCTGTCAGTTAATCCATCACCACGCGATACATGGACTAATATTGGACGGGCTATCATTCCTTTTTTTGCTAGAGCGGAAGACGAGCGTGTCACTTCCGCCTTCCAGCGCTCCTTTGAACAGATCTTGACCGATCATCAGTACCTGCCACCTACGGAATTAACCCATCTCCTTACTCAAGCTGATCGACACATCGAAAACCGTGTCAAAAGAAAGGTGGAAGTTATCCCTCCTTCTGATGTCGCCAAGCTGGAAAGGTATATGTTGGCCGTGCGTTTAAAATGGGGAATATTTGCGCCCAATCAATCTCAACAAGATCTACAGCATTTAGTGATGGCGCATAACTTCTCCCTCTATGACAAATGGGTAGCTAAGCAACATTTCTCTAAAAAAGTGTTCTTTTACGCTCCTGATCTCGTCGATTTCGTGTTCAAATCGCACCTTCATCGCTATATCAATTTTCCAGCTTATGGGGGGGGTGCCAACGGACATTCCATCACCTGGTCTCAAGGGGATGCCAATCTCATGGTCAATGGCATTCCTCAAGTGTGGTCTAGATTGCGTCATCAATTATTGATCGATAAGGTCTCAGAAAGGATTTATTCAACTGAAAATTCTAAAAAACTGTACTGGTACTACTTGCAATCTGGCTTGATTAGGCATGATCACGCCCGTTTTAACCCTCCCGTTCCTCTTCGTAGACTTGTCCATGAGGAAACGCCCACTTCCTGCCAAGTGCAAGTTGTCACTACTCAAGATACGCGCGATAAATGGGGCTATCTCGATCATTATCTACAAGGTGCACGTCATTCCTATTACCGTGTCATCTTAAAACGAGGGTTTGATCTCCATCCACATGCCCAACAGTTTCTCCCCGGTGAAGTGTACAGTTTTGGGTTTCGTCCTTATTGGGATGATTTCAATCCTTTGTCCCCTTTAGAGTCATATAAAGGTTACATGCAGAATCCCGACAAAGATGAATTTTTACCCGTCGATGCTTATGTGACCACTTTAGATGTTTCCGATGAACAAGCCTTAAATTTACTGCGCATCTCGCAAAACATCACCAATAGAAACCTTTCTTTTAATTTCGTCACGAATAACTGCGCTGGCATCACCGCAAAAGCCTTGAGAGAAGCCAATATTGTGGATCTTCAGATCGGATCTCACATGTCCACGATCTGGTATGAGCTTTTGGTGCCAAAAATTCTACGCAACGGGCTGAAGTCAATTAATTCTTGCCTTGCTACCTACACCCCCCCCCTTTTGTACAACATGGAGCTGTTTCTGTAGGTAAATTCGCCTATTCCATCATCTTTACGCCCCTTTTCACCTTGCTCGGCGCTTGGAGAACGCGAATTACCCCTGAGGCACTTGCCCATCAATCCCCTGATCAAAGAAAAGTTCAAGCTCTCTTCAGCAATGTCTGGGACATCCTTAATCCCGACAACATGACGTACAACATGACAAAAAATATTTACAAATGGCAAAAGGTACAGGGTCCGAAAACTCAATACCACAAAGCTCACCCTTGATTCAGATTGACGAAAAGAATGTAACGTTTTAATATGCAGTGCTTCATCGGTTAAGCCCAAGTGGTGAAATGGCAGACACGCCAGATTTAGGTTCTGGTGCCGCGAGGTGTGTAGGTTCGAGTCCTATCTTGGGCATTTCTAGGAGGTATAACTGTACCTCCTTTTCATTTAAAACACGTGAAAATGATATCTTCTAATCTTTTAACTCTATGCGATGATTTTCAAGGTATCTTACTAGATGCTTATGGAGTTTTCTGGGCAGGCAATGAATTCGGTCTATTACCCGGAGCAAAGGAAACCATGGAACAATTGGTTTCCAGGGACAAGATTGTTGGCATTCTATCTAACTCGACACAATTAGCCTCCAAAGAAATCGCCAAGTACCACCAGCATGGTCTTATACAAGGCAAACATTTTCACTTCTTTGTGACCTCAGGTGAAGTGGCAAAAGAGGTCGTTTCAAAAAGAGAATTACCCTTCCCTACACCTAGAAATGCCTTCTGGATATTAAGTGGTGACCATCCGAAATTCTCTTCTCATCAGGCCATCTTTCAAGATTCGATCTATCGAGAAACTGCACATCTCGATGAAGCCGACTTCATTTACATCTCTATTCCTCATCGTCAGGGAGAAGATCAAACCGATCCCGAAATGTTCCGATCAGAAATTGAAGCGATCAAGAGGACAAATCTCCCCATGCTGTGTGCCAATCCCGATCGATTTGCTCAAGAAGGAAACCCTCCCCAACTCGTGGTGCGACAAGGAAGCATGGCTAGCATGTATGAATCGCTAGGTGGCACCGTGTTTTATCTAGGCAAGCCCCATCCCCATGCCTATGCAGCGGCTATGCGCCACTTCGAACATTATCACATTTCAAATCCCGCCCATGTTCTCATGGTAGGTGATACACCTGAAACCGACATTCGTGGAGCTCGTCGATTCGGCATGTCTTCTGCACTTCTAACCCAAACAGGCATCATGGGCGATCGGATCCAACATCAAGGGCAAGCCGCTATCGATGCTCTTCCTCCTCACGATCAACCCACTTTTTTTCTTCAACGCCTATAATTCTTTGTGCTATCCTTCGTGTCGTTAATCGCACATCATGACAACATCATTACATCATTTAGCTTAAGCGAACGCGATTTTTGATCA
>JABDFI010000024.1 GCA_013286595.1 Chlamydiota bacterium | reverse complement strand
TCAACAAAGGTTGGCTAATTAAAGTGGTTCATCCGAAGAATTGGGGACGACTTTAAAACATTGATTGTTAACAACAATAAATGTTACAATGATTTTTCAATTTCAAATAAATGGCTACATTTAAGTGAATTTATTATCATCTATTGTAATACATACAGCAAACATATTAGGTATTTTTACCGATCCTTTTGAGTTTGAAGGAGATTATGGTCAAGAAGTGAACCCCACAAGGCAAGAAGTTTTTGAGTTGGTTGTTTCTCACGAAGCTCTTACCAAGAATCTTTCTGACTTGCAGGTAAGATATCTCATGGAAGAAGGCAATGCTAGTCAACTAGAAGTAAATGAATACCGTAATTTCCTCGTCCTGCAAGCTATCCATGAAGAAAAAGAATATGGTCCCACACTATCAGAACTAATCACGCCTGAACTAATCGAAGAAATTAAAAATAAGCAGATTGAGCTACGAGATAGTGGATTTACAGATTCAGATTTTGAGAACATTTTATATTTCATAGAAAATTATAAAGATCAAAAAGTTTTTCGCTTTTTACGGAACAATCCTTCAGAGCTTTTAAGTTTAGATAAAACCTTGCGTGACAAAGCAGCAAGGCAAGGTAAGGTCTTTGACTTGCCCATACTCGGATCAATAAAATCTCTTGAGGGGAAAAACACCCTTGAATTGAAAAGAAATTTAATAAATGCGGTTTTTACGAAAGAAACGCTTGCCCTAACAAAGCCTCAGGATCCCATAAAACAATCCTTAAACAAGCTAAACAAGGATTATTTAAAAGAATTTTTTGGTGAAACAGCCTCTAATCGAGATTTAGAGACATTTAGTTCACCTTCGGGTCAAGTATTTTTCTATTGGATGTATCAAGCCTTAAATTTACATCTTATTTCTATACATCCAGAAATGATCGAGCAAGTGAACAAAGTAAAGCATGTATTTGCACAGACCCTAGGGAATCCGGTAGCTAGAACAAACTCGCTAAGAGATAAATTGATTGCTTCCAATTCTGGGGTTCTTTTTACTCAAGAGAGCGATGCTTTGGTGCCTCAAACTCTAATTAATGACACTCTGTTCCTTTCTGTGAATCGCCAAAATTCGCAAGATGGCACTTTCATCCTTCTTAGAGGTGATTTATGGGAACCTGACTATGAAATCATTTCTATTGAAGGTTATGAGGGATTTAAAACAGGAAGAATGAATGTAATTCTAGCAAAGAGAAAAGGCTCTGGCCAACAATTTCTATTGGCCTCATGTCATGGACATTCGACAAAATCTGAAGATGGGCGTCAACAGATTAGTCTTATCATGGAAAAATTTCATCAATTGTCCGATGGAAATCTTCAACTCTTAATTGGGATAGATGCAAATACTAAAACAGAAGAAGATGTAAAACTTTTTAGAGAGCATTTAGACATTCTCGGCCTGACAAGTACTCAAGTAGGACCAACGACCGTGAAAAAGAGAATGGTCACAGCTCAACATGCTAAGGCAGGTAGGTTTGCTATTGATGAAGAAGACTATTTGATTACACTAAAACTCGAAAATGGCGGCCAACTTCAATTTAGTCATGTTACAGTGGGTTTTAAAGAAGAAAATGTTGATACAAATAAACCTTTGCCAAATATCGATAACCCATCTGATCATTATCCTGTGGGAGCTTCAATGATTCCTTCTTAGTATTCGGGAATTCTCTCTTCGTGCTTCTCCTTGAAGAACGGAGGAGGTGGGATTCGAACCCACGATACGTTGCCGTATACACGCTTTCCAAGCGTGCTCCATCGGCCACTCGGATGTATAGATATTGATAGGAAGATTCCAATCAGTAAAATTTGACTGGCATAAAATGCATCATGGTCTGCTAAAATCCCTTATCAACCAATGATACTCGCCATAATCGCAATGAAAAAACTGCTTTTCTTTCTTTTGTTCATTACCATAGGGTCACATCTTATAAGCGAAGAGATTATGTGTTCTAAAAAGCATATTTTGTTAACAGGGTCACCTGGAATTGGGAAAAGCACGATTATCAAAACAGTGATCAGATCGTTTACAGGTCCTGTAAAAGGTGTTTATGCTGAAGAAGAAAATATAAACGGTGAAAGAACGGGATTTATTCTTCACACCTTGGAAGGTCAATCGGCTTATCTCGCACATGAAAATATGCTTTCTGAATATCGGGTGGGTAAATATGGAGTCAATGTAGAAGCAATCGAATCTTTGGTTGTTCCAGCTATATCTCCTTTTAACGATTCTTTAGTTATCATCGATGAAATCGGATTGATGCAATGCTATGCTCCTCATTTTCTAGATGCTGTCACGATAACATTAAATAATGCTCCTTGTGTGCTGGGTACGATCTCTCTTCAAAACACAGAAAAGCTTTTAGCAATTAAACAAAGATCGGATGTTCAAGTCATTGAAGTAACTCCTGAAAATCGAAATTCCTTACCAGAGATCATCCTGCATCATCTATCCCTCACAGCTATGAAGCAAAGCGTCGCACAAGATATTCCCATGAAAGCCATTGAGAGGCCACCAGGAGCGTGAGGTAAGTTTTTAACCATTTATTCTATATCTAAGCCAAACTAATTTTTAAATGCCGCCCAAGTGCTCTTGCCGCTTTTGCGAATGTACGCAGCGTTGATGGAGATTCGGGATCCAAAATGCGAGCTACAGCAGAGCGACTTGTTTCCATCTGTTCAGCTAGTTCTGCCTTATCAATTCCCTGCTTTTTCATTTCTTTCTCCATCTGAAAAACAAAAATCTTTTTTGCAACAACTTCTTCGATCTCTTCTAATTAGTAAAAAGATGGATTTTTCAGAACCACCAAGTGATTAAAATTTAAATTATTATGATTTCAAGATCGGCATTTATAGAGAAGAACGGAGGAGGTGGAATTCGAACCCACGATACATTGCCGTATACACGCTTTCCAAGCGTGCTCCATCGGCCACTCAGACGCTCCTCCTTGAAGGGAGTATACAGCGCACGCTTAGATTTTGCGATTTTGACTGGCTACGACTTTGCCAAATCGATGATTTTGCTGGGTCGGGAAGTTTGCAATTGCCTCAATGGAATATAGATTGATTTGTTCATGGGACGATATTCATTGGATAGACTCTACACCCGGCAAAACCGCAGGATGTTCAACGAGCCTCTCCCCTTCCTTCTTAATCTGCTTTTCCAATTTCTTTATGTCTGTTTCCGCAGGCAATTCCTCTGGGTAAATATTGCTTTCTATTAAGACTCGACGTACACCTAGATTGTTTTTTACATGCTCTTCGGCAATCTGGCTCTCTCCTTGCAAATTTTCTTTTTTTACATCGCCGTTTGTGTTAGTTTATGTCTTGCTTCCAGCCGTTCTACCATCGAGATTCGTTGTTCAAGCAATTCCTGCTTTCTTGTTTGTAAAGCAAAATAACTTTGCGCAAACGCAATCGTTTCTTTGCGAGAATCCCCATTTTGAGCAATCAAATAACAAGCATAACGAGAAAGCATAACATCTGGGATTTCCCTCTTTGTACCAGAACCTAGATTGACCATTTTCATGACCTCACGAAAATGGCTGTTTATGAGTAACTTAGAGCACGCGATTTTTGCTTTCTCAATCACGTTCAGAAAATTATCCCAACTACTATACTCGAAAAGACCCTGAAGATCTCTGGCCATCCAATATTCCACATCTTGTTCAACATGGGTAGCTTCTTCAAAGCTCTGAGATAATCGAATAATGATTTCCTTTTTCATGCTTACCTAATAACCCAACTTGCCCCCTATCCTCCTTTATCCGCGAGCTGCGACAGGCAATCTGCTGCGCTTCGTTCGTCGCCAAGGTGAACTACCTTGGCTTCCTCACGAATCTTGCATCTTACCTATCTCGCTTACGCGTCTAAGGGAGGATAGGGGGCAAGTTGGGTTAATACAGATTCGTGAAAAGTCTAGTCAATCGCTAAATTTTTTAGTAGTGAGCATTTTTCGATATCATGGGGATAGAGAGATGCATATACCGCCTATGACCAACCCAAAAAAGCGATGTGTTACGCATTGCTGTCCCATTTGAGTCCACAAAAGACTCAAAACCGACAACTTTCCTGCAAGAATTTTTAAGCAAATTTTGTCTATGAGAAACGGAGGAGGTGGGATTCGAACCCACGATACGTTGCCGTATACACGCTTTCCAGGCGTGCTCCATCGGCCACTCGGACACTCCTCCTTGAAGGGATGTTGATCTTATCGCGAGCGTGCTTAACTCTCAATTCAAAAATTATTTAACGATTTTTTTAAACCTTCTTGCAGTATACTCCCTATTTTTCAATGAAGGTCTACATGCGCACTTTCCTTGTGCTCTTATTGCTTTGTGGCGTTTGTTCTTGCAACAAACCAGACACGGCACAATCTAAGCCAACCGTGCTCGTCAGCATCCCCGTGTACCGCTATTTTGTTGAGAGGATTGCTGGAGATACAGTGAAGGTATGCAGCCTTGTCCCCTCTGGAGCAAACCCTCATCTGTACGAGCCAACTCCTAAAGAAGTTTTTCAAGTGAGTCAAGCTAATTTGTTCATCCGTTTAGGTGAGCCATCCGAACAAAAAGCTTATACGGTATTGCAAGAACAAAATCCTTCAATGCGCATGGTCAATTTGTCTGAAGGGATCGCTCTTTTGTCTCACGAAGAGGGAGAAGAAGCTTTCGGCAAGATCCACTGCTGCTCTCATCATGGAGAAAGTAAAGATCTTCACATTTGGTTAAGTCCTCGATTGGCTAAAAGACAAGCGGAACAGATCGCAGCTGAACTCATTCAGTTATGGCCCTCCCATTCTCAACTCTATACAGAGGGGCTTAAAACTTTCATCGAGGATCTCGATCAATTAGATCGCACTATTTCTACTGTGCTCGCAGATAAGAAAGGCTCTGCCATTCTCGTTTCCCATCCAGCCTTTGGCTACTTATGCCAGGATGTTGGGTTGCATCAAATTTCCATTGAAATTGAAGGAAAAGATCCCTTACCCCAAGACATTACTCAAGTATTAAAAAAGGCAAAAGAATATAAGATCACTCATATCATCGCAGAACCTCAATATAGCGATAAAGGGGTTAAACTGATCGCCGAGCGATTGGGCATCCCTATTGTCGTTATCGATCCTTATGCGGAAGATTATCTAAAGAATATGAAACATCTAGCTCAAGTCCTTGCGGAATAAACTAGACCTCTTTCGAAACTAAGGTTCTGTCGATTTTTGGGTTCTTTTGAGCCGAGTTTTTGATTCATTTTGCGGGGATTGTATCATATTTCGTATACTATCCCCGCAAAATGAATCGAAAATTGGCCAAAATAATCTCGAAAATTGACGAACCCTTAATTTCGAAAGAGGTCTACTGGAATGGGAACCCCGCTTATTGTTGTTGAACACGTCGACTTTGCCTACCAAGATACCCTTGCCTTGGAAGATGCCTCGTTGGTCATTCAAGAGGGAGATTTTGTGGGCCTATTTGGCCCCAATGGAGGCGGCAAAACTACTTTGCTTAAGTTATTGATGGGATTCCTCTCTCCTAAGAAAGGGAAAATTTCCATCCTAGGGCGGCCCCCGCAAGCCATGGGAAAACAGATCGGTTACGTTCCACAGCACTTGCGCTTCGATCGCGACTTCCCCATCTCTGCGCTTGACGTGGTCATGCTTGGCTGCCTGTCTAAATTGACCTGGTGGGGGGGGTATACCAAAGAGTCAAAAGAAAAAGCCTACCAGGCTTTAGAAAAAGTGGGGGTATCCCATAAAGCGTTGGCCCCCTTTGGCACCTTATCTGGGGGAGAAGCTCAGAGAGTCCTCATCGCAAGGGCCATCGTCGACACCCCTAAATTGCTCATTTTGGATGAACCGACATCTAGTGTCGATCCAGCTGCAGAACAAAGCATTTACAACTTGCTGGTTGAATTGAACAAGACCATCACCATCGTGATGGTGACACATGATCTACAAACCGTTTTAGATAAAGTGAAACGATTCTTGTGTGTCCACAGACGAGTGACTTCGTTCCAAACCAAAGAGATTTGCGAACATTTTGCGCTGGGACTTTACCATACGCCACTTACCTCAACTCAACATTTCTCTTTTTAAGGACCCCATGCTCTCCTTTACCGAAGCCCTGACGCATAACCCCTTTTTACTCTTCGCCGTGATTGCGGGTATCGCCGCTTCTTTTGCAAGTGGCATCATCGGCTCGTACGTCGTAGTAAAGCGCATTGTTTCCATCAGCGGAAGCATTGCCCACTCTGTATTGGGAGGAATGGGACTTTGCGTCTGGTTAAAACGCAGCTTCGGATTGGACTATTTACTGCCTCTACATGGCGCGTTAGGAGCAGGTCTACTTTCAGCTTTGCTAATCGGTTGGATCCACCTCAAGTACCGAGAAAGGGAAGACACGGTCATTGCTTTGATTTGGGCAACAGGCATGTCGCTCGGCGTCATTTTTCTCTCGTTGACGCCTGGTTATAATGTAGAATTATTGAATTTTCTCTTTGGGAATATTCTATGGGTGAGTCGGCAGGATATTTTGTTATTACTGGGATTAGACGCCTTGATTATTCTGACCGTCGCTTGGTTCTATCGAAGATTTTTAGCCATTTGTTTTGATGAAACCCAAGCTCACCTACAGGGGTTACGCGTATCAGCGCTCTATTTGTTACTTCTGTCGCTTGTAGCGATCTCTGTGGTCTTGCTGATCCAAGTTGTAGGCGCCATCCTCGTGATCGCTATGTTAGCTATCCCCGCAGCAATCGCTAGCACCTTCACATTCCGTTTTTCAACAATGATGATCATCGCAACGGGTCTTGGCGTTCTCTTCAACTTTTCAGGCATTTACCTTGCCTATCAATGGAATTGGCCGCCAGGCGCTACGATTTCACTCGTAGCAGCCCTAGCCTATACGCTTTCTCTGTTAGGCAAAAGAAGAGCTTAGAGTTTGCAGTATTTGTTCCAAAACGATTTGAACCCAGATGTTTTTTTATGAGATGTTGTTTTCTTTTTTCTTTTTGGTGATGTTCTGCGCATAAGGTTCCTCCCCTTGTTTAATATTTATTTAACACACGGCGTTCACGCTCTTCTAACTTGTGTCTACTATGCGTCTTCAATGTCAGTTTTGAAGCTTTTTTCTTTTTTTCTCGTTTCTGTATTGATTTCATTCTAATACCGAACGTGTACGTTTAATTAATTATCTTAATTTTTATAATATGTTTTTTAAAATTAATTATCAACGCAACCTAAAAATAAACCAAACGCAATTAAATAACTTGCAGTGGTTTACATTTGTAAAATATGTTAAAAACAAACATTTATCATAATATAATAACTCAGCAAATCAATAATCATAATTAAGCAGAAAGAAGCGGAAGCCATTCCCGGGAACCGAGTACAGCCCTCCTCTTTAATTTCTAATTGACATCCATTCATTCAATCCCCTATCATGCCTGTTTTTCTCTCAGTAAAACCTCATCCAATACCATTCTTTGTGATGACTACTATAGGAGGTCGGAATGTACGCGATAATTGAAACTGGTGGAAAACAATACCGTGTTGAAAAGGGAGATGTCATTGATGTCGAACTTCTTGGCGCTGAGAAAGGTCCGGTCGAATTTAAACATGTGCTTTTCCTCAATACAGGAAACGCTACGAAAATTGGAACGCCTTACGTTGCAGCATCTGTTGTAAAAGGGGATCTTCTCGAAGAAGTTAAGGGTGACAAAGTGATCGCCTTTAAATATAAAAGACGTAAACCTGTCCGCAGAAAAGTGGGTCACAGACAACGCTATTCGCGCGTTAAAATCACTGAAATCATTTAAGGAGAGGCGCACATGGCACATAAGAAAGGTCAGGGATCTACACGAAATGGACGAGATTCACAATCGCAGCGCCTCGGCATTAAAGCTACAGGTGGCCAATTTGTGAAAGCGGGAAGCATCATAGTTAGACAGCGGGGCACTAAGTGGCACCCAGCTAAAAACGTAGGAACAGGAAAGGATGACACCTTATTTGCTCTTATGGATGGAATTGTTTCCTACCGCAAAAGCAATAAAACCTATGTCTCTGTTCTACCAGTTGCTTAAAGCTATTAATTAAAGAGGCGATTGTCTCTAAAGTGATGTTCCCCTGGACAACCAGGGGATTTTTTTAACCAGACGCCAAGACTTACTATGTTTATAGATTCGGTAAAAGTTACATTACGCGCAGGAAAAGGTGGAAATGGCGTAGTCGCTTGGCGTCGTGAAAAATTCATTCCTAAAGGAGGTCCCTCTGGAGGCGATGGGGGTAAAGGAGGAACAATCGTCCTCAAAGCCGAATCCCATGTTCTATCACTAGAAGAATTCCGCAACCGCCGCTTAATCTGTGCAGAAAACGGACAAGTAGGTGGGGGCGCCTTAAAAAAAGGGCGCAATGGGAAGGATCTCGAGCTCAAAGTTCCCACTGGTACTCTAGTCAAAGATGCTCTTACAGGAGAAATCTTATTCGACTTTACCGAAGTCAACCAATCTTGGACCATCTGCCAAGGGGGTAAAGGCGGCAAGGGCAACCACACCTTTAAATCCCCCACTAATCAAGCTCCGAATCATTGTACTCCCGGTGAAGTAGGCCAAACAAAAGAGATCGAACTCGAGCTGAAACTCATCGCTGACGTCGGACTGATCGGCATGCCCAATGCAGGTAAATCCACCCTTCTCAGCAAATTAGCCTATATTCCTGTGAAAATTGGCGCTTACCCCTTCACAACGCTCTACCCTAACTTGAGCTATGTGCAGTTTGAAGATCTATCGCGCGTCTTCATCGCCGATATCCCAGGTATCATTCAAGATGCCCACCTTAATAAAGGACTTGGGCTCTCTTTCCTTCGACACATTGAGCGCTCTTCAGTCTTGATTTTCATGATCGACGCTTCTGGCATTGAAGGACGCGATCCTTATGATGATTTCATGATGCTACAAAACGAACTCAAGGCCTATAACCCCGAGATGCTCAACAAACCTTTCCTCACTGTTCTGAACAAGATAGATTGTGAGGAGTCACTAGAACACCTCGACACCTTTAGAGAGCGCTACCCTTACTCTAAGGAGACACTCTTTGAGATCTCTGCTAGCACAGGCGAAGGACTTAAGCCCTTTGTGCAACAGATGCGCAACCTGGCTCAAGCTACGGTAACCCGCTACAAATAGTCTTTAGAGGCAATTGCAAAACTCCCCGACCCAGAAAAATCGATGATTTTGAGTCAGTTTGCCAGCCGCTTAAGCGGCCGTGGTCCCATCCACGAGCACATACGCCAAGTGAGTAGGGCTCGGGGATGGGGTGGCAAAATGGCTCAAAAGGGCGATTTTGCTGTGGCGGGGAGTTTTGCAATTGCCTCTTTACTTTTTATTTTCGATCCACTTTGATGACGATAGTTAAGTTCACTCTTCCTGGGGAGAGAAATGAAGAAAACTTTCAAAATCGCGTTTATCATTTTACTCTGTCTCGGAACCATTGCAATCTCTGCGCTGTACATAAGCCAACATACCATCGATGTATTGGATCCTCAGGGAATGATTGGGCAGAAAGAAAAAGAATTGATCATCACAGCATCGCTGCTCATGTTGATTGTCGTCATTCCTGTCTTTGCTCTGACGTGGTTTTTTGCTTGGAAATACCGAGCAAGCAGGGAAGCAAGGCACGATCCTGATTGGGAACACAATTATATTGCTGAGTACTGTTGGTGGGGAGTTCCCATTATCATCATCGTCATTCTTGGAATCGCAACCTGGAAATCAAGCCATGAACTCAACCCCTTCAAACCCATTGAAAACGGTGTAAAACCGATCACCATTCAAGTGGTATCCTTAGATTGGAAGTGGTTATTCATCTACCCAGAGCAAGGAATCGCTTCAATTAATTTTCTGCAGTTTCCCGAAAAAACGCCCATCAACTTTGCCATCACCTCCGATGCACCGATGAATTCCTTTTGGATTCCGAAATTAGGTGGTCAAATTTACGCGATGCCGGGGATGCGATCCAAGCTCCATCTGATCGCCAATGAAACAGGCAGCTTCCGAGGTTCTTCAACCAACATCAGCGGCAAAGGCTTTGCCGGCATGGTATTCACAGCAAAATCCAGCACGCAAGAAGAATTTAACCAATGGGTCGCTCTTGTCAAGCAATCGCCTAAACAGTTGACGATGCAAGAGTACCAAAACTTGGCTAAACAATCGGAAAATAATCCAGTAGAATTTTTCCAACTTCAGCAATCCGATTTATTTGATCGGATCTTGATGAAGTACATGATGCCATCCCATGAATAACTTAAGGAACGTATGTTAGGAAGACTAACCCTAGAAGCCTTTAAACACGATTGGATCGAATATCTTGCGGGAATTTCGATGGTGTTAGGAGGCCTTTTCATTGTTATTTTGATCACTTACTTAGGACGATGGAAATGGCTCTGGAAAGAATGGATCACATCGGTTGACCATAAAAAGATCGGCATCATGTATCTCATTTATTCCTTTCTAATGCTAGCCAAGGGATTGGTCGATGCAGCGATGATGCGTGCGCAACAAGCTGTTGCAGTTGGCGAGTCAATGGGATATTTGACATCTGAACACTACCAGCAAATCTTCACAGCTCACGGTGTCACGATGATTTTCTTTGTGGCGATGGGAGTGATGTTTGGACTCATCAATCTCATTCTTCCCCTACAGATTGGTGCTCGAGATGTTGCGTTTCCCTTCCTCAACAATCTCAGTTTCTGGTTCTTTGCTTCTGGTGGGATGTTCGTCATCGTTTCTTTAGTGATCGGTGTTTATTCTGGAGCGGGATGGTCCGGCTATACACCTCTTTCAGGAATCAAGTACAACCCAGGTGTAGGTGTAGATTATTGGTTGTGGAGCATCCAGATATCCGGTGTCGGGACGTTGCTTTCAGGGATCAATTTTATTGTGACCATTTTAAAGATGCGCTGTCCTGGCATGACTCTCATGAAGATGCCCATCTTTGTCTGGGCGACATTTGTCACCATGATCCTAGTCGTCTTTGCCTTCCCCATCTTGAATGCAGCTACAGCGATGCTATTCACTGACCGCCTCTTTGACACGCATATCTTTACCGCTGAATACGGCGGAAATCCGATGATGTACATCAATTTATTCTGGGCATGGGGACATCCCGAAGTTTACATCTTAATTTTGCCTGCGTTTGGAATTTTTTCTGAAATTGTTCCCGTTTTCTCTCATAAGAAACTCTTCGGTTATACCTCCATGGTATGGGCGTTGGTTGCCATCGCATTCCTTTCCTTTATTGTGTGGCTACACCATTTTTTCACCATGGGAGCCGGACCCAACGTCAATGCTTTCTTTGGCATCATGACCATGGTCATCGCTGTCCCCACGGGTGTCAAAATTTTTAACTGGATATTCACCATGTTCAGAGGACATCTCGAACTCAAGACTCCCATGTACTGGTTTTTAGGCTTTATCTTTCTGTTCACAATAGGTGGATTGTCCGGTGTTCTCATGTCGATCCCCGCGGCTGATTTTCAAGTCCACAACAGCTTATTTTTAATAGCGCATTTCCACAATGTGATCATCGGTGGGGTTGTATTTGGTTTCTTTGCTGGATATACCTATTGGTTTCCCAAGTTCACAGGTTTTAAACTCAATGAAACCTTGGGTAAGTACGCCTTCTGGTGCTGGGTGATTGGATTTTTGCTTGCATTCATGCCGTTGTACCTATTGGGTTTCATGGGAGCCAGCCGTCGGTTGGATCACTATGATGTTGCCGAATGGCAGCCTTTATTCCTCGTCGCTGGCGTAGGGACACTGGTCATTTTAGCAGGAGTTGGATTTCAAGTTTTACAAGTATTAGTGAGCATCAAACAACGCAAGGAAAATAGAGACACGAACGGCGATCCTTGGAATGGCAGGACATTAGAGTGGTCTACTGCCTCCCCTCCTCCCTTTTACAATTTTGCTTTTGTTCCAGAAGTGCATGAACGCGACGCTTTCTGGGTGATGAAGCATAGTAAAATCAAGGAAAAAGCCATCCGAAAATACGAAGACATCCATATGCCAAAAAACACAGCGATGGGTTTTTACATTGGATTCTTTAGTTTTTTATTTGGTTTTGGCGTGATCTGGGCCATGTATTGGCTAGTGGCATTGAGTTTTATCGCCATGATTGCTTGTGTGATCCTCCATCTGTACCAAAAGCATCCCGATTATCATGTACCAGCTGATGAAGTAAAAATGATCGAAAGGAAACAGAACCCATGAAAGCTTCTCCAACAACTGCCCATGAAACTTATCCCGATACGCATCACGATGCCTACTCTAAGACCATTTTTGGATTTTGGATCTACCTGATGGGAGATTTAATTTTCTTTGGGGCTCTATTTGCTACCTATACCGTGTTAAATGAAAGCACATTCGGAGGCCCTACCGCACGGGAATTATTTAATCTTCCCTATACTCTCATCCAAAGCCTCGTTCTTCTCTTTGCTAGTTTCATGGCAGGACTCGGCGGAACAGCTGCTCATCGGAAAGAAAAAGGGAGAACCCTGCTATTTTTCAGCAGCACTTTTGTACTAGGATCTCTTTTTTTAGGCATGGAAATCAATGAGTTTGCGCGGTTGATCGCTGCAGGAAACCGCTGGGATCAAAGCGCTTTCCTATCTTCTTATTTCACTGTGGTCGCCACACTTGGGGTGCATGTAATTTTCGGACTATTATGGGTGCCTATTCTTCTCATTCCCGTGCTCTTAGAGAAGAGCTTGTCTCATGTTAGTATCAGAAGATTGACCTGCTTGAAGATGTTCTGGCAATTTGTGAACATCATTTGGATTTTTATATTTTCATTAGTGTACTTACTAGGAGTAGGATAAAATGATTGATGCGCATCACGGTTGGAATCACAGCTATAAACCACAATTTTTGGGATTGACAGTCGGCGTGATCATGACATTTGCTGCCTACCGCATCGTCATGTATCACCATCTGGCAGGTTTCACCCTGATTGCCACCATTTTTATTCTCGCTCTCATTCAAGCACTACTACAGTTCGTTTTCTTTCTTCATTTAGGTTTAGAATCTAAACCTCAATGGGGAATGCTCACCTTCCTATTCACTGCGTTAGTGCTCATCATCATCGTCGGTGGAAGTCTTTGGATCATGAACAACATGAACTACAACCTCATGCCTCCGATGTAATAAAATGCCCGCAACAGAACTACGGGCATCCAGAGTTGATTACTTGTTGAACCATTAGTACATCTAGCTATTTTCGTCAAAGAATTGGATCATCCGATGTGGATAGTCTGTAATCACGCCATCCACTCCCATTTTTTCAAGCTCTTGACAGCGTTTTTCCTCATTCACTGTCCACGTCACTACGCGAAAACCTGCCTCTTGAAGCGCTTTTACCTCCACCTTCTCCTTTAAGAGAACCTGATCAGGAGAGACCATGTTCGCTTTCAGTGATGTGGCTGTCTTGATCACAAAGGAGATCCACGACTCATCGAGATCTGGCCAATATTTTGTTTCAAAAAGAAAACTAATGACAGCTTGTGGATCCAGTAGGCGCACCTCAGCTAACACTTCAGGATCAAAAGAAGAATAATACACCCGATCCGATAAGCCACTGCGCTCTACCTTCTCAACAATGATCTTAGCCGACTCTTTAGCACTCCATGTGTAGTCAGGAAAAACAGGATCCCGCTTAATCTCTAAATTTAGACGTAACCCCTTAGTGTTACCTAACCACGTGAGAAGATCTTCTAGAGAGGGAATCTTAGTACCGGGCACTGTCTTCTGCTGAGAAAATTTGGGATGTTTCAATCTTCCAGCATCCAATCTCCTCAATTCAGACAAAGTTACAGTTCGAATCAGCGGTGTCGAGTGAATGGTTGAACCATCGAGATACGTACATAACCCAGGATTAACAAAAAAATCGTGATGGATGACAACTTGTTGATCAACCGTGATTAACAAATCGCATTCGATAGCATCCACACCTGCTTCTAGCGCGGCTTGAAACGAAGGAAGTGTATTTTCCGGTGTAGTGCCTCGTGAACCTCGATGTCCTTGAATTTCCATGCCATTGCCTAGTGTAAAAAAGCCCATCATCACAAAAAATAGCGCGGTTAAATTTCCTTGTTTTCGACCCATTTTTTCATCAATTTTTTGATCTGAGTTTGATAAGGATAACCTTCTAATTGTGCTCTGCGTTTGAAAGCTTTAAGAAGTGATGGTTCAATCTTAAGGCTAATTAACTGACTCTTTTCTGGAATCTTCGAGAAGAGCATGCGGTAATTTTCTAGAAATTCAATAATCTGATCTGAAGTCATTCCTTCACAGCGCTTGAGATATTCTTTAGTAAAATATTGAATGGTTTTTTTCATAGATCGCTCAATGCCTTCACATCCTCTAAATCTTGAGGTCGACCTGAAGCAATTTTCATTTTTATCAGTTCAGTTAATGACAAAATTTGAATGGTACCCTGGGAAGATTTAATTGCTTTCGTATGGTGAGCACTTTTGAGGTCATAATTGATAATAAGGTCGACTTGATTGAGAGGATTTGAGGGATCATAAAAATTCCAAGCGACTAAGTTGCGATTGTGAATATATTCCTCTCTAAAATGAAACAAAGTTTCTGCTGTAATTGGAGTCAGAGAGATAAGTCCTAATTGTTTGAACGCCTTTTCAACACTCTGGAGGTTTTTAAAGGACCATTGGATGACAACATCAACATCGACTGTTCCTCTTACTGCTCCATGCAATGCAACTGCATAGCCACCTACGACAGCATAGGGAACTTCAGCTTTATCTAAGGCTGAACAAATCTCATAGATAAACATGGTTTTTTTACTCTCTGGTATATACCAGTATATACTGCTATTTCAGAGCAACTGTCAAGCTATGAAAATTTCTTATCCGGTCTCCCTTACCTTAAGGAATCAAAAGAAGGAAGTTTTTTTCATCGGTTTATTTCATAGCCTCTTTTAAGGCCTCTCTAATCTTAAAAAGAGTTTCTTCTTCAAGCTTAAATGCTTTATCATAAGGAGCATAGTTTTTCCCCCAACGAGTATCTTGAAAGATTACCCCACCAAAATCTCGAGAGTCACTATAGCGAGGAACAATATGTACGTGAATTTTAGGAGATGTGTTACTCAGTGCTGCATAATTCATTTTGTCAGGTTGAAAGAGAATCTTTAAAGCCGTCTTTATTTCTTCACCAATTTGGAAAAATTCCTCTCTAACTTCTCCTTGAATGGACAAGAAATCTTCAACATCAGCATCTTCTCGTAAAAGGACAAAAACCCTACCGAGATAGCATTGGTTTTCATGAAGATATACATCCCAATATTTGTAAGATTTTATTTTAAGCTGTTCATAATCCATAGATTCCTCAATCGGTTGGGCATGTATTAATTGATGATCTTGAGAATAGACGGTTAAAGAAGAAAAATAAAGAAGTAATAAGAAGAAGAATTTATTCATGAAACGACCACCTTTTAGGTCAGAAATCATAATATGCCAAGTAGGGTGTTGTCAAATGTAAGGAATGTGTTTACGAGCCTAACTATAAATCTTTACTTTGACGATACGTTAAACCGTGGCGTTCGCAAACTCAATCGCAATTTCTTTCAAACGCTCTTCCCGAAATTTATACCATTTGTTTTCGATATTGTGACAGTGGACGGCCGTTTTAAATCTGCCAAATGCTCCCTTTCCCTGAATAGCTTAAAAATATTCTTGAATGACCAAGCCAATAATTCATTAATATCGAGATCTGTCAAACTCTTGGAGCGGGCACTTGGTGCACGCCACAATAGCGGTAAAAAAACCGGTTAAAGCAATTGGGTAACCATCCCTCCATCGGTTTTCTATAACAAGTCGAACGTCTAGTCTTATCAACGCCTCTTCTCTTGTGGGTGACTTCGCTAATCATCATCTCACTATTTTTTATATCAAAACCAGATGGAAAGATGTCGAGTTCTGTATCTGATGCTGCAACAATAGGTCCTGACAAATTCGAATCTGCTCGAATCATGCATTGAAATTGGTCCATATTTCCAGCATCATACTGTAAAGTCGCCCGATCTCTTGAGGTGAAAGAAAAGGCCACTTGAGCATCCTTCACATGCACTTGCCTACGTACTTGATCACAAATTCTTTCTGGATGTATGGCGTCAGTAAAAATGTGGATAAAAAAATTGTTCTGTCCCTGTTGCTTTTTCATTTCGATGACTCGAATTAATTCGCCACTATAAAAATTTAAAGATGGCAGTTTCAGGGGATGGAGTGTTTTTGTATTATTGTCGTCATAATTGCCACCATCACGAATATGAAGAGCAATCGTATAGGCATCTTTTGGTAAATCAAGCTTTTTACTTTTTACCTGAAGTAATTGCCTTAACCTCACTTGATGCTGCGCCCAATCTGGCTGATATTTCGGAAGAGAACAAACTTCATTCTCTCTGTCTAATTCTCTATTAAAAGGCGCAAATGGTACTAAATAAAGAATAGACTGAGTTTTGTCGGCATGTTGTAAACTGTGAATCTGCTCAGGAGTGTTTAAATAAACGATATTACGATAATATTTAGGCCCTCTATTCATCTCCATTTGATCAAATGCAAAAATTTCAGACCCCTTAAATGGCTTATAGTATAACGGCATACCTGCTTCATCCGCTACAATTCTTGCCCTTAAATAAGCGGCTGCGTGGTCCCCTGTTCGGCTAAAGGGCTTCAAAATCGGCAGGATATACTCGCTAATTTCAGAGCGCGAAGACACTTTCTCATCAAATTTTCCATATAAATTGACAAGCTTTGATAATGCACCAACACTTGCTAGGGCAGCTGATGGGACCATCGCTAAAGTTGCCACTAAAAATATCAGCGATCGCTTAAAAATTTCTCCAATCCGCTGACATATTTCTTGGCGAGGATCAAAAATAGAAAAGGTATAGTGGTACCCATCAACGCATTTTCTGACTGGTCTCATAAGGCTTTCTCCGATTAAATCGGCATCTCCAAATGCAGTCGTTACATTATGTAAAAATGTACGCATATTCTTGCTCCACTTGGAACTATCAAAATCCACAAGTGGATTTTGTGGCGAATTTCTTACTCTTTTCTCTCTAAG
The DNA here is from genome assembly GCA_013286595.1 of Chlamydiota bacterium. Lineage (GTDB taxonomy): Bacteria > Chlamydiota > Chlamydiia > Chlamydiales > Rhabdochlamydiaceae > JABDFI01. The sequence continues at coordinate 8,964 of JABDFI010000024.1, read as the reverse complement.
AGCAGAACGTGCTTACCAGATCTTAACCAAGCATCTTTGTTTTCAACGAAATAACCTGCTTCTTCATAGGCTTGTTCAAAATCGATAGGGATATTCCAGCCTTTGTTAAGAATTTTAAGGAAAAGCAAGTAATAATCACGATAAGCAGCACCTACATCTTTGCTATAAATCATCACTTGAAGACAATCCTTTGTATCGTGTCCTTGATCATCAAGGTTTGACATCTGAACTGAAAAGTAGGGAAACAGGGGCGAGTTTTGATTATTTAATTCCTGTTGAATTTGAATGCTAATCAATCGATTACCTTTTCCTCGATTTCGATTTTGCTCGTTAAGTGCCTTAACCGCTTTATCAAGCAAAGGTGTTGGGTAGGAACTTTGGCGAGAGGAATCATGAGAATCAACAATGTATCCGTGTCCCCCTTTTTTAAGGTAACGATAGGCATGCTCTAAGGCAATTTTTGGCTGTTTAAGATGCTGCAAGGTCAAATAAAAAATAACCACGTCAAATCGACCAGAAAACGCTTCTTGAAAACATTCAGCATCCCATTCAATAAATGTCAAACGATCGGATTGAAAATGTTCTTGGGCACGGGCAATAGAAGAGAATTGTTGGTCGATCCCAACATATTTTTTATCAGGAAAAGCAGCGCTCATTTTTACTAGCAAATCTCCGTTGCGACTTCCAATTTCTAGTATATCACGAGCCTCGTGCCACCATGTTTGGTCAAAAATGGGAGCGAATTCCTTGTCAAAGAAGAGATCGGATTGAACTTTCAAAAATTGAATCCATAGATTATCCAGATCAGTGCTTTCTAGTCGGTTTAACAACTGTTCTTTGAGGTTCGATCCATTTCTACTCCATTGCATGCAACTCCATTTTTGCAATTGCCTCTTTACTCTTCGTATTTGTTGTTGAGAAATATTGCGGTAAGAAGAGCTGTAAATGTCAATATAGCACCGATCCAACTTGGTGATGTATAGCCTAAACCAAAGTAAATTCCAAGACCTCCGAGAAAGACGCTAAAAGAAATTCCAACATTGAATGCAGCGATATTGGTAGAAGAAGAGAGTGTTGGTGCTGTTTTAGCACGGTGCACGACCTGCATTTGTAGAGCCGGAACTGTGCCGAACCCAATAATCCCTAGAAAAAATAAGTTGATTGCAGCAAGCCATTTTGAATGCGCTGTCCAACCAAAGATAAGGAGCGTGAGAGCTAGAAGAAAAAGAGTGGTATAAAGCGTTGCTTTTAGTGATTTATCAGCTGCTTTCCCTCCCAAAAAATTGCCAATCATTAACCCCAATCCAAATAAAATAAGAAGATAAGCTACCCCTGATTGGGTAAAATGGGAGACATTTATCAGTAGCGGAGCAATATAGCTAAAAGAAGCGAACAAACCACCAAACCCAAGAGCTGTTACTAATAAAGAAAGACCGATATCAGGGCGCATAAGAGCACTAATTTCTTTGGACAGATTAGTTGGTGGTAAACTAAGCCGATGAGGGATAAAAAGTATAATGCCAATAAGACCCAAAACGCCGATTGCACTTATGGCGTAAAAAGGGGCATGCCATCCCAAACTCTCTCCCATTAACGTTCCTAGAGGCACTCCTAATACATTAGCGAGGGTTAATCCAGAAAACATAAGAGCCACAGCCATAGATCGTTTGCTCGGTGCAACAATATGGGAAGCTATAACAGCGCTGATACCAAAAAAAGCACCGTGACAAAGTGCAGATAGTATCCTACCTATGATTAAAAGAGAGAAAGTCTCTGCAAAGGCAGAAATCAAATTTCCAAGAACAAATAGAGCCAGCAAACAGGTTAATACATATTTACGTCGAATGTGGATTGTGAAAGCAGTGATAAGCGGCGCCCCTATTGTAACACTTAATGCATAGCTAGTCATCACCCAACCTGCCGCGGGAATCGATATATTTAAATCTGTTGCCAGCACTGTGAGTAAGCCTGCGATCACAAATTCGGTTGTACCGATACCAAAAGAGCATATTGCCAATATAAACAATATGATAGGGGCTTCCTTACAAGGTTGCGCTTTTCCTTGAAAGGGCGCATGGAAATTTTCTATACCACCAGTATCAAACTCACTCATATGCCCTGCATTTAATTGATTTAAAAAAAAACATCAATGGCATTCTATGGGCTACCTTATTAAGTTGAAGCCCTACCTCACAAATTTGCTAATAACCCAACTTGCCCCCTATCCTCCCTTAGACGCGTAAGCGAGATAGGTAAGATGCAAGATTCGTGAGGAAGCCAAGGTAGTTCACCTTGGCGACGAACGAAGCGCAGCAGATTGCCTGTCGCAGCTCGCGGATAAAGGAGGATAGGGGGCAAGTTGGGTTAATAAGCAAACCAATAGCAGCGGCCTTCAAATTACAGACTTGATAGCTCATCCTATTGCGCGACATATAATAAAAAAAGATCAGCCGAACAAAGCCTTTGATATTGTAAGGGAAAAATTACTAGGTTATCCAGCATACGAAGAAGTTGGACTGAAATGCCAATCCTTAGAAAGCGAAAAGCCCCGGCTTACGCCGAGGCAGGACGCCGATCGGGAACTCCCGATCCATTTATAAAATCCATTCTACTACGCTATACGAAAAAGATCAAGGCCATCTATCAGCCGACAGCAGCTCCCGCTGGAGCGGGAGCTGCTGTCACTCCAACTAAACTTTTGCTCAAAAACTGCCGAATTTTATCGATCTTCCGAGTTTGAATGGCATTGTCTAGCTCTTCCACAAAAGCCCAAAAAAGCGCCTCTGTTTCCATAAATGAACGAGACAGGATGAACGCCACGACCAGCCTCTCTTTCACAAATGCTTCATACGCCGACTCAGCTATCTCAGCTGTTCTGTGCAGGCAAGCCTCTCTCAAAGCTACACTTCGAGGAGGGTCAATTGATAATGAAAAATCTAGAGGCATTTCTTTCGAGAGGCTGCCGTTTAACGTGTCCACAAGGCTTAACTCTTGAATAAGAAAATCAGTATCCGGCTTCATCATTATCTAGCAAAGGTGTTTGGTAGGCCTTTAGGAGAGAATTGTTTACGCTTGAACGATTTTTTAGCGATACAATGAAAAGTTCGAGCGGGGTTTTGATTCATTGTTTTAAAGTCGAATTGCTCAAACCATTGGATATCAAAGGCATTTAGTAAATGCATAATAAGTTTAGTTGTGAAATGTCGAACGGTGAGATTTTCGTTCGTGGTGTAAATTCCCCATTCTCCAAACTGCTGCATCCCCGAAGAGTATTTTTCTTGATATCTAGGATGCTCACAAATAAGGAAATCGGTGATGTATAGCACACCTTGTTTTTTTAGAACTCGTCTGATTTCGGCCATCAGTTCGACTAATTTTTGTTCGTCGGTTATGCAACAAAGCACCGTTGACATTACCATAGCGTCAATAGATTCATCGCCATTTGGGATCACTCCTGCTTTCTCTAATAATCTCAGATCGAGATCTGGGTTTTCTCTAAGCCCTCTTGTAATCATATTCGGAGCAAAGTCAAAGCCGATGAGATTATGATATCCTGCTGATTTTAAGAGGCGCATCATACGGCCATAACCACATCCATATTCAACAATTTGAGCAGTAGACGATAAAAAAGGCTGAAGCTTGTCTATATAGAGAGGATCTTCAAAAACCTTCTTAGCTCCTATGTCATTCCAGTATTGTTGTGCCATCATGACGATTTCTCCTGGTCTTGATCCAACTGGTGCGTTTTCTGTAACTCAGCTATTAAATTCCATTGCTCTATTGTAGTTTGAATGGTGTTTTTTAATTGGTCAAAGAGGTTAGGACGTTCAGGGGGAGTCTCCATCAAAGTGACAATATTTACGAAATCTGTAATCAAAGCTGAACGAAACCACTCGTCTGGCAGGTGGCCTCCAAAGGTCATATAACCTCTGCTTAAAGCACTTAAGTCGAGTGGAAATTCATGGCGATGGCGCAAAAGAATAGAAAAATCGAGTATTCCAATGCCTGCATGGGCAAATTCCCAATCCAACACAAAGACTTTTCTACTGTCTGTGTAGAGTAAATTCACGGGCTTAAAGTCAGAATGTGTAAGGCATATGCTGTCATTTTTGACCGTTGGAAAAAAAATTTTGTTTTCATGAATGAAAGCAAGGGCTTTATCAGTCAGTTTTTCGCCCAATCGAGATCTCACATTTTTGCCATTAGACAAAACCAAATGAGTCTCTTCAAAGTAAGGGCTTGAACCTAGCTCAAAGGGATGCCCAATTGCAATACCATCTCCAAACAGCCCCGCTTTAGGCAATTTAAATGCATGGATTGAAGCAAGCACATGTCCTAATTCATGGGATAAGGTAGCTTTCTCTTGGTTGGATAGCTCGGAGATATGAACCCCAGAAACAAATTCAAAAATGGAATAAGCCCATGGTTCGTTCGATTCATCAGCATAAATGAGCTTAGGAGTGAAAACAGCTTTATCAATAAGCTGATGAATAGCTTTTTCAGTTTTACAATGTGCTCGATCTCGAGCATAAATCCTTAAAGCAAAGGCATGATGACCTATTTGAATTTTATAGGTGGTATTGAGAGCACCTCCAGAAAGAATCTTCCAATCATCTAACCTTTGGCAATCAGGAAAAGCTTTACGAACTAGCGTTAAAAGTTGAGAATAAACGAGCTCGATGTTTTGAATGCTTCTTTCTACTTTCATACCAAACTCACTCAACTACCTCATATTTTAATTGCACTAGACCGCTTGGATAAGATTGAGCGGAGATAAGGCGGCATTTGCTTTCTCTATCCATAGTGCTAAAGAGTGAGATTCCTGATCCTAAGACCATAGCGATTACAGATATTGTGATTTCATCGACTATTCCTGCCTCCAAGAATTTAGATACAGTGACCCCTCCATCAATCCACACATGACTGATGCCCTCAGAATGAAGCATGGATACTAGATCATGCAGTGGTCCGCAAAACAGCTCTACTTCCTTCCTAACCTCTTTTAATGTATTACTAAGAACGATAACTCTTTTGCCTTTGTATGGCCATTCATCAAAGCGGGAAACTACTTCATAAGTGTTCCTGCCAAGAACTAATGCATCAATGCCATTAATAAATTTCTTAAAGCCGTAATCTTCATCACCAGTATGACCATACTCTAGCCAATCAAGGCCACCATCTTTACGAGCGATATAGCCATCAATACTTGTAGCAATGTAGATAGAGATTTTTGGTCGATCTATACGAGCAATTGTAAGACATTTTCCTATTTCGATATCTCGCGGATCTCCTTCGTAACCATCAGAACCATTGAAAGGCATTTCTGCATATCCATGTCTGCAAAAGAACTGACATGCTTTTTCTGAAGATTGAATGAGTAACTTTTTGAACCCTTGATGATACAGCCAACGCTCACAAAGTCTTAAAAATTGGGTGCCAAATCCGAGGTTGCGATGACGTTCATCAATTACGATAATCCTTAAGGCGGCTCTATTTTCAGGCCGAAGCTGAAGATGTGCATAACCAATTATTTCGGCGTTTTTATAAAAGACAAAATGGATATGATCTTTATGTGTAAATGTCCAAGTATAAGGATCTTCTTTTGATTTAAAAAAATGGTCCTGGCGAAGACGCCGTACCGCATCCCATTCCCGATCGGTTAGCGCCTTTACGATACGCCATCCATCAAAACCATCCTTTGCGTCGATGCTTGCAACAAACGCATCCTTTCCATTGCAATACTGGAGGATGTCATGAGGGAAGTTCTTAGCTAATTCTAGCTTAAGCTTACCATAATTTTCAGCGTCAGAAGTATGAGAACACATCCAATCACGGAATTTCAAATATCTGCTGATTTCAGGATCGGCTTCTTGATATACATGTACATTGTGTGTCCTAATGTTCTTGCCTTTCTGAAAATATCTTCTAAAAGCCATGCCATATTCACCTTTGGCTTCGTATCCTAGGGACTCCATAGCCTTGGTTACTTTATCGACTTCTTGAATATCTCGGACTACGGGAAGCATATCGATAACAGGTTTTGCGCTTAATCCGGGGATGGAAGTTGAGCCAATGTGGTGAACCTCTATGCAATTATGCCCCAATGCTTGTTTAATCCGTTTTGCCTCAACCTCAAATAATTCAGGCCAGCTTGGGTCATATTCAACAACTTCTATCTTTCTTATCGTATCGGAAGGTTCATCAGAAAGGGGCATAAACTTCTCCATAAATTAATGTCCTCGCAGCTTTTCTTTTGCTGTTTCAAGGCAAACTGTTCTTCCTTACGAGCTTGTTTCTCGGCACTGCTCTTTCAAATGTGCCTACCCAATAGCGTTTGTCGAAAAAAATCGTAGCTTTAATAGTGGCCATGCTTAAATCCAGTTTATACTTTCTTGACTATGTGGTCGATGATTCACTGTGTAAATATCTCATCCTTCTTCTTCTCAAAAAATCGGACGCAGTATACCTTCATGTGAGAGAATTTTGAAACAGGTCGAAAATATCGACACACCATTCTCGACTTTGTACAATTTTTACCCGAGGGCCTCGGCCTATTTGTTTTCTGAGGCGTTTATTTAAAGGGGATGGGGGTTAAAAACCCCTTCCCCTTTAAATAAATCGACTAGTTTGGCCATGCAGGCCAAACGTCAGGGAGCAAATGGGCTAGGCAATCGGGATAAAAATTGTACAAAGTCGAGACCATTAATTTGGAAAGAAATTTTATGAAAAAAATTTTAACTCTAGCGTACTTAGTCTTATCTAAAGCCCAAGCATTGGAATATAACGTGCAGTTTGAGAATGATCAGGTTTGTGTTTCTCGAGTGGTTATAGAGCCCAAAGAAGAGATTGGGTTACATCGTGATGCGACACCTCAAATTGTTATTGGCTTGAGAGGCGGAACCATCACTAGGTTAGAGGCAGATGGACGAGAAGTTGACGTTCAATTTCCAACTGGCAAGGCTGTCTACCGCCCTGTTGATCCAGAAAATGAACTACACAAAAGCATGAATAAATCAAATGCTCCTATTGAAATTATCATTGTTCAGATAAAAAACAATTCAAATTAAGCCGCTATCATTCTCTTCTAATCTCTTCCTGTTGATTTCATTTCATACTCCGTATATTTCAACGACTTTCCTTTACATTGCTCAACAGGATACTTTTGTTTCATCTTCTCAAACTTTTGGTACGCTGCTTCAATGGGGTCGATATTGAGTTTATGAGCCAAATAGAGAACGGCTTTAAATACATCCGCAACTTCATCCCTAATTTCTTGTAGTGTCTTTTCATCGGGGTGATAACTTTGGTCTTCGCTCATCCAGCGGAATAAATCGAGCAATTCCCCAGCTTCCGAAGCAAGATCCATCACCAAATTTTTAGGAGAATGGAACTGCTCCCATTCCCTGACCTGATAAAAATCAATTAGAGATGCCAATACTTGTTCATGAGGGGCCTTAAGTCGAGAAGACTTGTATTCTGAAAAAAAGGCATTTGCTGGAAGAAATAGAGGACTTGGCAACGCATCCACAGAAAACCATTGCCACTCTTCACATTTCTGGGGCTCGAGCAATTCAGGTTCTCCTTCAAATTGATCGACTACAGCAAAAAGAGTGATGTAGTGCTTATTCCCATTAATGACATCGTTGCTCCAAGCGCCAGTTTGAACAGATAGTGCTTTAAGGCCTGTTTCTTCACTCAGCTCTCGTTTTGCACAATCCTCAACAGATTCTCCGAATTCAAGATGTCCGCCAGGAGGAGCCCAATCACCTACACCATGGGCACCTTTTCGCTTGCCGAGGAGAACTTTGCCTTCTTTAAATACAAATACTCCAACGCCGACCCTTGGCTTTACCTTCTCAGATTGAATTTCCATTGCAATTCCATTCGACATAAAAATACCACACGTAAAAATGAGTAAAACAAATCCTCTTTTCATTAGACCTCTTTCGAGATTAAATTAGCGCGGACAATTTATTACCGTACCTGCTTTTCAATAGACGGATTTTGAGCTCTTTCATTAATACTGACATCTTCTTCCGTTCGTTTAAGAAGAGGCATCCAGCTTTGACCGTTAAACTGTTTTAAATTTGAATCCCATAAAATAGCTGGAAGGTTATTGGGGCAATTATAAAAGAAAGCTGTGTGGCTATAGCTATCCATCGTCAGTCCCTTGAAAAAATTTGTTTCCATTGAATACTTACCATACTTATCAATAAGAGCTGAAATCTTAAGATGCTCTGAGGGATCAAGAGTGTCTGACAATGGTTTTTCTTCATGAAGGTAAATAAGCTCAAATTTTCCAGAAGGAATTCTTTTGAGCATTTTAATCATATTGTTACGAGTTTCTTCATCTTTTGGTCTATCTAGAAAAGAAATGAATTCATCAGCTAAAAGCTCGTATTGCCCAGACCGAATAAGATCAAATTTTCGAATGGAGCTTGTGTTTGCAACAAGAGTAGCTAGATACACTTTCTTGTACTGATTAAAAAGCTCATAGTTTTCCTTAGCATAAATTCGATATAAAAACTGAGTGCCCGTCCCAACATAATCCTCCAAAAGAACAAGGACTTTATTAGATTTATCATCGACATGATCTGACAGATTCTTGAATAGGAAGGATGAAATCTTGTTTGAAGTTCGATAAAAATAGGAGATCAGATCCCCGCTTTTAGCTACATACGCCCTTGAGTATACAACTGTATGACCTTCTACCTTGGAAGTCACGTTGCGATGAAGAGTTTTTAAATCTTCGCAAACTCTCTCATACGAAAAGTAATCAATCTGATCGATTAATGCAGTGGCCGTTTGTTGATCTTGATCTTCAAATTGAGATAACCACAAATCGCAGGAAAATGGCAAAGCAAGCAAAAACAGAAAAATCACTATCGTTCTCCTGATTCGAAAGAGCGACATGATAAATCAAAACAGAGCAAATTCAAAAGCAATAAGAATTTTTCACCATCG
>JABDFI010000023.1 GCA_013286595.1 Chlamydiota bacterium | reverse complement strand
AAGACAAGCGTGGTATTGGGAGGGATCTCTTGGCCAAGTCCCATTTCTCCGTAAGCTAAATAGGGAGGGATGAAGATTTGCCACTTGTCTCCGATGCGCATCTTTTGGAGAGCTTCGGACCAGCCTGCAATCACGCGGTTAAGCGGGAATACGACAGGTTTGCCGCGTTGATAAGAACTATCGAACACGCGTCCGTCGATGAACGAACCGCGGTAGTTGATTTTTACGACATCCAATGAGGTAGGAGAAGCACCTGTTCCCGATGATTCTGTCATCGCATGGTATTGCAATCCACTCGACAATGTCACAACGCCTTCTCTTTTTTTATTTTCCTCTAAAAAAGCTTCGCCTCTTTTTTTGTTATCTTCAGCCATGTGCTTGAAATGCTGGCGCTGTTGAGTTTCAATCTGATTTTTGAGTGCGCCTAAGATCGATTTGATCTCTTCAAGAGGCAGCCGAGGAGTAGCGTCTTTCATCGCATCTTGAAAGCCATTAGAAAGGCATTCAAAATCGATATCGGCAAATTGCTGTTTTAGATTTCTTCCGGTTTCTAATCCAATGCAATAGCTCACTTTTTCTTTGGTCGTTTTCATCGAGGGCCTCCTACCAGATTATTTAAAGTGTACCATGTATAATCGATCGGATAATTGAGGGACAAGTTCTTTTGGTGAGTGAAGTTCAAAAAATTAGTTTTTCTTCCACTTGAAGGGAACATGTGATAGAATGCCTTTTTTAAAACTAGCACTACCATGAAATATCTCGCTTCAAAAGATTGCTTGCTTTTCTCTTTTCTATCTGAGCTATATCCCGATAGTTCCCATAACACGCTGCGCTCTTGGCTCAAAGCGGGTCGAGTGCATGTGAACGGTAAACAAGCAGTTAAAGCTAATTTGGCTCTTACTCAGGGAGCTGAGGTCATGGTTGGTCCTAAAGTGAATTTTTTAGATCATGGCATTAAGGTTCTTTTTGAAGATGATGATCTTGTCGTTCTCGAAAAGCCTGAGGGGTTATTAAGCGTTGCTACCGATTTTGATGACTCCATTTCTGTGCATTCTATTTTAAAAAAGAGATTTCACAAGCAGCGCGTTTTTCCCGTACATCGTTTGGACCGAGAGACCTCGGGCGTGATGATTTTTGCCTATAGTGATTACGCTCGCAAGCAGCTGAAGTCGCAATTTGAAAAACACACGATTGAAAAAGTCTATTATGCAATTGTCGAAGGAAAGTTGCCTCAACCTACAGGAAAGTGGGAGAGCTACTTAGAAGAAGATGCTTTGTACTTTGTGAGTAGCACGACAGAACTCGGCAAGGGCAAATTGGCGATTACCCATTATGAGCAAGTGCGCACCAATCAACACTACGCTTTATTGCGCTTGATGCCCTTAACGGGTAAGAAGCATCAATTGCGCGTGCACTGTCGGGAAGCGGGCATCACCATCGCTGGAGACAAACGCTACGAGGCGCAGCATAATCCACTCGATAGACTTTGCCTTCACGCGCATAAGATTACTTTCACGCATCCGGCAACAGGAAAACGGATGACCTTTGAGTCTGCTATTCCTTTGGCTTTTGAAGGGATCATTGCTCTTCCTCGTTCAAAAGAGGCAATTGCCTCTAAAGCCTAGAACAACGATCCATGAGTAAGGCATCAGCTAACACTAGTGCTGTGACCGCTTCGATGATGGGAACTGCTCTAATGGCAACACATGGATCATGACGAGACCCTTCAGGTAACAAAAACTCTTTTTTCTCTTTGCTAAGAGTGACGGTGGTTTGGGGCTGTTTGATGCTCGATGTCGCTTTAAAAGCGACGCGAAATACTAGCGGCATCCCCGTTGCAATCCCTCCTAGGGTTCCTCCTGCATGATTGGTTGCAGTGATGATGTTATCGCTATTGTCTGTAGTAAAAAGATCGTTGTGTTCTGATCCGCGCATGGCAGCGGCCTTGAATCCTTCTCCAATTTCAAATCCCTTAGTTGCTGGAATAGTTAGCACTGCTTTAGCTAAATTTCCCTCTAGCTTTTCGTAGACGGGGTCTCCCCAACCAGCAGGAATGCCAAGAGCCACAGTTTCAATGATACCTCCTATAGAATCCTGTGCTTGTTTTACCTGTTCAATAGTTGCCATCATCTGCTGAGCGATCTCTGGATCGGGACAAAATAAGGGGTTCTCTCGAATCTTACGATGTAATGTGTGTGGATCTTCGATATGAAAAGAGGGGAGAACAACATCTCCAATTTCTTTCATGTAACTTAAGATATGCACATGAAAATGAGTTAAGAGCTTTTTTGCAACAGCGCCCGCAGCAACGCGGCAAGCGGTTTCACGAGCTGATGCTCTGCCACCCCCGCGGTAATCAAAGATCCCATATTTTTGCAGATAGGTAAAATTAGCATGACCTGGCCGCAATAAGTCTTTGATCGGCTCATAAGCGCGTGGATTGCTATCGTGATTCATGATCAGGATGGAGATAGGAGTTCCTGTTGTATGCCCTTCGAAAACTCCGGAATAAATTTGTGCAAGATCGGGCTCTTGCCGTGGAGAAACAAACGCAGTACGACCGGGCTGACGCAAGACGAGCTCTTGATTGATCTCTTCTTCTGAAAGGGGAAGGCCTGCTGGACAACCATCGATCACCACACCGATGGCTTTTCCATGAGATTCTCCCCACGTGGTGATGCGGAAAATTTGTCCGAATGAATTACTTGCCATGGATGAGATCTCGCATGATGTGAATGAGTTGTTCTAAGATAGCGGTTTCCGTTTGTGTGGAAACCTCGAGGCAATGATCTTGAATCGATTCATAGAGTGAGATGCGCTTTTCATAGATCGTTTCAAAAGAAGCTTTTGGATCAACAGGGTCAATGAAAGTGGGAAGATGTTTTTGTGTGAATAGTCGATTTTCCAAGATGGTTTTATCGACTTTCAAGTGGACACATTGTCCTAAGCGTTGCAAAAGTTCCCGGTTCCTGGGATCGATCACAATTCCTCCACCCGTGGCAATAACAGTAGGTTGGGTAGGGTTTACTCGATGAAGAATTTCTGACTCCAACTGGCGAAAGCGAGTTTCTCCTTCTTGTAGCACAATATCACGTACGGCTTTGCCGTAGTGAGCTTCTACAAGTAAGTCGGTATCAAGGAAAGGGCATTGTAAAACCGAAGATAATCGCCTTCCCCAAAAAGATTTACCCGAGCCTTTAAAGCCTAACAAGATGAGATTCATGGGTGATTTTTGCTCCGAGTTGCTGAAAATCAGTTAGAAAATGGGGGTAGGTCTTGTCGATCCATTCCACATCGTGAATGCGCGAGGGACTGGTAGCTCCCAGTGCAGCAACTGTCAAGGCCATCGCCACTCGTTGGTCCCGATGAGAGAATAGCTCAGCTCCATGTAAGAGAGAAGGATTGATGATGAGGCCATCTTCTTGTTCTACAATGTCAGCGCCCATTTTTTTTAATTCTGTGCACATGGCGTGGATCCGATCGCTTTCTTTTTTACGTGCGATTGTTGCATTGATGATCTGGGTTTGACCTTCAGCAAAACAGGCAATCACCGCTAAGATGGCAAGGATGTCGATGCAATCATTGATGTCGATGATGCCGCCACGGAGTTTACTTCCTCGGCGAACGGAGAGAGAGCGATGATGAGGATCGCATTCAATAAAAGCTCCCATATTCTGAAGAAGAATGATTAACTGTTTATCTCCTTGACAATCTGTCATGTCGAGATTGTAGAGCGTCACTTCAGAGTTGGTGATGAGTGCTGCTGCAAGGGGGAAAGCCGCAGAACTAAAATCTCCTGGAATCGAGGTGTGAAATCCTTCATAAGCAGCGTGTCCATGAATGACATACCGCGCGTAGTGTTCATGTTCAATCTTGATTCCTAGACGTTCGCACCAAACCATGGTCATATCGATCCACGGTTTTTCACCTGAATTTTCTACATGCAGAACTGTCGTTCCTTGCAAAAAGGAAGCCGCGATGAGAAGAGCTGAAATCGGTTGCGAGTCCTCGCCAGAAATTTTAGCAACACCTGGTTTCATCATTCCTTTGATGATCAAGGGGGCCTTTCCATCTAATCGCATGGAATGAGCTATGGCATGAAGTTGGTTTAAACCTTCTAAGAGGGGAGAGACATGTCTTTGATGCCGGATAGAATGATCGCCCGTGATAACCGTATAAGTAGGACATAATCCCGCAAGTGCCCCGATGAAACGCAATACAATCCCTGAATTGCCGGCATGAATCACATCATCAGGAGGAGATAGTTTCCCCGCATTCCCCTCAATGATCACAGTGTCATCTTGCACTTTGACACCTGCTCCAAAGGATTGAATGGCTCGAATCATCGAGTTGGTATCAGGTGAGGGGAGATAGTGATCAATAAGAGTCTTCCCTTTTCCCATCATCCCGAATACAAGAGCACGCATGGTGTGAGATTTTGAAGGAGGAATCGCGATTTCACCTGTTAATGCGCTTGGTTCAACGTAGAAATCCATGCTAAAGCTTCCCCGATCCAATCTGGTTTAACAGAAGTTAAATACACGCCGTTTTTGGAATATACCTGACCGATCCCTTTTAGGAGAACACATTGAGCTTCGGCCTTACGGGTTTTCTTGTCTCTTAAGATCACGGTCATCCATTCCTCCAGGGAATAAGTGCGAGAGAGCGTGAAATCAAAAGAAAAAGAATGGATGAGATCTACGATTTGATTTAGTTCACGCTCGGAAAGTAATCCTTTGCACCAGCTGATGAAACTTTCTGCTAACATGCCAAACGCTACGGCGGCTCCATGGGAGATCTTCCATCCCTCAAGATACTCTAAGGCATGGCCCAAGGTGTGCCCAAAGTTTAACACATGGCGCCATCCCAGTTTTTCATCAAAGTCACTTGATACGATCTGATGTTTAATGGCAATCGATTGTTCGATCAAATCTAACACATGAGTTTTTTTATCCCATCTCGTAAGGTGCTCAAAAAGCAAAGGGGATTGAATGAGCGCGTATTTGATGATCTCTGCGCATCCGTTGTTCCATTCATTTTCTGGCAAAGAAGTAAGGAGCTGATCGTCGATCCACGTATACGAGGGAAGATAAAACGATCCGATTAAATTCTTTCCGAAAGGTGTATTGACAGCTGTTTTGCCACCGATGCTCGCATCCACCATGGCCAGTAAGGTGGTGGGGATGGCGATGAGGGGAGCCCCTCGACAATATGTGGAAGCTAAAAACCCGATGAGATCTGTGGCTGCGCCTCCTCCTAAAACGATGAAACCATCTTCTTTTCCCATGCCGAGAGTGAGTAGTTGATCTTCTAGATCTGCTTTGCACTTTCTTGTTTTACACGCTTCTCCTACTGGAAGAGTTAACATACGTACATCAATCTGATGGAAACGTGCCCAGTTCAACCAGTCATCGCCTATGGCTTGCTTCACAAGGGGATCACAAAATAGCACGTGACGCTTTGCGAAAGAGCGAAGATAGTTTAAGCAAGTAGGAGAATATAAAAATCCAGAGTGGATAATGATTTCAGAATGAAAGGTTCGTGTAACCTGTTGTTGTATTGTGATGGATCGTGCAGATTGAACATTCACACAGGAGCCTTATTTTAAATAGCGTCGAATGTCTCTTTGGTAAGCACGTTTTTTTCTCCCTCTGTTCTAGCAACCAAGATAGCACAGCAACTGTCGCTAAACACATTCACAGTGGTCCTGCACATATCCAATATTCTATCTACAGCAATGAATAGTCCAATTCCCTCTAAGGGAAGTCCCATGGCTTTTAAAATGGCGATGATGGCGATCAAGCTAGCTGAAGGAACGCCTGCTACTCCGATTGACGTGATGAGAGCCAAGAACACGAGAAAAAATTGATTGATGAAGGACATTTCCACACCATAAGCCTGTGCAACAAACATCGCAGCTACACATTCATAAAGAGCAGAACCAGACATATTGATCGACGTTCCAAGGGGAATGACTAAACTGCAAATGCGATTGGATACTCCAGCTCTTTTTTCCACACAATCCATCGTAATGGGTAAAGTAGCAGAAGAAGAACTCGTAGAAAAAGCAGTGATTAAGGCCGGCGCCATCGCTTTAAAATGTCGACGAGGACTGACTCGACCGATTACGCGCAGAAGAATGGGAAGCGCAACGAACATGAACACCGCAAGTCCTAAGAGGGCAGCTAGAGTAAATAGCCCTAACGAATACAGCGAGCCTATGCCCGTTTGTGAAAAGACCCTCGCCACTAAGAAAAAGACTCCGAGGGGGAGTATTTTCATGATCAGATGGGTCAATTGGATCATCGTTAAAAAGACGCTATGGAAAAATTGATAGAGAATCGATGAAGAATGGGATTCGATTTTAGAAATGCTGTAGCCAAAGATTAAACTAAAGAAAATAACTCCCAGCATTTCTCCCTTTCCCAAGGTATCAAAAATATTGGAGGGGATGAGCTGAAAAAACACATGAGAGATGCGAAAGGATTCTTGTTGGACGACGTGTTTTTCAATATCTGCTCCAGAGATTTGAGCTGAGATGTGTTCAGGACTCATCCCTGTTCCGGGGTGGAGGATATTGACAAACAGTAATCCCACTAAAATAGCTACTAAGCTTGTCCCTAGATAGAATCCAAAGACTTTTCCGCCTAATCTTCCGAAGCTGGTATCATTTCCAATACGGGCAATTCCTGTAATGATCGATGTTGCAACTAGAGGAATGGCGATCATTGTCAGCGCATTGAGGAAGAGGCTTCCCAGAAGATCGTAGAGATAATAGGGCTCAAAACCTAGTAGGGTGGTTCCCTTGGGTGTGAGGCTCCCCACAAGTATCCCTAAGAAAATAGCAATGAATACTTTCCAAGGCTTCTGCTTTTTTTTCATTGTCTGCTCCACTCAGAGACGGTCTATAAATTTTATCAATTAAAGTCTGTGTCATGTTACTGCAAAAGCATTTTCTTAAGCAACCTCATGATTAGAATGCCCATGGCACTAACTATTAAAAGAAATATTTTAACCACAGAGAGCGAGAGAACACAGAGACGGCTTCGCCGCAAAAGTAGACCACGTTCTTTTGCGGCGAAGCCGCCTCTGTGGTTTATACATAAATAAAATCAAAAATTGTTAATTATTATATCATTGATTTAGTTTCTTGATCTGCAATTATATTTCATGTATAATATGGCGTATTTATTAAATTTGAGGTTATTATGAAGAATAAAGTGTTTTCAGGAATTGTCATTGTATTTTTGCTAAGCGCTTCCGTTTATTTAGGAAGAGAATACCAACAAGTTAGGCCGTTAACTTCCATTGCACATTCCATCATGCCAGCTTTTGACAAGGAAGAAAAAGGAGTCGATGTACAAATTAAAGCTTTATCTCATCATGAGAGTAAGCAATTACTTGGTCACGATCTTATAAGCAAAGGCGTCCAACCTCTTCAGGTGACGATTCAAAACAATTCTCCTAATGAATATTCATTAGATCCAGATTATGTAGATGTAGAGACCATTGAAACAAAAAAGGTGCTTTCTAAAGTCGGTAGATCGGCACTTGGTCGATCGATTGCTTTTAAAGCTTTGAGCTTCTTCTTTTGGCCTATGATGATACCAGGAACGGTTGATACTGTAGTAACGATGCGCTCGGAAAAAAAACTTAAGAAAGACTACAAGGCCAAGGTGATGAAAGAAGAGGTGATTCCACCTTATTCCTTATTCAATAGAATCCTATTTATGCCCAATAGAGAAATGAAGGACACGATTACCGTGACCCTCATTGATGTTGATTCCCGCCAACACCTAGCGATCGATGTTTCACCCCAAGCAAGAATCAAAGAAGCCTAATTATGTGCTGTCGCTTGTGAGCTTAGAGATGCGAGTAAAGAAGAGGCAAGCATAGACGCTGGCTGTGCTGTCGCTTGTGGGCTTAAAGATGCGAGTAAAGAAGAGGCAATGGAAACTGGCTGCGCTCTTAAAGAAGAGGCAAGCACAGGCGCTGGCAGCGCAGAAGCACGAGTGTGAATTTCGCTCGGAGTTAATCGCTTTTTGCCTTGTACATTTACTAAACCTTGGATCATCTCTCGTAGATCAGAGGGTGTTCCAGGGGGAAAAGTGATGCCTTTTTCACTTTGATAATAGTCAAAGGCTTGCCATTTTGAGGTAAATAGACGTTTGCCCGTTAGCATTTGGTAGCCTAAACATCCTAAACTCCAACCATCCCAATGACTGACATCTTTTGCAGGATCTTGATAAGGAGTATCCAAAGAAATCAAAGGCTGGTCCATTTTACTTGCCGTACCGAAGTCAAATATGATCACATCGCCATTAGATTTGATGCGAATATTATGGGGGTTGAGATCTCTATGAATCACTCCATGAGAATGTAGGTGATCTAAACCTTCAGCAATTTGAAGCATAATTTTTTTCACTTGAGCTGGGGGCAATCTTCCTTCCTTTATTACGTCTGATAAGTCAGAACCATCCATTAAAGGAGATATGCTGGCCAACAATAAACTTTCGTCAGCTGGTGGGTTTTGTATTGCTTTTTGTTTAAAGTTATATCCTATGATGTGATCCGTGGAGTGTAGTCTACGATGAGGTCCAATGGCTTTAATACAAGCATCACCTCGAGACGCATTCATGATGAAGTGGTTCAAGCCGAAAGAATCCCTTGTAAACCATTGCAAGCTTGTGATCTTATCTATTTTTAGCACGCTATGCCATATTTTCAAGTTGCGACCTGGTTGGCGAATAATGAACAAAGCGGCATTGCCACTTTTCCCCGGCTCTAAGGGGAGAGGCCTGACCAGTTCATAACCCATTTGACGGACATAATCGCCAAGGGGGGATTTCTCCAGTTCCTTAAAGCTGGGAATGCCTTTTTCAATATGAAGAAAAGCGCCATCTTCACTTCCTCTAAGTTCCAGTAGCCTTCCTCGAACATCAAAAGCACGTTGACTATTCCACTCTTGTAAAATCCTTCGGTTCTGTGCTCTTGTTTCCAGAAAGCGTTGGCGTTCTTCTGAGTTCAGTGCTATTGATTCCATTTTTGGCTTCACTATTATTGAGGGTTGGCACTCTTCTTGGATTTCATCTGTAACAGCTTCTACTGCTTTTTCAGTAAGTGCAGGACAACCAGTGGCATTACATCTAAAACGCGCCGCTCCTCCGTCGTTGAAGATTTCATCGTTGAAGAACCCATCAGGATTATCTATGTCATCTTCAAGAGAGATAGGTTCCAAAGCCAGTGTTTTTGCTTGATCTGTGAGTTTTACTTGTTGAAATACACTTTGAGCTGTTGTTAAAGATGAGGCGGGTTGAGGAGAAAAGGATGACGCTTCATCCTCATCGTGATCTGTGATTTGTATTGAGGGAGGGGTTTTCTGCAAATGACTTAAAAGTGAAGTAAATTGACCACTATCCTCAGATAGGTCGAGGGTTATGCCATTCATCTTTTTTTTGCCCTGATGACTAAGTAAGGAAATTGATGAAGAAGATGAAATAGAAGCAGGAGACGATTCTGGGGCTGAAGCTCGCTCAGGAGTGGATAGAGCTGCACTGCCACTAGAACTTGCAAAAGGGGATGGGTCGGATGCAGACGAAGCACGCGAGGAAGGAGCGGAAAAAATAGGTTCAGCCTCAAGTTTTAAACTGAATTTTGGAGAAGCTGGGTGAGGAGAATTTTCAAGCTTTAAACTGGATCTAGATTTGTTTAAAGAAAGACTTATACGACTCGATCGCTCCACTTTATCAAGCTTTAAGCCGCCCACTCCCTCACCTGTTATTGGGAAGCTTTCCTTTTTACGAGGAGGAAGCATCTGATGTTTTTCAGCTTCCGCAAGAACCGAAACCGGACGATTAAAATTCGGGCTAGTTGGACTTAAGGGGGATGACATAATTTACCTCTTGAGTTAATGTTGTTAGTTTAAATTATACTATTAATAAAATTTAATATAAAGAAAAATCTACATGTTTATGTTAAAATCAATTAAGTAGCTAATCATCATAAAATTAAGCTTTTTTGTATTCCATTCAAATCTTAATGTATGTTACAATATTTCTTTAAATTTAAGGGGGATTTTGTGTCTATTTCCTTCCGGCATTCTGACTTTGCCAATCATCATTCTAGCTGCGAACATCTCTCGGGGTTGCTAAAAGAATACCAAGTGCTGGTAGAGGGAATGGAATCTTGTGAAGTAGGGGACCCTTGGACATGTAAAAAACATCACCCTTTAGAGCTTTATGAAACTGCTTTACGCGTTGATCGTATAATCGACGATCTCATCTTTAAACAGTCTGAACTTTCAAAGAGTTTGGAAGAGATAACGGAAGGTGGTGAATTAGCACAAAAAGAGTTGTCCGATTCCGAACACCTGTTATCGAGTATGGTTGCAAAAGCTGCTGAAATGATGGGTGTGATCTACAAAAGAATCAAACCTGAACATTCAGAGACGGGTATTAAATCATCCTCAGATTTTTCTTTATCCTCTCGCTTAAAGCCCCTTACATTGGGTTCACCGCCACCTGTTCGTTTGAAAAGTTCTGAAGTTGTTATTGTGCGTCCTCCACCTAAATTGCAATCAGAACGCCATAAGCACTGTTTGGACTTGCTAGCTGAATTAAGACTTGAAGACGAACATTTGGCCTCTACAGCTGAACGATTGGGGTCGATTAAAGAACGAGCCATTTTTAAAGTTTTTGACGAAAATTATCAACAAGTGGCCTCGCGCCCGTATTTTCACATTTACTTTCTTCACCGGAAAGAATGTCCAGAAAAAAGGGAACAGCTCAACCATGGTGGCTATGGGGAAAAGGCTTTTTTAAATCAAGAAGCTGGTTATAGCTCAACTTTAAGTGAACGGCAACGCGTGGTGGCTCGTACTCAAGTCGAAGTGGCCTTACACGGGTTGGATGAATCCATCTCAGCTGATGATTTTGACAAGATGAGCTACTATTTTGAATGTTTAGAAAAGACTCTTTTGGATGCACGAGATGGAGTCAAAGACCAGCGCAACATCGCTCATCTTCTTTTTCAAACACTTTATGAATGCTATCAAGTGGATCTCGATAAGCCAGGGACTAAGTTACCTCAACCTGGTGCAGATTTTGGACGCAATGCCTTTATAGGAAAAGCGGGATTTGATGTCAGCAAATCGTATCGAGAAGCTGCCTTTTCACTGGTTATTTTGGACTTACGAGCTGCTTGGAAGATCTAAGGGACTCCATCTGAAAGCAACATAAGATTAATTATCAGACGTTGCGCTAGATAGAACAGATGCCCCTTAGCCTAACTAAATTTTTATTTTGAAACATCACTGAGTCGGTTCTCAAGGTATGTAAAGACGACTTTAGCTCTTTGAGCAGGCGTCATAGGTGTAATCGACCTGTCCTCATAGATGCATGCTCCATTGTTACACTTTTGCCACTTTGACATTTGATGCGAAGTTTCAGGATCTCCAAAAAGTTGGTTGGTCAAATTGAAAAATTCGGTAACGATGCTATACTTCTGATTGAATCGAGTACTGAATATAAAATCAAATTTATCTTGGCTACTTTTGTTTTGTTCTATCATACGGTCATACTCGACGCAAGCAAGATCATATGCTAAATGGCGTAAAGCATTCATTGGAGTTTCTCTCCCTACAATAATAGGTGCAAAGCCTTCTGAATCATCATAAGGTAGGTGTTGTTTTTCATGACTTTCTGTTGGAGAATAGTATTTTTTTGGCCCTTCAAATCCTCTAATAAGTCCATGTTGCCTGCGAACATCACCCTCTCCTATGAGAAGAAGTAATGTCGTTTGATAGAGATCTTTTCCTGTGATGAATAGATCGCTGAAGGAACTCCAATCACGCCTCCCCCGGTCCCAAGCTCCCAACCCCTGGTGGAAAAAAAATATCTTCTCCACAGCTTTTTGATTCTTCAGTATTTGTTGATTGTTTTTCTTGTTGGGGTATGCAAGTGCCAGCATGGTTGAGTTTTCCAATCCCGCATAGTCATGCACAATCCCCAATAATTCATCAGGCAAGGGAAATTCCACTGTGAATTTTTTGTTCCAATTTTTGCTTACCATGGCTGCAATTCGTTTGTCTTTCTCGTTGAGATAGGTAAATACTTGTAAAACAACATCCTCGGGTATTTTATCGAAGCCGACTCTAGAAGATTGAACGTGTTTTGCTTTTTTAGAGGCTTCAAACGCCCAGGATGGCACAGTGGGTAAGGTTATGGGATCTAAAGTTAGAGATGATAATGCTGAGGTCATAATTTTTCCTTTTTTATATGTTATACATATTAATTATTATTATATTATTAAATCAAACGTTTTAAGTAAATATTTAATTTTCATTGCATTTATTATAATAAAATATTTGTTTTTTAATTTAATATAAATGCTTATAATCATAGCCGCTATGAAAGGGCGAACGTTTATACGGTCCTTGTCCTAGAGACCTCATTTGTGTGCTTAGAATCAAATAAAATATAGTGAAATTTTTGAATGAGCCCTGAGTTTCAGGGCTCGTGCAGAATTTAGGGATTTTTTGGTTCAGGGATATGCTTGTGCTCAATGCAATTATCTCGGTAATGGTCGTAGTCCCACTGATTGCAATAGCAAAATTTGCCATTGGGGTCATTTTCGATATAAACGGGCTTGTCCCCTGCTACTTTAACTCGCCAATCACATTTGACCGAACACCAGCATTTGCAGTTGGGATCTGTTTGGCAAGTTTCTTTAGTAGCACATGTTTTTTTTGTCATCGCAGCATCACAACCGATCAACATCGGGACTATACATGCCATCAAAAATAAATTTTTATTTTGAAACATTACTCCTCCTTGGACTATCTGGTGATTAAACCGTGTTTACCTGATGAGGTAAATTAAAACAATAATTTACCATCACTGAAGGAAGTAGAAGTATCCAAGTAATCCTCGAAACATCTAGTTGACGTGTGCTTAGAGATGTGAGAGGTAGAGGTCTAATCCATTTATCTCTGAATGATCAGTTTCGCCTTAAAAACTTTTGCAGCAGCTTCCATGGTAATCCCCGAATTATCTAGTTGAAGCTGGAGTAGAGATTTGAGTTTTGATAGATGGGCAAGACCAGCATTTCGGATGTTTCTGCACTCTCTTAGATCAAGTGAGTTTAAGAGTGTGAGAGTTTCTAGATGGGCAAGGCCAATCGCTGTGATAAAGCAATCTCTTAGATTAAGCGAGCTTAGAGATTTTAGTTTTGATAGATTGGCCAAGCCGGCATCTGAGATGTTTAAGCACGATCTGAGATTAAGTGAGCTTAAAGATATGAGAGTTTCTAGATAAGCAAGGCCAGCATCTGTGATATAATTGCATGCGCTTAGATTAAGTGACCTTAAGAGTGTGAGTTTTGATAGATTGGCAAGGCCAGCATCTGTGATGTCGCACCCATTTAGAGTAAGTGAGTTTAGAGATGTGAAAGTTTCTAGAAGGACAAGGCCAGCATCTGTGATGTTTGTCAACCCACTTAGATCAAGTGAGGTTAGAGATGTGAGAGTTACTAGATAGGCGAGGCCAACATCTGTGATCTTAGGGCACGTGCCTAGATCAAGTGAGGTTAAGAGTGTGAGTTTTGATAAATCTGCAAGGCCAACATCTGTGATCTTATAGCACTCGCTGAGATTAAGTGAGCTTAAAGATTTGAGAGTTACTAGATTGGCAAGGCCAGTATCTGTGATCTTATCGCATGCGCTTAGATTAAGAGAGCTTAAGAGTGTGAGAGTTACTAGATGGGCAAGGCCTGTATTTGTGATCTTATGGCACTTGCTGAGATTAAGTGAGCTTAAGGATTTGAAAGTTTCTAGATGAGCAAGGCCTGCATCTGTGATGTTATAGCACCCGCTTAGATCAAGTGACCTTAAAGATGTGAGAGTTTTTAAATGGGCAAGGCCAGCATCTGTGATGTATTTGCAATTAGATAGATTGATAGAGATAATGGGAGTACCACCACTTGCATTATCAAGAATGTTTTTAAGATCGCTATCTGATAAATTAGGCTGTCCAGAAAGATCTAGATACCCGTCGTTGTTGACGAGCGGTAGAGTACTCCAAGCTTTGCATACTGGACGGACTTGAGCTTTTTCATTAGCAGGAAGAAAGCTTAATATATGGTCAATAACGTCGCTTCCGAAAACGACACTAGAGCTAGAGATAGCCTTTATGCCAATCGTTGCAGGTTTAAATGTAGTTTTTGAAGAGGCAAGCACAGGTGCTCTCTCCACTGTCGCTTCTAAAGTTAAAGGAACTAAGCCGGATAAAGATAATGACATTGTAAAATCTCCTGATTTATAATTATAATTATTATTATATTTATAATTTTAATTTAATTAAAGGTTAAAATTTTTTTTATTATTTATTATTTTAAATTAAAGAAGTATAATTGTAAATATAGAGCGAAAAAATCAAATAATTTCCTCCATAACACCTTATCAATTAAGTATCTAGGACAGACTATTGATGGCTCTCGAGCAAGATGGCTAATTAACTAAATGAAAATTATAACAGGTAACTATCATGTCAGCAATAACACCTCCAACAACAACATCTCCATTTTCAAATAAAAATTTACCAGATTATGCTCTTGGTAGAATAAGTGGTTATTTGGGAGATGAGGGAAGAAAGCTTCCCTGTATATGTAAGGACTGGAGCAAAACCGTGAGTGGGTTGAGCTCTGAAATGGTTCCCTGGAAAGCACTTTGTCCTTCAAAATTTGCAACCGAAATAATACCTGATTATGTCTTTAGTAGACTGGTTGATTATCTGGGAGATGAAGCGAGAAAGCTTCCTCTAGTTTGCCAAATGTGGGATTGGACGATCTTTAATTTAAGCAGTGAAAGTGTGAGCTGGAAAGAACAGAGCATTGTGGATTGGAGACAACGACCTCAAGTCGTTCAAAACGCGATAGCAGGAGCATTTTTCAGCTTAAAGCAGCTCTCTAAGAGCGCATGGGGAGCCTATAATGGAAGGGAGGGTTATGAGATATGTTCGATCAATGATTATGGGTTCATGGAATCCCTCATTCGCGAAGCTCCTCTATCACAAACCCATTTTTATGCCATGGACATTGGAGCAGGAAATTTCCAATGGGGAGAAGGGCTTGCTAAACATTTGAATACGCTAAAAGATCTAAGAGAGGATATCACGGTCCATATCATTAGTCTAAGAGGAGAATCTAACCATGGTGAAAAGCAAGTCAAAAAGAAGAACTGCATCATTTATAATTTAGGGGCGTTCGCAATTGAGAAGCTAGAAAAAAATTTAAAACAAAATGATCTTTATCTTACTGGAAAATTGGATCTCATCGTTACACGTTGGTGTTTTAGACATCTCGTAGATCCTCTAGGAACTTTTGCACAAGCTTATCGTTTGCTTCGACCAAAAACGGGCCATTTTTTTGGCGACGGCTTTGTAACACTAATGGATAAACAAAATACAGATGAGCCGGAATGGCTGGATAATTTTAACATGCTTGATGTTCTCAGGGCAACTCGGGGTTCTTTTTTAATGCAGTCTTATGATCGTGGCAATCGATTTGTCGTAAGAATGGAAGATGCTAGTTTTTATCCACCATCATTTCTCTATGATGGAGGAATCTTAAGTAATCTTGAAAAATACCAAATTGGTTCACAATGTGTGACAAAGTTTCAATCTATAAAATCAGGAAAAAAATCTCCCATTGTTTCAATGTCAGATCATGATCTTCTATTAGGAAATAGAAAATTATTTCAGGATTTATATATTAAAGGAGTTGTAGAAAATAGTTCTAGATGGTTTCCTTTAGAAAAAGAAGGAAATCCTTATTACGTTTCCGATTTACATCGCGTCGTCATGAGGGGCGACATCCATGGGGTGAAAGAAAGTTTATCCACGTCCCATATTGATGAACCGACAGCACTTACTAGATCCACAGCTCTTGTGTTAGCTACCAAGAAGCAACATTATCCTCTTGCCAAGCGATTACTAGAACTGGGAGCTAATCCCAAGCTATCCGACAAACAAGGAAATGGGCCTTTGCATCATGCGGTTAAAGCGGATTCTGCTCAAGCATTTATTGAATTGCTACTAGAGTACGGCGCAGATCTTAATCAACGTAATCTTAACTCTCACACTCCAGTACGTTGCGCTATCAATCTTAAAAAAGCAAAATTAGTTTCTTTTCTTCTAAGTAAGGGTGCTCAAGTTAAAGATAAAGAAAAAGAAGCACTGCTCTGAAGAATTGTTATCAAAAATGATACTGAACGATGAGGTTAATCTGTAATTTGCTATTTTAAATGTGATCTTTTATGAGAGAGTAAGGATCTTTTGTAGGGAGATCGCGCTGTGGTACTTCTTCTAATTAGCTTAATAGCTTATGGGATTATAGGTGTTCTTTCTGGCATTCTGGCTGGATTGTTGGGAATTGGCGGAGGAGTGATCGCAGTTCCTTGTCTCTACTTCATCTTTAGTTTTTTGGATTTTCCTCAACCGTATTTGATGCACTTGGCCATTGGAACGTCATTGGCTTCGATGATCCTCAATACACTTTCCTCCACTCTTGGTCACAATAAACGAGGAAGCGTTGTATGGAAAGTGGTTAAGCAGATGGCCCTTGGGCTGGTACTCGGAACGGTGCTGGGTGCGCTATCGGCCAATCTTCTTTCAGGGATTGTGCTGGAAATTTTCTTCGGCGTTTTCCTCCTTATTCTTGCTTGGCATTTTTGGAAACATGAACCTCATTACGATGAACTCTACCATTTACCTCGAACGCGCATTTTATTCATATGGAGTACAGGGATCGGCGCAGTCTCCAACCTCCTAGGGATTGGAGGTGGCACATTGATCGTACCTCTTTTGAATGCCTATAAAATCCCTCATAAGAAAGCGATTGGGACCTCCTCGGCTTGTTCTTTAATTCTGACCACAGCTGGAACGATTGCTTACCTCATTGTGGGCTGGGAAAATACTCAATTCCCGATTACCCTCGGGTACATCAACCTCCCCGCTTTTGTCGTCGTGGGCATCACTTCGTTTTTCTCTGCAAGATATGGAGTTAAACTCGCTCACGAGCTCAACGCCAAAAAAGTAAGGAAAATATTCGCGGTAGTTCTCTTAGTAACAGGGCTCATGATGGTGATATAACCATAATTGATTTTTGGCTAGGGTAGCTTTACGACGTGTTTTTTATAGAATTGTCATAAAAAATGTCATAAAATGTCATAAAAAAAGTTGCTCAATATGGTCTTTTATGACACGATAAAGGAAAAAATGCAAGGCGTCGATTCTGAAGAAGTAAAGGAACTGCTGAACTATAAAAAAGCTTTTGATTTTGTTGCCGACTATGTTTTTTCCCAGGGAATGATAACAGATGGTTTGATCAGGGAAATCCATAGACACCTAGTAGATGGCGTGAGAGGCAATACAGCGCAGCCAGGACAATACAGGACCATTCAAAATTACGTTGCGAACTCGAAAACAAAAGAAATCATCTATACACCGCCAGCGCCTTACGACATCCCTGTTTTGATGGTCGAGCTCACGGATTGGCTGCAAAATGAACAAACAATCCCTCCTGTTCTTGCTGCCGGAATTGCGCAGTTCCAGCTCGTTCACATCCATCCGTTTGTAGACGGAAACGGCAGGACATCCCGACTTCTATCCACCTTATATCTCTATCGTTCAGGGTACGATTTTAAAAAACTTTTCACCATCAGCGAATACTACGACAGGAATAGACAGGATTACTACCAGGCGCTCCAATCAGTCAGAAATAACAGTATGGATATGACGAGCTGGCTGGAATATTTCTGCAAAGCCTTAGAAACCCAAATGCATGAAATCCAGTTCAAAGGATCGCAGGCGATGAAGCTGGATGTTCTAGTGCTTGAACATAAGCTTTCCGAGAGGCAGAAACAGGCATTGGAGAGCCTGTTGGCAAACGAGAAAAATTTTAATATTCAAGAATACGAACCGCTACAAGCTGAACCGCCTTGGTTGACCTTTGGCGAATATATATACACAAATTAAGCGCGAGAACTTCCATGTCTTTCTGTTTGACAAATTTTCAACCTATTAGACCTCGATATGAGATTCCTCAGCAGAATATTCTAGAATGGTTAGCTAAACTACACGCTAGAGCCGCTCATGGAGCAAATGATCGGGATTATGACTCTCATTACCTGCATCTCAAAACTAAATTGTCTCAATTGGGAACCAATAGTGAAACGATCAAAAGTCGTGGCGTTCAGTTGCTGGATCCCTTGCTAGAGAATGATGAAGAAAGGGAAATCTATTCGTTAACACGCTCTCCAGGATTTAAAGAGAGAATGCGTTTTTTCGATCGAGAAGTTTCCGAGATAGTTGGGAAATGGTATACCTGCACTGAAGATCTTCCTCAGCAGATGATCCATGTTACCTGTACCGGGTATGTTTCTCCAAGTCCTGCTCAAAAAATCGTTTCAAGATTAGAAGGAAAAAACACAGTAGTGACCCATGCTTACCATATGGGATGCTATGCTTCTATGCCTGCTATGAGAATGGCCTTGGGTGCTTTAGCACTCCCCTCTCCTATGGGATCTCGCGTGGATATTCTCCATACGGAATTGTGCAGCTTACACATGCATCCTCTACATGACACGACCGAACAGCTGATCGTTCAGAGTTTGTTTGCTGACGGGTTCATCAAGTATTCCGTGCATCGCGAAGAAGATTTTCCCGATAGCCACTATCTTTCCATTGTAGGCTTGCTAGAAGAGATCATCCCTGACTCAATCAATTACATGACATGGAGCTGCGACGATTTATGTCATGCGATGACCTTGGGAAAGGAAGTTCCTGTTGTCATCGCACGTTTTGTAGAGGGGTATTTATCCCGTTTGATACAGCGCACTCAATTAGACGAATCCTCTATTAGACAATCTGCTTACTTCGCCATTCATCCAGGTGGCCCCAAAATCATCGAACAACTCAAACAGAGATTATCCTTACGAGAAGATCAGATTGCTCATTCGACCCAGATTCTCCGTAACTACGGGAATATGTCTTCTGCTACGCTTCCTCATATTTGGGAGAAAATGCTTCATGATCCTGACGTTCAAGAGGGATCTTACATTGTGAGTATGGCTTTCGGGCCAGGCTTGACCATTTCAGGATCGATACTTCAAAAGCGAGTTAAAACATGATCGCTCTAATCCTTGCTCCCTTCCTTGTACAATCCATCACCATTTTTGTGGATGAATTTTATTTTCATTGGAAACGGGGTTTACCACGCTGGGAGCGGATCGGTCATCCCCTAGACACCTTGAGTGTATTGATTTGTTTTTTATGGGTATTGTTCTTGCCTTGTACGGGATTGTATCTCAAGGTTTACGTTGGACTTGCGATCTTTTCTTGTATCTTGGTGACCAAAGATGAATTTGTTCATAAGGAGTGTTGTCCTGCGGCTGAACAGTGGCTACATGCGATCCTCTTTTTGAATCATCCTCTAACATTGACCCTTTTGGGTTGCTTATGGCCTCTTCTTCATGGTGCTGAACTCCCCTCTTTTCTCACCTCTTATGCTGTGCATCAGGGCTTGGTGAAAGGGGTTCTTGTAGCACAGGCGGGATTCACGGCACTTTTTGGTTGTTATCAACTCATCTACTGGAACTTCATATGGAAAGAAAAACAGCTGTAATTAACAACGCCTTTTATGAAGAGCTCGATGAGCGTTGGTATACCGATGATGCTCATCCCATTGCTCTCTTGAGAAAAGAAAATGAAACGCGCAATCCTTGGATTGAGAGTGTCATTCATAAGCAAAGGCAAGTTGTATTGGACATTGGTTGTGGGGCTGGATTTCTCTCAAATGATCTAGCGAAGGCAGGTCATCGTGTCACGGGCATTGATCTATCAGCATCCAGCTTAAGGCTTGCTGAAACGATGGATGCGACGCAATCTGCGCGCTACATCCGAGCTGATGCAGAACAACTCCCTTTTGAGGATGAAAGTTTTGATGTTGTTACTGCTATGGATTTGCTCGAACATGTCGATCGCCCTGAACGCGTGATTGCAGAAGCTTCTCGCGTGTTAAAAAAAGGAGGCCTATTCTTTTTTCATACCTTTAATCGAAACTGGCTCAGTTGGTTAATTGTGATTAAAGGGGTAGAATGGTGTGTTCCCAATACGCCTAAAAACATCCATGTCTATCGCATGTTCATTAAGCCACAAGAATTAACGGGCTGGTGTCAGCAATACTCTTTAAAGGTTCAAGAGATGAAAGGACTTCGACCTCAATTATCTTTCCCTTTTTGGACTAGCATCGTTAAACGCAAAGTCGATGAACGCGTGAGGTTCCTCTTTTCCTCTTCCCTAACGACAGGTTACGTCGGCTTTGCTGAAAAAACACTTAAGTGACTTTTATACATAATCTTAAATCAACGCGGCGCGCAGGGACGCAGAGAAAATTCAAATATATATAAAATCGGCTCATCCGACAAATGCGTACTAGATTCATGGAGGCTTATTTCCTTTTTTTACCACCCGCTTCGCTAGAGAGCGCAGAGTTCACAGAGAGCGGCTTCGCCGTCTTTTTCTTTTGTGACGGCGAAGCCGCTCTCTGTGAACTCTGCGCTCTCTAGCGAAGCGGGTGGTAAAAAAGAAGTCTTCCAAATACAAGTTTCTCAGTTGATTTATGGGTAATAGTTGGGTTAGGACTTGTGGGTGAGCTTAATGCCCTTACCTGCTAGAGGTACTCATTTGTCGGATGAACCATAAAATCTTTGCGTCACTGCGTCCCCGTGTTGATTTCTGTTTTGCCTGCTTAGTCCTTTAAAATCTTCGAAATGCTCAAAAAATCAGCGATGTTTAATCGTATGCGCAATGCAGAAATGGCGTTCTTCCTTGTGAGGGATTGTCCACTCTAGTGGCGGTGTGTCGGTTGGTTTCTTGGGGTCTTTGAGGAGAGTGATTTGGTATTGAAGCGGATTAGAGTGACGATTTAATTTCATATTCTTGATCTGTCGATAAACCAACAGATACTCCCGGAAGCGTTGACAGCTAAACCGCCCCGAGAATAGGATAGCCTGCCGTTCCCCATTCAATGTAAAAAAGGGATCTATTCGCTTTTTCTGATTGATGCAGCAGTTGGTGACTGCTACGTCTTGATTCAATGTCGATTTAGAATAGCACGTAGCACTAATGGTGCGCTGATTTCTTGGGCTATTTTTCATGAGAGCCAATCTTCCCATTTGCGAGGATATTTGAGGAGTGCGCACACGGTTGCACTTTCCCGCAGGGATGGTGTCACTATCTTTAGATAAAATCAAAAAGGTGGTGTGATGGTTATTTAAGTAACTCTTCACAAGTTCTGCAGATCGGTTACAAAGAATGTTTTTCATATCTCAAGTTCTTTTTAAGGGTTTCCTTAAGAAATTTTTTGCAGCAATTTAACAAATTGTTAACATTTTGAGCAAAACATTTTTTTCTTATGGGAAAAGATTTTTTTTGTTAACTTCTGATAGTATAAAATATACAACCCAGGAAAAAATATGGCCGAAATCACATTCAAAGGAAATCCCTTCACAACATCGGGTGAACTTCCCCAAGTAGGAACATCAGCTCCTGATTTTCGACTCGTCGATGAAAACTTAACGGATCGTTCTCTTAAGGATTTTCAAGGGAAAAGGAAAATTCTTTACATCGTTCCCAGTTTGGATACATCGGTATGTTCTTTATCGACTAAGAAATTTAACGATGTCATCCAGAGACATCCGCAAGTGCAGCTCATCATTGCTTCTATGGATTCCCCTTTTGCACAAAAAAGGGTTTGTTCTCAGGAAAAGATGACTAATCTGACAACTCTATCGATTTTGCGCTCGAAAGAATTTGCTGAAACGTATGGTGTTTTAATTAAAAATGGTCCACTTGAAGGTTTATGTGCACGAGCGATTTTGGTCTTAGATGAAAATAATCAAGTGCTCTATTCAGAATTAGTGCGCGAGGTGACCAGTGAACCTAGTTATGAAACGGCTTTGAAGGTGCTTTTGAAGAATCCCCATTTTTCTTACGCGTGATCTACATATAATCGGGAAACCACATGTAAGCATCGACTTGTTGCTCGATCTGATCAAGCTTATGTTGAGTAAGCCCTTGTGCTTGGGCTTGTTTAGCAACGGCGATGGCGATCTCACGGCTCACTTGACGCAAGTGAGTTAAGTCAGGAAACAGACTTCCCTCTTTGTGCTTTGCAAGGGGGGAATGCGTGCTTAAAATGTGCGCTGCTGTGATGAACATCTCATCGGGAATGGAAGAGATGCGAGCTATCACTGCTCCTAGACCCACTCCTGGGAAAATGTAGACGTTGTTGCATTGAGCAATGGGATAGGTTTTCCCTTGGTACGTTACAGGTGGAAAAGGGCTTCCTGTGGCAATAAGAGCTTTTCCTTTAGACCAATGGATAAGATCATGAGGTTTCGCTTCAGAATAGGTGGTGGGATTGGATAGAGGGAGAATCACCGGTCTTTCACAATAAGAGCACATCATCTGAACGATCTCTTCAGAAAATTGATCAGGCTGTCCTGATACGCCAATTAATACGGTAGGTCGTGCGTGTTGGACCACATCTTTTAGGGTGATTTTTTCCCCTTGATTGAGATTCCATGAAGCTACTTCCTCTTTATCTTGAATCATGAGTCCTTCACGATCGACGATGTAAACAGATTGAGCGGCTTCTTGAATCATTGCCCCTTCCGCAATCATTGCCTGTTTGATCAAGTTGGCAATCCCCATTCCAGCTGATCCTCCACCGAGAATGGCGATTTTACTGTTCTTGAGAGGTTGTCTTAAGAGTTGGTGTGCACATAAAATAGCGCTTAAGACAACTCCTGCTGTGCCTTGAATATCATCATTAAACGAACAAACCTTGTCTCGGTATCTGTCGAGAAGAGGTCTTGCGTGCTGTTTAGCAAAATCTTCCCATTGAATGAGCACATAAGGAAATCGCTTGTTAATAGCCTGAACAAAGGCGTCGATGAACTGATCATAGGCCTCCCCTGTTATGCGAGGATGGCGCCATCCGAGATAGAGAGGATCTTTTAATAACTGGGTATTATTGGTACCGACATCCAGCATTACAGGCAGAGTACGCGCTGGGTGGATCCCCCCAAAAAGGGTGTAAAGAGCCAATTTTCCTTGAGAGATGGCCATGCCCCCAATGCCGACATCGCCCAATCCAAGGACGCGCTCGCCATCGGTGACGACGATGACATCGATTTCTGCGGGTAATTGCGCTACAATCTCCTCTATTTTCTCGCGAAGGGGAAATGAAAAGTAGATTCCCCGATTCTTGCGATAGAGAGTACTGAAAAGAACGGAGACATCCCCCACTGTGGGTGTGTAAATCAGGGGGACCATTTCATGTAAATGCTCATAGACTAACCTGTAAAAGAGGATCTCATTGCGATTTTGTAAATTAGATAAATAAGTGTACTTGGTGAGATCATTGGGCTTTTCTCGGAAATTCTGATAGCGACGCTCTAGCTGCTCTTCCATCGTGGAGATGTGAAAGGGTAAAAAGCCATGAAGAGACAACCGATCCCGCTCTTCTTGTGTAAAAGCGGTTCCCTTGTTGAGAAGAGGGTCGTTGAGGATCTGGTCGGGCGATAAGCGCTTCATAGTAGACATCTTGCGTAACCTCATTTACTCATTAAAACCAAATATTTTCTGTCCAATTTTTGTATCGTCATCTAAGCGACTTACCAAAGTCGCTTCGCCTCCGCTACCCGAATCTACTACCGTAGATTCTAAAAATTTGCCTAGAAAATCTTTGATTTTTCTGAGCAAAGCAGGTTACGCAAGATGTCTAATCTTTTCATAGCTAGCTTACGCGTTTACTACAAGCTCGTTCTTGAGCATGCGATGCACAAGAAGGCACCACAGAGAAAAGAGAATTAAGCCGATCCAAGATAGCGTCAGCTGAAGATGGGGTAGGCTTAAGTACTGCAATCCTAAAATTAAAAAGGAAGCTCCCGCTTTAGACGTGCGATGAGCAAAGACATCAATGAAGGCTTTAGCGCGGAATTTTTCATCTTTTTTCAACGGGATGTACATGATCTCTTTGATCACCCCAAAGAGAGAAAAATCAAACGATTTGACGGCGATGTAAGAGCTGGTGATGAGGGCAAAAGTGGGCATGAACAAAAAGGCGACGGCATTGAGGCATAGAGAAAGAGGAACAAAAAAATGGCTGCGTCTCATCCCTAAAAAATGAACAAGTAAAAATGACCCCACAAATTGCAAACATAGAGAGATCACATGGACAATGCCCAGAATGCGCCCTGTATACTGGGTGCGCAAATCTTTATCGGGGATCTCCTGTTGTAAAAAAGAGTTAAACTGGTAATCGATCAGAGTAGAAGAGAGCTGCATGAAGATGACGATCAATAAAATGAAGACGAGGAAACGGGAAGAGCGGATTAAGGTAAATCCGTGCATGAATGCTTGAGTTGAGTTTTTTGTTTTCTCATCATCGAGTTTAAATGCTAGACCTTCTGAAGTTTTTCTTAACGCTTGGGCATAGCAGAGGCTTAAGAGAGCATAAAGTGGAAGCGTGGCAAATAAAAGAGTTTCCGAGCCTAGTTTGACAGCAAAAAATCCGGGTAATAGGCTCCCCAACACAGCTCCACAAGCCCCTACTCCAAAGATCATCCCGTACAAATACTTAGCGTGAGAGTACGCGATGGTGGCATGGATCACTGACCACAGCTGCTGGAACATCAGCATGATGTAGACCTCTTTCCACACATAAAAAACAAAGGGCAGCCAGTTGATTTCTTTGAGAAAGAGCGCACAGAAAAAATTAAAGAGTGCAATCGCAGAAGCGACGGCTAAAAAAGTCTTAAAACAGCCCCAACGAGGTAAGAACTTGTTATACCAACTCACGAGAAGGATGTTGAGAGGTACAGTAAGTAGCCAAGCATAGGGAAAATACTCTGTGCCAAATGAGGTGATAAATGTAGCGTTGCTCACAGGGCGAATGATCGAGTAATCCGCTGAAATCAAGAAGCTGCATAGCATCACAAAGAAGATGAAAAAGCGGTGAGTGCTCTGTAGAGAGTGGAACTCTCTTTTTATCGATTGAAACACGGCTGACTCCCCTCCAGCTTTAATCGCACAGCCTGTTCAAATTCCGGTGAGATAAATAACCAATTTAAGGTTTTACTAGGTACAATGATATCAGAAGATCCAGCTGCTGGGACAACAGCTCCTGATCTAAGACGTGCAAGAAAATTCAGCCCCTTATTGTTCTTTGAATGAGGAGATACGCTCCAAGCGATGAACTCCGAAGGAATACTCAAAGATTGCTGGATTTCTTGTAGATCGGATTCTGTTATCCCTTTTTCGATCTCGATCGCACGGAATCTATACTCCCGTTTAAGGAGTCCTGCTGCATCCGCATGACCGATTTCTTGTGGATGATTAGCTGCGTATCGCACAGCGGCCATGATTTCATTATCCGATTGAGAAAGATACTGATCGAGTGAGCTTAAGAAATTTCTTTGCGTGTAATAAGCATGCATGAAGCGTTTTAAATGAAATTTATACGATTGAACCGAAGAATACTGATAGACGCGTTGGTGCATGAAATGGCGTGCTAGAAGAAGAGCTTCACACGATTCGATCCCATTCTCTTCGATTCCTAAAGCAAGCTCACCGTCTTGCTCAAGGATGCACAACATCTCAATGAGTTGTTGGTAGTCAAACAATCCGTAAGATACACCTGTGCATTGAGCATCGCGCAGTAAGTAATCGATCCGATCTGCGCCAAAAAAATCTCCTGTAATGATTTCACTTAACAGATTTTCCAACGATGTCATGGTGACATCGACGCCCATTTCCTGTAACTTCTCTTGGCCAGATGCCATCTTAAGTACATCGAGGGCGACGTTACGATTAGGAACTAATTCCTGTAACTGATCCCACACAGGGCGCAACCATTCACTTTGAATGATCTTCACAGTCCATTTTTCATGTCCGCCCTTTCCTAAGATCGGCTTTTCCGCATCGTGGGAAAAAGGAAGGTGACCCATGTCGTGACAAAGAGCGGCAAAACGCAAAATTTGCTTCCAATAGCCTGCTTCCTCGTGAGACATCTGCTTTAAGAAGAGATGATCGAAGATACGGGTTGTGAGCTCCATGGTACCCAAAGAATGCTCAAAACGGGTATGTGTGGCTCCCGGATAAACGAGAAACGAGATCCCCAGTTGATGAATATGATGCAACCGTTGGAAAGGAATCGAATCAATGAGTTCTCTTTCGAGTTCATTAAACCGAATGAATCCGTGAACGGCATCGTAGATCTTTTTATTGTAAGGGTTCATCGTTTAGCTCTTAGCGTAATCGGGTCTTGGTTTACTCTCTGAAATATAATGTGCTGTCACTTCCACAAATTCAGCCTTTCTCTGGAGTTCTTTGATGCTACGCGCTCCCCCATAGGTCATTCCGCTGCGCAATCCCCCGAGCAACTGATTAATTAACTGCTCAGCGGTTCCGGAGACGGGTCCCCAAAAATCGATCCCTTCGGCGACGGTTTTGCTTTTCAATCCGCCATAAAAGTCGTTTTGAAAATCTTCGCTCGCCTGTCCTCGAAATTTAGCTTCTTGTCCTGTAGGAGAAGTTTCAGAGGGTCGTTTAGTTGCTG
Source organism: Chlamydiota bacterium (assembly GCA_013286595.1). Lineage (GTDB taxonomy): Bacteria > Chlamydiota > Chlamydiia > Chlamydiales > Rhabdochlamydiaceae > JABDFI01. The sequence goes on along the minus strand of JABDFI010000023.1, from coordinate 753 downwards.
CACTTTCTTTGGTCATAGCAAAGAGCTTTCCAATCATAACGGTACTAGCTCCTGCTGCCAAAGCTAGCACGACATCGCGACTGCTGCGGATCCCTCCATCTGCAATGAGAGGCACGCGCAATTTTTCCGCAATCTTGGCGCAATCATAAATCGCTGTGAATTGAGGGACGCCAAAGCCTGTGACCACGCGCGTTGTGCACGCAGCTCCTGGCCCCACACCGACTTTAACTGCATCAGCTCCAGCATTGACGAGATCGTGATACGCCATCGCTGTGCATACATTCCCTGCAATGATTTCCTTGTCTGGATGAGTTCTTTTTAATTCGTGAATAAAATGGAACATTCTGTCGGAATGACCGTGAGCGACATCAATGCAAATCCCCGCAGCTCCTAAGTCGAGCAGTTTTCTCGTTTCATCTATTTTTTGAATGCCAGAAGAAATGAAGGCTTTATCCCCATATTTTTTCACCCATTTGGCCACCGATTCAAAGGGCGCAAAGCGATGAAAAATAGGTAATGATCCCGATCGAACAAGAATATCGGCTAATTCATCGTTGATGACGGTGTCCATGTTGGCAGGGATAAGGGGCATGTGAATTTTGCGGTTCTTTGTGAGCCACGTTTCAAGAGAGGGTTCTGTGCGAGAAGGAACATTGTTGAACTGAGGAACAAGAGCCACATCATCAAAGGTATACGCTTTTCTCATCGTCATCGGATAGCCTGTTATAAAATAGTTTTGCAAACAGAACTATA
>JABDFI010000022.1:239-27714 GCA_013286595.1 Chlamydiota bacterium | reverse complement strand
CTTAATTGACCATCTACAAAAGTTTCTGTTGGAATTAGGGCAAGGTTTTGCTTTCATCGCAAGGCAATACCACCTTGAGATTGGTGGAGAAGATGGATACATTGATCTTTTGTTTTATCATTTCAAACTCAAATGTTTCATCGTCATTGAGTTGAAGGCAGGGCCATTCAAAGCAACAGATGCGGGACAGGTCAATTTTTATCTGACAGCTGTGGATCGTTTGCTTAAGCAACCAGAGGACAATCCCACTATTGGCATTATCTTATGCAAAGAAAAGAACAAAATTACAGCTGAATATGCGCTTAACAATCTGAAAAGTCCTATTGGAGTTTCCAGCTATAAAGTGAACTTGATGGAAAAGCTGCCTAAAGAATTGAAAGGCAAACTCCCCTCTACTGAAGAAATTGAAAAGGAATTAAGTAGTGACATTAAAAGCGGAATGGTTAAATCGAGAAAATCTGTAAAAACAGATAGTAAAAGTGTTTCTAAAAAGAAGAAAAACTAACACAACGAATATGGGTTCTGATGGCTAAAAATGGAAAGAGGACTGTTATCATTACGGGAGCTGGCCAGGGGATAGGTCAAGCTATTGCTTTCCGTTTTGCTGCTGATGGATCGAATATCGTCATCGTTTCAAAAGATACCTCTGCTCAAATCCAAGAAACAATTGAAGGAATTCAATCTGCGGGCGGAGAAGCTCTAGCTCTTGAGGCTGATGTCAGAAGTCACGATGAATTGAAAGAGATCGTCGCTAAGGCAATCGCCCGCTTCGGGAGTATTGATATCTTAATCAACAACACAAGCGCACCCTGCTTCAATGATGCCCTACATACTTCTCCCGAGCAATTTGACCTCATCATATCCACTAGCATGCGAGCAGCCTTTTTTCTTGCCCAAATCTGTTTCCCGTATTTGAAAGAGGCTAAAAATCCTCATATTATCAATATAGCTCCTCCTATTGGTCTTGAGATGCAATGGCTGAGAGATCATTTACCTTTTTCCTTGGGTAAGTATGGGATGAGTCTGTGTACACTTGGAATATCCGCAGAATTTAAGAACGCTGGAATTGCAGTCAATTCTCTTTGGCCTCAAACAAACATTGCTACTCAGAGACTCAAGGAACATCTTTCTCCAAAAGTCTACGCTGGGAGCCGCTTTCCCTCTATTATGGCAGATGCTGCCTATGAACTTGCCCGTCGAACGTTTCAAGAAGCAACGGGGCAATTTTTTGTCGATGAAACTTTGTTGCGAGAATCGGGAGTCAGCGACTTTTCCCACTATGCGGTAGACCCAACACAGCCGTTAGTGCAGACTCTATTCCTTCCGCTTAAAGAAGGCATGATTCCAATTTCTCGAGAGCTATTTCATTTGAAATAAGCTATAAAGCTTGAATTTGCATGAGGGAATACTAAAACAGCTTTCCACCAATTTTTGCTTCAGCAAACGGGGTAATGAATGTGGCTTCTCCGCTATCTGCTTTTGGATACTGCACCACTAAAATCAAAGCGTCTGAAATAGTATCTCCAATCTGTCTTGGAGGAAAATTTAAGACCCCTAAAACAAGTTTGCCTTTGATTTCTTCAGGTTGATGTTGAGTGAATCTTCCGACGCTAGTCTTAATCCCGAATTTTCCAAAATCGACTTTCATTTTATACGCTTTTTTAGGTGCTGTAGGTTCTTCTTCCACACTGATGACTCGTCCTAGGCGAATCTCTAATTTGTCAAATGTGTCCTCTTTTGAAACCATGTCTTTTTCTTCTTTCATAAAACACTCCTTAAATATTTAGTTCTCGATACAAAATATGTCCTTCTTGATAACTTCCATCTGGATTCCGAATCGCCTGGGGGATAGTACCAATAATGTTAAAACCCAGCTTTTGGTAGAGCCTGATCGCAGCGATATTTTGGCTAAGCACCATGTTGAATTGCATGGATTGAAACCCCAAGTCCTTAGCGATCTCCAACGAAGCATTTACAAGAAGAGTACCAATTCCTCGGCCTCGATAAGGGCTTTTTATCATGTAGGCTGCATTAGCAATATGGTTTGATCTCCCAGAAAAATTTGATCTAATGTAAAAGCCGCCAATCACTTCTTTAGTAGAGGAGTGGCATACATAGACATGAGATGTTGGGGCAAAAAACTGGCGGTAAAACTCCTGGACAGAGTTGCACTCATAAGGAAATTGGGTGCCTGAATCAACGACATCTCGGAATATCTCATAAAGACAATTTTCATCTTCTTGGCTAAACGGCTTTAACGTAAACCCTAATTGAGTTAACTGGTTATGAATCTCTAGCAAATTTTTAGAAGGGGTTTTTGGATTTGATTTTTCAACCTGTTCTGCTAATGAGACGAGTTCCTTGTTTGGGAATAGGATTGTTAATCCCTTGTTCCAGTTCGGATTTCTCCAGGTAAATTGCGAAAACGACAAACAAACTTTGCGCTTTTTACGCAATTTTTCCGCAACGAAGATAAAAGTTGATAAGAAAAAGGCTTGTTTTGGACTTAGAAAGTGTGAAAGCAAAGCTGTTCTGACTTGTTCAGACCAGTTGCGTAAAAAATGCGGAAATTGAGACTTTTGATAAGATTTTAGCACAGTGACTCCTTACGTTAAAAAACGTTCAGAGTCTATGCGTAGAATGCTTTAGAAAATGGTGGCCAGAACTGGAATCGAACCAGCGACACAAGGATTTTCAGTCCTCTGCTCTACCGACTGAGCTATCTGGCCAAAGATAACTAATGAGAGTAAAGAACATAGAGGAAGGAGTGTTTTTTCGCAACAAGATTAGACAAAACTTTTTAAAAAGGCAGTGTGACAAATTGCCTATTCTGAAGTTCTTATTGATGCACGATGGAATCTTTTATGACGATCATATCCTTGAGGATTTTTATCGCTTCTGTCATCTGAAGATCTTCCGAACCCCAGTTTTCATTGCCCTTGAGATTGACAGGTTTGCCCGCTTTAACTTCTTCAACTGCCTTTAAAAAATTATTATAATCTTGATTGGACGCAAGACGCCCCTCATGGTTTTCTTTTAACTGGGGTAGCGTTTGAGTCCACACTGATAATTTTTTTTGCAAGTGGGGAAGATAATTCTTCTGAAACCAGGGGTAATTGCGCTGATCGATATCTGATAAAGGATCAACGTAAGCCGCTGGCACGCGATCGTTTTTGAGAGGGAATTCTAGATAACGCTCACCAATATTAATAGCCGAATACAGGGTCGGGAGTAAGAGATCCGCTAAGACACCTTCTATTTGAGTAGAACGTCCGGAGACTGTATAGTAGCGACCTACCGTTACCTTAAAGAAACTCACCGCTTCGGGATCTGTGACGGTCTGGTACTGGATAGTTCCTTTACCATAGGTGCGCTCATCCCCCACGACGATGGCGGTTCCATAGTCTTGCAAAGCTTGAGCTACGATCTCTGCCGCTGAGGCAGAAGCTCGAGAGGTCAACACAATTAAAGGCCCAGTGTAGTAACTTTTGATATCCAGATTGCGCAAATAATGCATTTCCCCTTGCGCATACTTAGAAATGACTACCACTCCACTCGAAAGGAACAAACTAGCCACTTTGACTGCCTGACTTAAAAACCCACCAGAGTTTTCACGCAGATCAAGTACTAATCCGTACAATTTTCCTTTTTGCTTTAACATGCGGAGCGCTTCCCGAATGTCAAGCTCGCAACTGGATGACCCCGTACTCTCGTAGAAAGAAGGTAGGTTGAGTTTTCCAATGATCCCATCAGCAAAAGGCTCATAGGAAAACTGCAATCTTTCATCTTGCATGAGAATCTTTTCCCGTACGAGTCCCACTTTAAGATAGAGATCTTGCGTAGTGCTGACAAAACGCTTTAACCCAAGCTGAATGACACCACTGCCTTTTCCTTGAAGTCGACGCAACACCTCATCATAAGAAGCGTTGACAATGGTTTCTCCATCAATTTCGATAATGACATCACCTGCAAAAATATGCCCCGACTTTTCAGCTGGCCCACCTTTGACGAGATCGACAATCACCACACCTTCTATTCCTTCGCGCAAGACCACGCCAATCCCTTCAAACTGCTTTTCCAACATCGCTCTCATTTCCGCAGCTTCTTCGGGACTATAGAACGACGTGTGAGCATCTAAACATTTGGCAGATGCCTTGAGAATATGCAGTGCGGTGTAATGCACCAAGAGCTCTTTAGGCAGTTTTTGTCCGTTATCACCCACTAATGTGTAACTCTGCTCCATACGACGAAAACGCCTCTCCCATAAAGCAAATGCCTTTTGCTTTTGCTCTATACCCCATTGGCGCGCTTCTGCTTGCTTTTTTTCTTTAGCTAAGAGCCAGACTATGTAACTTTTAATACGCTCTTTTAACTCTGCTTCATTTTTGGCGTAATCGACAAAACTTGGCCATGCCCTTTGAGCTTCCTCAGAGTCAGCCAAAATTTCTTTGTAGCACTCTTCACGCAATCTACGCGCTCTTGACACAGCTTCATGAAAAAGGCCTTCAAGTGATTCATAAGTAGAAAAATTGTCCTTATAGTAACCCTCAACTATCCCTTGAAGCTTTTTCTCATTCAGATCTAAATAAGGAAGAACCTCTCTGGAGAGCAAATAGCGTTTTTCAGCATCGAACTGTTCCATATAAAGCTTAATGGATCGATGAGCTAGTACTGTATTAAACTGCTTGTATTCGACATGGAAATTGAACATCGCCTCCATGGTGGCCCGTATATCTTTTTTTGACAGTTGAAAACTTCCTGCAGAACACAGAAGCAACAACAAGGGCAACCAGATCGCTCTTAACCACATGGAACACATCCTAAATTAACTAAGACAGTCTTTATAAATTCTATTTAACTAATTGATTAAATAATTAGAACTTAATTTTCATAAAACACTGAAAATAAATCGGTTTATTTTTCATTAATTAAGAAAAAATATCAAGAACAGTCATCTACAACTAATTAATAATAAGGATGTTAAGAAATCAGACCAGAAAAAATAACGAGAATAAGCATCCTCGTGCACTACAGGCTATTGGCATCCTAAGATGCTTCGTCAAAGAAATGCTTTTGCAAGAAATTCTCTATTCGAGATATATTGTCCTAATATCTTAGTGGATGGATGTCATCCATTTGGTATTTTTGACTCTCGCTTACGGGAATAAATTGTATAAGAGAGCCCAAAACAACCTTTGAAATTGATGAAGGAGAAGGGCAACAGATGCCAACGATCAACCAACTCGTGCGACAAGGCCGACGTGCAAAAACAAAAAGAAAAAAATCTCCTGCCCTACAGCAATGCCCGCAAAAACGCGGCGTATGTATGCAGGTTAAAACAAAAACGCCAAAAAAGCCCAACTCTGCTTTGAGAAAAGTAGCATGGGTGCGCCTTTCAAATGGCCAAGAGGTAATTGCTTACATTGGCGGTGAAGGACACAATTTACAAGAGCATAGCATTGTTTTAGTCCGCGGCGGTCGCGTGAAAGACTTGCCTGGTGTTCGCTACCATATCGTTCGTGGAACTCTTGACTGCGCTGCAGTTAAAGACCGAAAGAAGTCGCGATCGAAGTATGGAGCTAAACGTCCGAAGTAATATTAGGATGCTCGCTTAAGTATTAAGCATCCTGGCTCACTATTACCTCTTTTCGTAAAAGAGTTAATCGAGGGCCGACCGTATGAAACCGTACGGTCAAGTGAAACAGAGCTGATTTCACAGCACAAAGATACAAGAACAGAAACGAGGTAACAGGTCCCATGTCAAGAAGAAGAGCAGCTACAAAAAGAGAAATCGATCCAGATCCTCTTTTCAATAGCCTAGTATTGGCAAAATTTATCAATAAACTCATGTTTAGCGGCAACAAATCTGTTGCGCGCCGCATCGTGTACAATGCGATCGATAAATTTGCAAAAAAAATTAAAGCAGAAAATCCGCTTATCGCTTTTGAACAAGCTTTAGAAAATGCTAAGCCATCTCTCGAAGTTAAATCCCGCCGTATCGGTGGCGCCACCTATCAGGTGCCTATCGAAATTCCAGCTGATCGACGTACAGCTATGGCGATGCAATGGATCATTAAGTTCTCACGCGAAAAAGCAGGTCGCTCTATGGAAGATGCGCTAGCCCAAGAATTAGCTGATTGCTTCAACAATCAGGGTGCGACCATTAAGAAGAAAGACGATACGCATCGCATGGCTGAAGCGAATCGTGCCTTTGCACACTATAAATGGTAAAGGGATCCCATGAGTAATCGACCAAAAAACGATGAATTAAAGAATGTGCGTAATATTGGCATCATGGCTCACATCGATGCTGGTAAGACAACTGTTACTGAACGGATCTTGTTCTACTCAGGCCGCGTACACCGAATCGGTGAGGTCCATGAAGGTGCTGCTACAATGGACTTCATGGAACAGGAAAGAGAACGTGGAATCACCATCACTTCTGCATCCACTACAGTTTACTGGACAGGGCGTGATGAACAGATCCATAAAATCAACATCATTGATACACCAGGCCACGTAGACTTCACGATTGAAGTAGAGCGCTCACTCCGCGTACTCGATGGAGCAGTAGCTGTATTTGACGCCGTGGCTGGAGTTCAGCCTCAGTCTGAAACAGTGTGGCGGCAAGCTGAACGCTATGGCGTACCACGTATCGTGTTCGTCAATAAGATGGACCGCGTTGGTGCTGATTACTTCAACGCCATTGCTACTATGAAAGAAAAACTGCTAGGTGCTAACCCAGTTCCCGTTCATTGCCCCATTGGCTCTGAAGGTGAATTTAAAGGGATGGTCGATCTAGTCACCATGAAAGCATACCTCTTCCTCGATGAGACGATGGGCGCTAAATATGAATTAGCCGATATCCCAGCTGATCTCCTTAGCCGTTGCAAAGAACTCAGACAGCAAATGCTCGAAGAACTAGCAACAATCAATGAAGGCGATGATAGCTTCATGGAAAAGGTGCTAGGGAATCCCGATAGCATTTCAGTGGATGAAATTCATAAGGTCATGCGCCGTGGCGTATGCTCTAATAAAATTAATCCGGTATTGTGTGGAACAGCGTTTAAAAACAAAGGCGTACAACCTCTGCTCGACGCAGTTGTTAACTGGATGCCCTCTCCTCTAGATCGTGGCACGATCAAGGGAATGAATGCTGACACTTCAGAACCGATGGAATTACAACCTAACGATGATGGTCCGTTAGCCGCTCTCGCCTTTAAAATCATGTCCGATCCTTATGTCGGCCGATTAACATTCGTGCGCGTCTATTCCGGAACACTTTCAAAAGGAACAGCTCTTGTCAATACGACAAAAGATAAAAGAGAGCGCGTATCTCGTCTTCTCGAAATGCACGCTAACCAACGAAAAGATCGCGATGAGTTTTTCACAGGAGATATCGCTGCTTGTATCGGTCTAAAGTACACGACAACAGGTGATACTCTATGCAGTGAAAACAACCCACTTCTTCTCGAAAAAATGGAATTTCCCGAGCCTGTTATTTCGATGGCGATTGAACCAAAATCGAAAGCCGATCGTGAAAAGCTATCGTTAGCCTTGAGTTCACTTTCTGAAGAGGATCCAACCTTCCGCGTCTCTACTAACGAAGAGACAGGACAGACGATCATCGCAGGTATGGGTGAGCTTCACCTCGAAATTTTGCGCGATCGTATGATGCGCGAATTCGGTGTGGATGCCAATGTTGGTAAACCTGAAGTAGCGTACAAAGAGACAATCACCATTCCTGGCAAAAACGAAACGAAGTATGTCAAGCAATCGGGTGGTCGTGGTCAATACGCTCACGTAGTCATCGAAATCGAACCGAACGAAAAAGGTAAAGGCAACGAAATCGTTAGCAAGATTGTCGGTGGTGTTATCCCCAAGGAATACATCAACCCTGTTATCAAGGGAATTACCGAAGGACTTGCAACTGGTGTACTCGCTGGATACGGCCTTGTCGACGTCAAAGTGGCGATCGTCTATGGATCTTATCACGAGGTTGACTCGAATGAGATGGCGTTTAAGATTTGCGGATCGATGGCCATTAAGGAAGCATGCCGCAAGTGTAGCGCTATCCTTCTAGAGCCAATCATGAAGGTCGTCGTGACCACACCCGAACAGTTCATGGGTGATGTGATCGGCGATATCAACCGCCGCCGCGGTAAGATCATGAGCCAAATGAGCCAAAAGAACGTCGTCTTAGTTGAAGCTGAGGTTCCTTTAAGCGAAATGTTTGGATACTCGACCCAGTTACGCTCGTTGAGCTCTGGACGCGCAACTTATGTCATGGAACCTTCTCACTTCGAAAGAGTTCCAACTAAGATCCAAGATGAGATCACAAAGAAATAACCTAAAGGTATGAGAAATCATGGGTAAACAACGTAAACAAAAAATCCGCATTCGACTGAAGGGTTATGATCAGCGTGTTCTCGATCGCGCCTTAACCGATATCGTCGAAACAGCAAAGCGCACAGGCGCACGGATTGCAGGTCCTGTACCTCTCCCGACTAAAAGGGAAATTTATACGGTTCTTCGCTCTCCTCACGTGGATCGCAAGTCGCGCGAGCAGTTTGAAATCCGTACGCATATCCGCATGCTTGATATTTTAAATCCAACACCTGACACGATTGACAAATTAAAAGTTTTGCCTGTCGCTGCTGGTGTGGATATTAAAATTAAAACTTAATCATTATTAACTAGTGAGAAGAATTAAAAACTTCTCACTAGTTTAGTTTTAACACCATTTAGCATTATACTACCACTTCAAGTCATCCAGCAGCCTGGCCCACGGCTCGAACAGTTAAAACAAGAAATCCAATCTCATGGAAAATGCGGATGGGAGATTTTGAAGAGCAATTTGCAATCAATTAATAATTTATTCCTGTTCATTTCAATCCCCTCCTCCTAGATAAAATCATTTCGACTATGGAAAACCCAGTACAGATGTAATAAGAAGAGCGTCTCGGTTAATAGAAATTGATCAAGCGGCTGTTTCACAAATAATCGCTGTCTGACCTTTTATTTTTCACATGCCCTCAACGAAGGAGGGGGATGTGAACTGTTACGTTAAGGATTGGGATAGTAGTCGTGATTAGGATCTTCTTGATAGATGAGATCATAGGCAGGCATCTTTTCACGACACATGTGCTTGCCGACTACTTTCCCCTCTTTCACGACGATGTAGTAATGGTTTTCTGCAACTAAAGCATTGCCCAAGTCGATTCTTTCGATGTACTCATACTCTTGTACGCCATTGCCCTTGTTGAGAATGGAATAAGGACTTCCAGCCTCAGCTTCTAATGTGGCCACAGGCGTTCCCATTAGAAGATCACCGAAGGTTTCACGCGTCATCACAGTCGATCTGGAAAAACACCCTGCTGTTAACCCTAAGACAGCGATCCATGGCAATAGACATCTTGCGTAACCTGCTTTGCTCAGAAAAATCAAAGATTTTCTAGGCAAATTTTTAGAATCTACGACAGTAGATTCGGGTAACGGAGGCGAAGCGACTTTGGCAAGTCGCTGAGATGACGATACAAAAATTGGACAGAAAATATTTGGTTTTAATGAGTAAATGAGGTTACGCAAGATGTCTAATAGTTTCATTGATAATTTCCTCAAGCAGATGGGGGTGTTGGAGCAGCTTGTTGCCACACTTTACCTTCAATTACAGTTCTAAATTGATCGCTAGTAGCATACTCAGCGCGCATCAAGTAATTCTTGTCATCTTGCTTCTCGTAAAATTCAAAGCCATCAAAACCGATATCCTCTACGCGGAATTCCCACGCGATCACTTTTTCGTTGATCAAACCTTTTCCAACGACTCTACCGAGAGCTTGGTTTTCGAGTTCGATGGCAAACTCTCCAGAGGCCATATTGTAAATAGAAAATTGATTATGCATGATATCTACTAATCCTTTGACCTGGATCTCTTGAGTGCATTCAATGCGCCCTTCTCCATCGGGAACCCCGATGCTCCATCTCGTGTAAAAAAAAAGCTCTTCTGCGACCATATTCAATTGAATCTTGCCTTGGCCTATCCACGAACTAGGAGTGAGGAGAAACTGGTGTTGCGCCATCAGAACATGAACCTTCTAGTATAAATGCTTTGTAAAATGCCAAGGGCTGTCATCGTCGACAGCACCGAAGAACCACCATAAGTAATCAGCATAAGGGGTACGCCTGTAATTGGCAAGAACCCGCACATCATCCCCATGTTGACAATCATGTGCATCGCTAAGTAGGTCGTAATGCCGGCAGATAAAAGTCTGCCAAACCTGTCCTTGGCTACTGCTGTCACCTGAAAGCTAAAATAGATCAAACCAAAAAAAAATAGCAGTAATAAAAAAACGCCTACGACCCCAAATTCTTCACCATAAGCTGCAAAAACGGAATCTGTATGCGCAGCTGGAAGCCATTTATGTCCAGTAAACTCACTTTTATGCCACCCTGAACCCGTCATCCCTCCTAACGCTAAAGCCGTTTGAGATGCCTTTTGATGGTAAGTATTCGGATTGAGCCTCTCATACTGGTATTCCTTTAAAAATTTAGTTGCATAAGGGCGCATTTCGTCGTGAGAGAGCACTCCGGTGAACATCAAACTCACAAAAATCAATCCACAGATGGCCATTACACTCATCACCTTAATAATTTTTTTTGTGATGCCCCCAAAATAGAACATCACCAAGGCAATGGGATAGAGCACCAAGGCTGTGCCGAGATCTGGCTGCTTCAAAATCAGCACAAAAGGGATGAGTACGATTAAAATGGCAACGAGTGTGTTGCGCTTATGAAGGATCTCCCGCGCTTGATTTTCTAAATAAAGACTCAACGTCATCACGGTAATTAACTTGGCGTACTCGGAAGGTTGAAAAGCAAAATTGATCCCGGGAATCCGGTACCATCGATGGACGTTTTGAATAGCAGGTACGAAGAATAACCCTATCAGCATGATGATCATCCCTAAGTAGAGAAACCAGGTCCATTTCTTTAAGATTCTATAATCAAACCCTGCAAAAAAAAAGTAGACACCCCAACCGATTGCAAACCACTGCATTTGACTTTTGACAAAAGACGTTAAAAAAACCTCTTCACCCAAATAATCAGTAGCTGATCCCGTTGTGGCAGAAATGACGAGTAAACTGATGCACATCAAGACAAGAAGGATCGGCAGCGTTCGAAAATCTATACGGGTTAAGCAACGGTGATCCCACATAGGAAAAAATACCCCATTGGTTTAAACTTCTTGTATGAGCACTATACAACATATCCATTTTGATACCATCGATTCGACGCATAGTTGGACAAAAAAACATGCGGCGACATTAGATCCCAGCGCGATAACCTGCATTACTGCTGACACGCAAACATCAGGTATAGGGCGTCATCAGAAACAATGGATCTCACCCCCTCATCAAAACATTTGCACCACACTTTTTTTTTGCCTTCCAACCTATCTACCTTATATTACTAATTTAGGTCAGATCCTCGCTCTTTCCTGTGCAGATCTTTTAATCAAAGAGGGATTATCGCCACAGTTCAAGTGGCCGAACGACATCCTCATCGACTACAAAAAGATCGCAGGTGTTTTATGTGAAACGGTGACATTGCCAGAGCGCGTAGGAATCGTCCTCAGCATAGGCCTCAATGTGAACATGCCCCAACAACAACTCGATGCGATCAATCAACCGGCGACCTCCCTTTTAGAAGCTGTTGGGAAAATTTACGATCTCACCACCCTGCTTAACGATCTCACCGACATCTTCGTCCACCATCTAGCTGTTTTACAAGAGCACGGGTTTATCGCCTTTGCCGATCAGTATGAATCTCGACTCGCTTATCGAGGACAAACCATCTCTTGCTCAGATGGTGTCCATCGACGAGAGGGAATCTGTCAAGGAATCACAGAAGATGGCCGCCTCAAGCTTCTGCTTGCAGACGGCACTCTCCTACTTCTTTTCTCAAGTGAAATTATTGCTTAATATAACTATTGACTCGATTGATCCAGCCTTTGAGCCAGCGCTCTTCTTTTCTCTCCGCAGGAGCATTGTTCACCCGCTCTGTGAGAAGTTTCTTGGCAGCTATCGCAAAATCATGAGTAGGTTGTTGAGATAAATCAGGCATAGCCAATAATACCTGCAATAGCCCCCATCCTTGCCCTTGGTATCTCTCTTCAAGAGATGTTCCAATCCCTTTAAAATTGGCATAATCAATCAACGCATACAACCCTTGAGAATCCTCAGCTAGCTGCTGAAAATGAGCGATCACTTTAGTCTGTTCTGACAGTGATAATGTTTCCACCATCTGAGGTACTGCATGCTTTAAGCGTTTGGCCATGTACTGCACCTGCCATGGCTTTGTCTCGATGAGAAAAGCGCGTAGTGCGAGGATTTTTTCCTGAGAGGAAGAACTATAAAATTCATCTCGCGTTTTCCAAGGACATGCTCCCATTAACCAGGCAGGCACGGATTGACCATGCGAACAGAGAAAGGCCACAAAATCAGGAAAGGTCTCATCAAACATCTTACGTTCGTTTTCTGGATACCAAATAAAATGTCCAATGCCCAACGAGGCAAAATGTTCCCCTTTTCCCCAATGGGTTAAGACTTCTTCTTTTCCTCCACATTCATTCTGCCAGATGTGGTGAGCGATCTTATCCATCTGATTCAACGACATGAGAGTGTGAACAACAGCGCGCAAAGAAGACGGTGTAGGACCATAAGCTTTTAACACAGCTTGTGCTTGAGGAAAGAGAACAGCGTCTTGAGGATCGCGCGCACAAATCACAACAGTGGGTTTTTTCAATGCTAATAAGAATTGGATAAGAGCCTGTTGTTCACCAAATTTCCACGCATTATAAGAACACACCACAACCACTTCTGCTTCTTGGCAGCTTTTAAGAATGGCAGAACTTTCCTCGACACTCGGCTGATTAAACGTGAAGGCGAGATGTTGCGCCTCTTTGAGAGTGGGTAGTGTTTTCATGTCTTCTAAAAGAATCGTCGGTGAGACGACAAGCATTTTCTTGTTGTGTAAAGAAAATGTAGTAGGTAAACGGTTTTGATGCACAGCTACAGAAAGATCTGCAACGAGGTGAGCTAATTGTTGATGTTCCTTGGAATGAACCACTTCTAAACCATGAGATGTTTCTGTCAAAGGATAACGCCCTTTAAGCGCTATGATCCTAGAAACTGATTGATTTAAACGATCCTCAGACATTCGCCCTGTTTTCACTGCATCCACAAGAAACCGATGGATTCTTTTAATGTCTGCTGTCGTCAATTCAAACCCTTTATTGGCTCCCACTAATTGCTTACCACCCAACAATAACACATCACATCCAGCATTGAATGCTCGTAAAGTCACCTCTTCAATCGAAGAGCCTATTTTTAATAAACCTTCCATCATCAACGAATCAGAAATCACAACGCCTTGATATCCGATTTCCTCGCGCAATAGACGATTGAGAATGTGAGAAGAGAACGTAGCACAATTTTCCGGATCAAGTTCGGGAAGCAAGATATGAGCGGTCATGACCATATCAGCTTTGCTTGTCAAGCGCGTATAAGGATAGAGTTCAACGCGTTGGAGTTGTTCCTTAGATTTGTGAACAACCGGTAACAATTCATGTGAATCGACGGATACATCGCCATGACCGGGAAAATGTTTTAAAGAAGTGATGATCCCCGCTCGATGATATCCCGTTTGTGCAGCTTGACCAAACCGCATCACATGTTCAGGTGTTGAACCAAAAGAGCGCACTCCAATGACGGGATTGGCTGGATTGCAATTGACATCGATAACAGGAGCACAATTGACATTGATGCCCACTGCAGAGAGTTCTATCCCCATCGCATACGCACACGCTTCAGCAAGTTTTGCATCTCCTGCGACACCCAGCGCCCAATTTCCTGGAAAGACGGTAAATCCCTGATTTAAGCGATTGACCACACCACCTTCTTGATCGACAGCAATGAATAGAGGGATCTGCGCTAATTGCTGTAAAGAAGTACTTAGTTTACGCACTTGATTGGGACTGTGTAAACCATTTGCCCATTCGTAATATATGATCCCTCCCACTCCAACCTCTTGAATGAGAGTCTTGGCGTCCTCATTAGCAATCTCCCCATTGAAATGGGCGATGATGAGCTGTCCCACTTTTTGTTCAAGCGTCAATTGCTTGACATCCACTGCATACAAAGAAATACAAGTCAGAAAGGCAAAAAGAAAATACAACATGCTCGGCTCCTCTTTAGAAAAAAGCTGAGCATACTTCATCGATTAATTTAAGTGGATTTTAAGAAGGAGGCGTCGGGAACTACGACAATTCCCTGATAGACCTTGGCGCGCAGGATCTCTTGGATCGCATGCAAGGTCGATCCCGTCGCGGAATGACACGAAGTGCAAGCACCTTGATAGGCTATGATCAGCTCTCGATCATCGACAAAATTTACCACTTCGATACCGCCTGCATCTAATTCAATGTAGGGGCGAATGTCATTGGCAATCACTTGTTCGATGACGATGATTTTTTGTTCTTTGTTTAGTTCATCCCAGCCTGGATAACCTTTCCCATCACCTAACGAGTGAGGATCTAAAGAGGCAGGAACAAAAACTTCTGCAAAGGGGATATCTAAACACTGTTCTGCAGCGTGGGAGACAGCATCAATAACCGCATTGAGATAAGGATACGTTTCCTTAGGAAAGGCAGGGATGTCTACTTTATCGCGCACCTGCTTGTCGACAAGTTCCGCCGTCAAACGCATGGCTTGATCGTAATTCTTGCGCATCAGAAGTTCACACATCACTTCTGCAGCACCAATCAAAGCAGATGGCCCTAAGACCTGAAATTTAGCATCTGCGATGACTCCATCGCTTTCATCCACTAACAAGTAAAGTTGCACCACAGCACTAGAATTTTTTTCTCTTCCTATAGCAAGGCGCATGCCACGCTCTTTGGCTTCATGAGCAAGAAACGAACCCACATGACGCGGGTTTTCAATTTTCTGCGCTAATTTTTTGCTGTAGAGTTTCCAGGATTGCATCATATGAGCTCCTTAGAATAACTGCGCAACCTTTCCACACAAGAAACGATCTCTGTGATCGCCTTGTCAATTTCCCGATCAGAGGTTTCATAAGACAAACTAAAACTCACAGCCGATTCGGCAAGCAGAGGATCAATTCCGCTTGCGATTAATACGGGAGCAAGATTCTGACAGGTGGCATAGATCCCTTTGCGATGCAGCAAATAGAGAAGCGCTTCACCAATCACACCTGGAAAACCAATCGCAGTGCAATTGGGCAATCTGTCCACTTGATGGAAAAACACGACAGCGTCAGGAAGAGCCTGCTGGATCCCTTCTTCTAATTTATTTCGTAAACGCGCTGTTTCTAGACATAAGTGATCACAACCTCGTATACCTTCATCTAATGCCTGAGCCACAGCTGCCATACCAGCATCATTTCGATCAGACTGCCCTGCAATGACAGGCGTTAACTGTTTCCGCTGAGCAACAAGACCACCTGTTCCACTAGGCGCATGGATTAGACTACCTTCAAAGGTCACAAAATCAATGGGGAGATCTTCCAAACGAAAGTAGAGTTTTCCCAACACGCAACTCGCATCGACATGTAAAACTATCCCCTTTTCTTTGCAAGCTTCAGCAAGATCTGCAATAGGGTGGATCACACCGGTTAATCGATTCGCCCAAGAAAGGGATACCAATCCTGTCCTAGGTCGAATGGCTTCAGCTAACATCTCCTTTGTGATCTGACCTTGTGCATTCACAGGCAGGAGTTTCACCTTCAACCCTTCTTTTTCCAATCGCATCAGAGACTCTAGAAAACAAGGTTCTTCGATCACAGTGGAAAGGATGTGATTCTGTCCGGTTTCAGGTAAGAAATCGCGCGTATAAGAATACAACACCTGATAGATTGCTTCTGCACCACTTGAAAAAAAATGGAAGGCATTTTCTTCTGCTCCAAGAGCGCGTAAGATCTGCTCATCTGCCTTATCGCTCTTCAGCCAAGGTTCTCGGAAAAAGGGCAGCATTTTCTCCACAACAGAACGCAATGGACGAGTGAGCGTATGATTGTCTAAATGGATTCTAGTGTCCATGTTTCTTCCATGCGCCATCTTCATAATTGTAAATCAACGGATCGCCTGTGGCAATTTCAAGCCCTATCACCTCTTTTTCTGACATGTTCTCGATGTGCATGACAATGGACCGCAGTGAATTTCCATGTGCTGAAATGAAGACATTTTCCCCTTTTTCTAAATGGGGCACAATCTTCTGTTGAAAATAAGGAATGCTGCGCTCCGCTGTCATTTTTAAGCTCTCACCTTCAGGAGGTGCTTGATCAAAACTACGTCGCCAAATATGGACTTGCTCGTCACCAAATTTGTCCCGTGTCTCTTGTTTATTCATCCCCTGAAGCCGTCCGTACATCCTTTCATTGAGCTCCCAAGCTGTGATGACAGGAATACAATTTTTTTTTGCCGTTTCACCGTAAATAGTTGCCCAGCTTTCTAACTTTCCCTCTCCCGAGTGTTGTATAAAAGGCACTCGACCACTTTTATGCTCGACTAAGGCAAGCATGGCTGTCATCTGCGCGCGAATTAAGGAAGAAACAAAGATCACATCGATAGGGATATCTGCAATTTTTTTACCCCCTTCAAAAGATTCTTGAATACCTTGTCGACTCAAAGGGATATCGACCCAGCCAGTGAAAAGATTGAGTTTATTCCATTCTGATTGTCCATGACGCATCATGATGAGCTGCGCAGTTTTCCTTCCCATGTCTCTTCTCCCTCTACCCAATAGAAATAATCATATCACAGGACGCTCAAAAACATGAGCATCAAAAATATTTTTTTTCACAGAGGCAATTGCAAAACTCCACGCCACAGAAAAATCGATGATTTTGAGTCAGTTTGCCAGCCGCTTAAGCGGCCGTTGCCCCATCCCCGAGCACATACTCCAAGCGAGTAGGGCTCGGGGATGGGGTGGTAAAATGGCTCAAAAGGGCGATTTTGCTGTGGCGTGGAGTTTTGCAATTGACTCTCAAACACAACGATTGTGAATAAGTGAGATTTCGAGTACAGTATAAGGCATGACAATTGAAAAAAAACGTTTAAGTAAAGCTTTAGCTGCCGCAGGAATTGCGTCACGGCGCGCTGCCGAAGAGATTATCTTCCAGGGCCGCGTGAAAGTGAACGGTGTTCCCGTTCTTGTGCCTCAAACCCTTGTTTCCTGGGAAACCGATGAAATCATGGTCGATGGCCAACGGATCCATTCTGAGGAGAAAAAATTTTACTTTATCCTCAACAAACCTAATGGGTATATCTGCTCCAACACACGCATTGGAACCAAAAGGCTAGTCGTCGATCTCTTTGCTGAACTCCCTGCCCGCCTCTTTACCGTAGGCCGTTTAGATCGAGACACTACAGGGCTGTTAATCGTAACCAACGATGGCCATTTCGCCAACCGAGTCATCCATCCTTCTTCCAACATTGTCAAAGAATATCTTGTCAAAACCACTCAAGAGATCACAGATGAGCATCTGAAGGCAATTAGCAAAGGCACGCGCATTGAAGATTGTCTCATTAAACCTGTTCGCGTCATCAAGGTCCGCAAAGGCACTTTAAAAGTCACAGTCAAAGAAGGAAAAAAACGGGAAGTGCGCCTGCTCGTACAGAACGCAGGACTCGATATACTTGAACTCAGTCGCATCCGGATCGGCGGCCTTCATCTCGGCACCATCCCCGAAGGGATGTACCGAGAAATGACCGAAGCCGACAAAGAAGTTATTTTTCGTTAACTTCGTTGAAAGTAGCGAAAGCCCCAAGCTCCTACTGTAAATTCTTCACCTGGTTTCAAATGCCGCACTTCAGGAGTTACTTCCTTATATTTTGTTATATCGAGATCTACTCCTCCATCAAATAATTTATTAGAAAAATTGATCACGACAAGAAACTCTTCTTTTTCACCTTTACGCAAAAAAGAAACCACGCTTGATTCGTCTGTGTTAGCCACCCAATGAAGCTCACCACTGCGCAATGCAGAATGCGCATTGCGAAGAGCGATCACACCACTATAAAATCTAGGAAAGTGGGGACGCATTTCTTCTGATTTCCAAAAAATCGGCATCTTTTCAAACAAAGCGGCTGCACATGACTCTGTGGCATCGCCCACTTCCATTCCATTATACAAAAGAGGCACGCCAGGTAACGCGAAAACAAGAGCAGATGCAGCAAGCACTGCCTTTTCGCCATGAATCGTGATAGCGCGTTTTTTATCATGATTGTCTGAGAAGCGAAGATGAGCTGCTCCTCGAGGAAAGTCTGCGCGTTCTTTTTCTAAAGCTACTTTCAAGGTTTCTGTAGCGTGCTCCCCATCATCGATCACAGTATTCAAAGCATGCTCGAATTTCCAAGCATAATCCATGTTAATTCCACTTGTAAATGCTTCAGGTGAATCGATCTCACCTAAAAGAAGAACATCTTTTTTCTGAGCAATTAAAGCCTTAGAGGTCTTTTCCCAAAAGGAGCGTTGTTGAATCGCAAAAGCTGCATCAAATCGAAATCCGTCCACATCACATGTCTCTACCCAATACCTGAGCATATTAATCACATAGTCATGAACCTTGGGGTTGTCGTAGTCTAAAGCTGCCACATCACTCCAATCGGGATTAGGAGAGATTACCTCTCCTTTTTTATTACGCTTGAAGAAGCCAGGTTCCTTTATCAATAACTCATTATCCCAAGAAGTGTGATTCAATACGGCATCCAAGATGACCTTCATGCCCAGTTTGTGCGCTTTCTCTACTAGCACTTGCAAATCTTTAACCGTGCCAATTTCGGGATCTATGTGATAATAGTCTTGCACAGAGTATGGACTTCCCAATGTTCCTTTGCGATGCTTAATACCTATGGGATGAAGGGGAAGAAGCCAAAGCACGCTCACTCCCAGTTTTTTCAGCGATTCTAATCCTGTTGTAACGCTATTTAAATCCCCTGTGGCTGAAAAATTGCGGACAAAAACTGAATAGATGACACCATCAAGAGCCCAGTCAGGTGCGGGTAATGCTTTAGGCCTCTTAAAAATTGCGCCTTCTTGACTGTAGTACTTGATGACGGCTTCCACCTTTTCAAATAATTCTGCCCCGCTGCCTTCTCTGTTGTGAAAAGCATTCTCCCCATAACCGAGTTGATCTTTCTTTCCATGCACTTCCCAAAGATAGTGATAAACTAAATGTTGATTCTTTTGAGGAACATCTTCAAATTCCTTCTTCAGGTAGCGATCGATCGCATCTAATTTCTCCTGATCAGTCGCGGATTTTCCATACTTACCATGAAAGGCATGCTCTCCATAATGATAATCTTCTCCAGAAGGAGAACCCTGAATTACCCATAAATGATAGTAGACTTTCCCCCAATCTTTCTGCGGAACCTTTTCCGCCGCCCTTTCCACTGCCGTTTTTAAAGATAAAGAACTCACATATCCACTTACAGCAGAAGCGACAGCCATACCCATCTCCTTTGTTCACCTTGAAGTCTTTGTACACAAATAAACTCAAAAATTGGTTTTGGGCTACGTCAGCTTGGCAGCCAAATTCCCAATTTTTGAATTCATTTGTATATACAAACTTTTTACAAATTAGTGTTTCGGTATACGCTTGATCAACATTTTTGCTCTACATAAATAATTTTAATTCTTGGCGTCTTAACGATGTAATTGCAAACTCCCCGAGTCCTACTCGCCTGGAGTATGTGCTCGGGGATGAAAATCGGCTATCTAACTGACTCAAAGTCATCGTTTTTTCTGGGTCGGGGAGTTTTGCAATTGCCTCTAACAACAAATTCTTTACTGAAAGCGCTGGGATCGCTAGAATGTGCTGAAATTAGGTTAGCCCATGATTAATATTTCCAGATTGTTTGGCAAATCCCCCTTTGCCCCTCTGCAAAGCCACATGAAAAAAGTGTCCTCTTGCATGAAAAAACTCTCTGACACCTTTGATTGCTTACCTAAAATGGACAGTGAAAAAATCGAAAAACTGGTCGCAGAACTCTCCAAGCTCGAACACGAAGCTGATCTGACAAAAAATGATATACGCAATCACTTGCCTAAAAGTTTATTTTTACCGATCGACCGCGCCCATTTTCTCGAGATACTTTCCATACAAGATAGCATAGCTGACAAAGCTGAAGATGTAGGCATTCTCCTCACGTTACGCCCTCTAGAACTTTTTGACACCTTTCAGACTGACCTACTGGAGCTTTTTGCTAAAAACCAAGATGCTTTTTTGCAGTCGAATCAAATCATTGAAGAGATGGATGAATTGCTCGAATCTTCTTTTGGTGGAATCGAGGCTGAAAAAGTCAAAGCCATGGTGGAGCAAACTGCTTATAAAGAACACATGGCTGAAAAGTTGCAAAAGAAATTCATGAAACGGCTTGTCAATGAGGGAAACACTTTATCAACACCCTCGTTTTATTTATGGATGCGCCTTGCGGAAGAAGTCGGCACCATCTCCCATATCTCCGAACGTCTGGCTAATCGCATAAGAATGATTCTGGAACTTAAATAAACGGTGAAATGCAAGTCGACGTCATACTAACAGTTCTTGTTCTCGTCATCGGGTTCTACATGGCCTGGAACATCGGAGCTAACGATGTTTCCAATGCAATGGGCACATCTGTCGGTTCTGGAGCTCTCTCGTTACGTCGCGCCGTGTTAGTAGCTGCTGTATTAGAATTCAGTGGAGCCTATTTTGTAGGGTCAAACGTCTCTGAGACCATGCAGCATGGACTCATCGATACACAAATGTTCCTCACCGAACCCATGATCCTCATTCTAGGAATGTGCGCCGCTCTATTAGGAACGAGCTTTTGGCTCCAAATCGCCTCTTATTTTGGATGGCCCGTCTCCACCACCCATGCCATGGTAGGAGCCATCATTGGTTTTGGTTGGGCCATTGGAGGCGTGGAAGCCGTTTTATGGGGGGAAACGATTTCGATCGTCATGAGCTGGATTATCTCGCCCGTGGCAGCAGGGATCATTTCCTTTATCATCTTTAGTATTCTGCAAAGAAATATCTTATTTGCCATGGATCCTTTTCATGCGACGAAAAAGTTAATGCCTCTACTCGTTTTCATCGTCTTTGGCACCTTCACATTAAGCCTCATTTTCAATGGACTTGAAAATTTACATTTAAACCTCACCTTTTTCCAAGCTTTAGGCGTGGCTCTTATTGTCGGTATTGTGGCAGGCTTGATCGCCTACCTTCTAGTTAAACGCGTTTCTGCTCCCGAACTTAAAACACCTTCCCTTTCAAGACATTTACCACAAACAGTTGTCAGTTTAGAAAAAGCGATCAAACACCTTCAACGCGTCCATGTCACTTCTTTTGATGAAACCCAAGAAAAAGTGGGAACTCTATTAAAAGAAGTCAAACACCTCTCCCATAACTTAAAGCAAGAGACCAGTTTTTCTGAGAGAACTTCTGAATACGCTGCTGTGGAAAAGATGTTCGTCTTCTTACAAATCCTCAGTGCATGCTTCATCGCTTTTGCTCACGGAGCCAACGATGTCGCTAATGCAATTGGTCCAGTTGCCGCTGTTCTCGACATCATCAAAAAAGGAACAGTGACCAATGCTTCAGCAATCCCCTCTTGGCTGCTTGCCTTTGGAGGCTTTGGAATTGTGGTAGGATTAGCGACATGGGGATGGCGCGTGATCGAAACCATTGGTAAGAAAATTACTGAACTTACACCCACACGAGGATTCTGCGCTGAGTTTGGTGCGGCAACCACCATCCTAATCGCGTCAAAATTAGGGATGCCCATCTCAACCACTCACTGCCTTGTCGGAGCTATTCTTGGCGTCGGGCTTGCTCGCGGTATGCGCGCTCTTAACCTCACCATGCTGCGCGATATCATTCTCTCTTGGGTAATCACGATTCCCACCAGCGCGATCATGAGCATTCTCGCCTTCTACGCACTCAAAGCGATTTTCCTCCGTTAGACTTTTTAACTCGAATAGGAAATTATTTGATTTTCTTACACTATATTTATAATCACATTTCTTTAACTTAAAGAAATTAGCAATAAAAATTTAATCTTCAAATAAAATGAATCTATAGATACAATGCTAATCACAATCACAATTAGGAGATTTAAAAATGTCATTACTCGGTTTAGTTCCTTTTACTTTACAAGCGACAGCGCAGCCAGCGGTTGCGCTTTCCTCTTCACAAGCTATACCTAAACACGCAATGACTGGAATAAACGCTATCCCTAGAGCCGTTTTCGGACGTATATTAAGCTTCCTTTCTACTCAAGAAAAAACTCTCGTCGTCCATCACGTATGCCAAGCTTGGCGTAAACTACCTCTCGCCATCGACGGCTGTCTAGATCTTTCTGGACTGCCCAATTTATCGGATAGCGATCTTAAAACCATTCTTGATGAAGCAAGTGGTACTCGCATTACTTCTATTAACCTATCTAATTGCACGAACATCACAGATGCTGGCCTTGCCCATCTATCAAAACTCACACTCTTAAGCTCACTTGATCTAAGCAGGTGCGATAACATCACAGATGCTGGCCTTGCCCATCTATCAAAACTCACACTCTTAAGCTCACTTGATCTAAGCGGGTGCGATGACATCACAGATGCTGGCCTTGCCCATCTATCAAAACTCACACTCTTAAGCTCACTTGATCTAAGCGGGTGCGGTGACATCACAGATGCTGGCCTTGCCCATCTATCAAAACTCACACGCTTAAGCTCACTTAATCTAAGCAAGTGCAAAAAAATCACAAATGCTGGCCTTGCCCATCTAGTAACTCTCGCACTCTTAAGTTCACTTAATTTAAGCCAGTGCAAAAACATCACAAATGCTGGCCTTGCCCACCTATCAAAACTCAAATCTCTAAGTTCACTTAATTTAAGCTGGTGCTATATGATCAAAGATGCTGGCCTTGCCCATCTAGGAACTCTCACACTCTTAAGTTCACTTGATCTAAGCTGGTGCTATATGATCACAGATACTGGCCTCGCCTATCTATCAAAATTCCCACTCTTAAGCTCACTTAATCTAAACGCTTGCTATATGATCACAGATGCTGGCCTTGTCCACCTATCAAAACTCACATCTCTAATCTTACTCCAACTAGATTATTCGGGGATTACCTTGGATGCTGCTAAATAATGTAAGTAACGCAGTCATGTTAGTTGTATTTCAGTGTACTTGAAAGCTTTTCCTTTAACACAAAGGAGTGACCCTTTGCCACTTGTTTGGAACTTTCCCAATAGAAACGAAGAAAACGCTGCTCAAAGGGAATCCTCTAGCTGACTAGTTGGTAATTCTTTGATTTTTCTTGTTCCATGTTTAGGGTTGTTTTTTAATTTAAACAATAAATCAAATTAATTTTAAATTTTTGAATAAATTATGCAATAGATATAATAAATATAATACTAATCACAATCAGGAGATTTAACAATGTCATTATCCGGCTTAGTTTCTTTAACTTTACAGACGACAGCGCAGCCAGAGCCTGTGCTGGTCCCTTCACCTACCCCTTCACAAACTACACCTAAACACGTAATGTCTGGCATAAAGAATATCCCTAGCGACGTTTTCAGACATATATTAAGCTTTCTTCCTGCCCAACAAATAACTCGCGTCCATCATGTATGTAAAGATTGGCGCAACCTATCTCTCGTTAACGACGGCTGTCTAGATCTTTCTGGACTGCCCAATTTATCGGATAGCGATCTTAAAACCATTCTTGATAAAGCAAGTGGTACTCGCATTACTTCTATTAACCTATCAAATTGCACAAACATTACAAATGCTGGCCTTGCCCATCTATCAAAACTCACATCTCTAAGCTCACTTAATTTAAGCTGCTGCACAAAAATCTCAGATGCTGGCCTTGCCCATCTAGTAATTCTCTCATCTTTAAGCTCACTTGATTTAAGTTGGTGCTTTAACATCACAGATGCTGACCTTGCCCATCTATCAAAACTCACACTCTTAAGCTCACTTAATCTAAGAGAGTGCGTAAACATCACAGATGCTGGCCTTGCCCATCTAGGAACTCTCACACTCTTAAGCTCACTTAATCTAAGAGAGTGCAGAAACATCACAGATGCTGGCCTTGCTCATCTAGGAACTCTTACACTCTTAAGCTCACTTAATCTAAGGGAGTGCAGAAACATCACAGATGCTGGCCTTGCCCATCTAGGAACTCTCACACTTTTAAGCTCACTTAATCTAAGAGAGTGCAGAAACATCACAGATGCTGGCCTTGCCCATCTAGGAACTCTCACACTCTTAAGCTCACTTAATCTAAGAGAATGCATAAACATCACAGATGCTAGCCTTGCCCATCTAATAACTCTTACACTCTTAAGCTCACTTAATCTAAGAAAGTGCAGAAACATCACAGATGCTGGCCTTGCCCATCTATCAAAACTCACACTCTTAAGCTCACTTAATCTAAGCTGGTGCGATAACATCACAGATGCTGGGCTTGCCCATCTATCAAAACTCACATCTCTAATCTCACTTAATCTAAGCTGGTGCGATAACATCACAGATGCTGGCCTTGCTCATCTAGGAATTCTCACACTCTTAAGCTCATTTAATCTAAACAGGTGCGATAGCATCACAGATGCAGGCCTTGTCCATCTATCAAAACTAACATCTTTAAGCTCACTTCAATTAGATGGTTCGGGGATTACCTTCGATGCTGCAAAAGCTTTTAAGGCGAAACTGAGCATTCAGAAATAGACATGCTGGCTTTACAGTCCAAAGGGAGCGATCCCTGAGGGAAAAAGAACCATTATATTGATTGTGATCGTCCACAATACTAATCACACTCACAATTAGGAGAACTAAAAATGTCATTGTCATTATCCGGCTTAATTCCTTTAACTTTACAAGCGACAGCACAGCCAACGGCTGTGCTTGCCCTTTCACAAACTACACCTAAACACGCAACGAATGGTATAAATGATATTCCTAGCGACGTATTCGAACGCATATTAAGTTTCCTTCCTGTTCAACAAATAACTCGCGTTCATCATGTATGCAAAGATTGGCGTAACCTATCTCTCGTCAACGACGGCTGTCTAGATTTTTCTGGACTGCCCAATTTATCGGATAGCGATCTTAAAACCATTCTTAATAAAGCAAGTGGTACTCGCATTACCTCTATCAATCTATCTAATTGCAAGAACATCACAGATGATGGCCTTGCCCATCTATCAAAACTCACACTCTTAAGCTCACTTAATCTAGACCGATGCTATAACATCACAGATGCTGGCCTTGCTCATCTATCAAAACTCACACTCTTAAGCTCACTTAATCTAGACCGATGCTATAACATCACAGATGCTGGCCTTGCCCGTCTATCAAAACTCACACTCTTAAGCTCACTTGATCTAGGGAGCAATTACATCACAGATGCTGGCCTTGCCCACTTATCAAAACTCACATCTCTAAACTATCTTAATCTAAGAGAGTGCGCAAACATCACAGATGCTGGCTTTGCTCATCTAGTCACTCTCACATCTCTAAGATCACTTAATCTAGACCGGTGCTATAACATTACAGATGCTAGCCTTGCCCACCTATCAAAACTCACATCTCTAAGATCACTTGATCTAGGATGCAATTACATCACAGATGCTGGTCTTGCCCATCTATCAAAACTCACATTTCTAAACTCACTTTATCTCAGCTGGTGCGATAACATCACAGATGTTGGCCTTGCCCATCTAGTAACTCTCACACTCTTAAGCTCACTTAATTTAAACGGGTGCTTAAAAATCACAGATGATGGCCTTACCCATCTATCAAAACTCACACTCTTAAGCTCACTTGATCTAGGGTGCAATTTCATCACAAATGTTGGCCTTGCCCATCTAGTAACTCTCACATCTCTAAGCTCACTTTATCTAAGCTGGTGCCCAAATATCACAGATACTGGCCTTATCCACCTATCAAAACTCACATCTCTAATCTTAATCCAACTAGATTATTCGGGGATTACCTTGGATGCTGCAAAAGCTTTTAAGGAGAAACTCAAAGATAGAATGGATTATTAGACCGCTTTCGAAAATCGGCCAAAATAATCCCAAAAATCGACAGAACCTAGTTTTATTTGGGCAAGGGCAGGAGCAAGTATTTAATGGCGCAGCAACATGTAGGTCGAAGTGCTGTAATCCTCTTGCATCATGGAGGCAATAGCTTTTAACCATGACTCACTCAAGTTCAATGCAGGACAGCGTGCCGCTTTAAATCCACAAGCTTCAAGAGGAGGAAGATACTGCTTTTCCACCTCGTACAATGTCTCAATATGATCCGAGGTAAAACTGAGAGGAATCACCAACACATTCTGATACCCCAGCGCCCATTCATGAATCGTAGTACATAAACTGGCCGTTGACGGTTTAATCCACTCAGCTTTGCCCAATTGCGATTGATACGAAAGCTGCGAAAAAGCCTGAGGGAAACGCGAAGCTAACGCTAGAAAAGATTGTTCACACTCTTTTTGATACACATCGCCTGTTGTGATAAAACTTACTGGCACACCATGCGCAGAAAATAAAAGAACCGTCTTATCTTCTTCCCATTGATGGTGCTTTAAGCAGCTGTGGATTATCTGCTCAAAACAAGCGAGAAATAAAGGATGGGTAGAGTAGGATTTTACCCACACCATCTGACGCACACGGGCAGGCGGAATACGCTCTTCAAACCAAGAAGCAATGCTTCCTGTTGTTGCATAACTAAATTGAGGGAACATAGGAAATACCACGATCTCTTTGTCTTCAGCAATTTGTTCCATAGCAGCTAAAAATGCAGGATGCGTCTTGGGTAAGTAACGATGAAAGGTTAAGACAGAAGATCCCACAAGCTTAGAGACAACACGCGCAACTTGTTCGGTATCCTCGAAGATGGGAGATTTTCCTCCAATGAGAACATAGTCATGACTGACTTGTTTCGAGCGTTTTTTTGCAGCCCAAGTGAATAGCCATCGGTGGATTAAAGCTGGGAAATTGGTCCGAATGACTTCCCTGTCATTAAATAAACTCACCAAAAATTCCTCGACTTCTCCTAAATCTCGAGGCCCACCAAAGTTAACGATCACATAAACTTTGTCTTTCTTTACAATCATTTTCTGACTCTCTTTTGAAAAAAGATTCATCTGTGTTATATCCAACTTCACATTATGGATATACCCTCATGTTGATTTCTCGCTGTCTTTTTGTATTGCTCATTCTCCTTGGAGGAATGACTTCTTCGTGCAGCTGCAGCTCATCTAAAAAAACCATGAAAAAAGTAGGTGTCGACGCTTCGTGGTTTCCCCTTGAACTCAGCGGTAGAGAACAGAACATCACTGCTTTTTCTACAGAACTTCTCACAGAAATTGGCGCAGTTGAAAAATTGTCATTTGAGA
>JABDFI010000022.1:0-229 GCA_013286595.1 Chlamydiota bacterium | reverse complement strand
TCGCTTTGATGATCTAGCACAGTTTAGGCTGCTGCTTTCAACACTTGTCTGACTATAGATTCAGCCCATTCAGCCATTTCAGGTGTGATATTTTCCAAGGAATTGCTTTGCAAGCGCAAATCCAAATTACCCGTTTTTAGCCTATAGTATATGATAGTTAATTTTTTAATTTAAATCAATAAATAATAAAATATATTTTAGAATTTAAACAAATTGAGATTATAAATAT
>JABDFI010000021.1 GCA_013286595.1 Chlamydiota bacterium | reverse complement strand
CATCCAGTTATTTGGCCTCATGACCTTGATCAGCAGCTTAGCAGTTTAAAAATAATCTGCGACTTGACGCGAGAAGTGACCCGGCCAAAACGACGAAGTCGGGCTG
This sequence comes from Chlamydiota bacterium, assembly GCA_013286595.1. Taxonomy (GTDB): domain Bacteria; phylum Chlamydiota; class Chlamydiia; order Chlamydiales; family Rhabdochlamydiaceae; genus JABDFI01. Next base: position 27,969 of record JABDFI010000021.1, on the reverse strand, counting down.
GGAAGTGAGCGCACGAGCAGCCGATCAATTCAAATGCAATGGTCTCAACTATGTAATCTCATCTTGAATCCTTAAGAGTAATCTGCTTTATTCAGGTTTTCAAAGGAGGCAGTTGCAAAACTCCCCGACCCAGAAAAATCGATGATTTTGAGTCAGTTTGCCAGCGCTTAAGCGGCAAAATGGCTCAAAAGGGCGATTTTACTGTGGCGTGGAGTTTTGCAATTGCCTCAAGGAGTCTAAAGGTGAGCAGCCGTTTATTTTCGCGTCTTTATCAGGTTTTCGCCTATCGCACCCTCCGGGTTAACATCTTAACCCTTTTTTTAGCTCTGTTCACACTGTCATTTGCTTTTGTGATCTCATTTAGCTACTTGAGGAGTTCTGATGCAATCGAAGAGTTTTCAATCGCTGAAATTGAACGTGTGAGTTCTGTTGTTTTAGAAAGGGTCATTGCTATGATCGTGGATGCCGAGCAAATGCCTAGAATCTCGTCTTTTTTTATCAATCAAAGTGAGGAAATCTCCTTTGATAATCCAGTGCTCACTTCTTACCTATTAAATGTCATCGATGGTGAGCCTAATTTTTCACATGTTTATGTAGGTTCCAAAGAAGGAATTTATGTAGGTGCAAACGATATCACCCTGTCTTCCCAAACACATTACTACACGAACCCGAATAAGCCCCTTCCCTCCAATGCTCTGTATTCAATGATTTACATTGATGGATCTAAATCGCCAGCTCCTGAAATTGTCAATTATCGCAATAGGGACTTAGTTGCTATCTGCTATGAGGAACTTAGTCTAATGAATTACGATCCCCGTTTGCGCCCCTGGTACCAGGGGGCTCTTGATACCCGAGGCCTTTATTGGACAGATGTTTATGTCTTTCGCGATACCTTAGACAAAGGCGTCAGTGTATCTTATCCCATTCTGGATGCAAATGAAGAAATTATTGGCGTGTTTGGAGTGGATATTTCATTTGTTTTGCTAAGCGGGTTTCTTGCAGAGCAAAAAATCGGAAAATCAGGAGAAGTTTACATTCTGGATCGCGAGGGGAAAATCGTTGTTACACCTAAAATTGACGATAAGGAACATAAGTTGAATTATCATGCAAATGCCTTATCTGATGCCTATCAAGAATACCGCGCATCAGGCGAGAAAAGCTTTTACTTTGAAAGCTTCGGAACAAAGTATTTAGCGCACATTGATGCGGTTCCCTTTATTACAGGAAACGAATGGCTAATTGCTGTCGTAGTTCCAAACTCCGATTTTTTTGGTGCATTGCAACACACCCAAATGACAATTTTAATCATCACCCTATCTATTCTCTTTGTTTCTGGACTTTTCGTGTTTTATTTCTCCAAGAAAATTTCTTCTCCGATTGTAGTTCTAGCACAGGAGGTTGATAAAATCTCTCGGCTGGAGCTTGCCAGTGAAGTGCGCGTGCATTCACATATTAAAGAAATCATGCTGATGGATGCCTCCATAGCAGCTTTGAGAAAAGCGATTCGCTCCTTTGCTAAATATGTTCCTAGATCTGTGGTTAAGCAACTGCTGTTGAAAGGAGAGGAAATTTCTCTTGGTGGAGAGAAAAAGGAAATCACGATTCTTTTCACGGATATCACTGGGTTCACGACAATTAGCGATCTCAACCCCACCGAATATGTCATGCCTTTACTCTCAGAATACTTTGACGGTTTGTCCAAGATCATTCTAGCCAATGAAGGGATCATAGATAAATTTGTCGGAGATGGCATTATGGCGTTCTGGGGAGCTCCTATAGAAACACCGGATCATGCAGCCAAAGCCTGTATGACTGCCTTGCTCACTCAAGCATTCATCGCCCAATTTAATGCCAAACAGAAACAAGCAGGCTATCCGGAATTTTTTACGCGGATGGCGATTAATACAGGGACGGTGATTGTAGGTAATATAGGCACCAATGAAAGAATCAATTACACAGTGGTGGGAGACGCCGTCAATACAGCTGCTCACTTGCAACCGGTGAATAAAGTCTATAAAACGGGAATCATCATTACCGAAGCGACTTATAAACAACTCAATTCTCGATTTTTAGTGCGCTGTTTAGATATTTACGCTGTGAAGGGGAAGAAAGAAAAAATCAAGATTTACGAATTAGTAGCTATGAACGAAGGTCCTAAAGAAGTTCAGGCTACACCGAGTCAAGTTGAACTCTGTCGATTATTCACTCAAGCGCAAGAAGCCTATCATAGACAAGATAAACAGCTAGCGCGTCAATTATTCCAAGAGATCCATGAAAAATACCCTCAGGATTATCCTACGCAGTTGTATCTTCACAACTTGTCAGATGGATGACGTCAGGAGTCCCAAGCGCTCTAAGTTGTTGCGCAGTTCATGATTCTCAGGTTTATCGAAGGCACCACTAGAGGCAAGCCACGTCACGTAATGTTTGGGAAGGTCGGATAAATTCTTTCCCTGATGCTTACCAAAAGGCATGCGAGTCATGACCTGAGGACGCGATAACAGGTGAAGGGCTGCTTCGATAGAGAGGTCATCGATCATGAGGGAGAACACTTGATGCAGCACTACGACATCATCTAACGCTCGGTGGGCCTGATTGGCGGCAATACCATAAACCTCGCGCAGCGATTGCAGTGTATGTCGAGGTAAATCGGGACGGTATTTACGCGCCCATTTCAACGTGTCAATGTAATTGTAATTGGGAAATGACACTCCAGCGCGCTTAAATTCAGCTTGAAGAAACAACTTATCAAACGCATCGTTATTGTGGGCGATGAGAACGGATCTCACAGGACAGAAGGCGACAAATTTTTCTGCGATCTCTTTGAACGTGGGAGCATCCTTTACCATCTCGTCAGAAATCTTATGGATAGCTGTAGCTTCAGGAGGGATGGGCATTTCGGGATTGATCAGATGTAAAAATGTGCGATTTTCTACCGGATCATATGCTGCGATTTCAACGATGCGATCTTTGTCTGATCGCACACCTGTAGTCTCTGTGTCATAATAAATCGGTCGATGTGTCATCGTAAACTCTTTTTTCTAGCGCTTTTTGGGAATCTAAATTTATCATACTCGAGAGAGGATTTTCACTTAAGGTAAATTGATGAAAGGTATAATAGGGTCTTTAGCATCCCTTTTGATGTGTTCTGCAGCCATCGGATCTGTTCATGAACCGATCACATCCTACGAGATCCGCTTTTCGCAAGCAGATCAACTAATCGACAATTTTATCGCTCGTATTGAGGCTGAAAAATCGAGCATCAAGATAGCAACCTATTCGCTCATGGATCGCAAGATTGCTTCGGCACTAATCGCAGCGCATCGACGGGGTGTTGCGGTTGAGATCCTTGTCGATCCGTTTTCTATCAAGTCGAGAGGCCCTAGCAAAAAAATTGCCAAGTCGGAACTTCCTTTCTATGTATGGTGTCCTAAAGGACCAAAATTTAAAGGAGCTAAGCAAACGCTGAACGATGCCTTTTGTCTGTTTGGCAATCAAACCGTTTGGGCAGGTGCTTTTAATTTTACAGGAGATGTCAAACACAATGTCAGCTCTGAAAATGTCATCATTTTAGAGCAAGAAGCGGTCTCTATAGAATATGCCAAAGAGTTTGAGAGGATGAAAAAAGAGGGAAGTCTTACCTATGAGGAGTTTATCAAGGCTAGAAGCTAGCTTCTCTAGTTTTTTTGCTTCAAAATTTTGCCCCTTCCGTGTATCTTTTTCTGCAAGAAATGAGCATGATTCATGGAGTTTTTAATGCAGACCGCCCGCTATTTAGTAGTGATTTCTTTATTAGTTATCCTGAGCTCTTTAACGGGTTGTTATCAAATGCACTCTGATGATGATCTACGCACAATCCCAGCTACGAATAACCCCACAATTGTTCCTCAGAATCAGTCCCGATTTCCAGGTACAGGGATGTAATTGATTTATTTGCTGAGCTAGACTATTTTTAAGAACAGACCTCTTTCGAGGCTAAGGTTCTGTCGATTTTCGGGTTCTTTTGAGCCGAGTTTTCGATTTTTTTTGCGGGGATTGTATCTTGTTTCGTATACTATCCCCGCAAAAAGAATCGAAAATCGGCCAAAATAATCCCGAAAATCGACGAACCCTTAATTTCGAAAAAGGTCTAATATTTGGAATGATGAGTCACTCAATGAAAAGGCAGGTCCCTGTTAAATACCATTTTTATCCCTCTGATTCAGGGCAGCTGATCGCCCAATTAGGCAAAGAACATCTTTTAGAGTGCCTTAAAAAAATGTTGTTGATCCGCAACTTCGAAATTCGCGCGGAATCAGCCTATTTACAAGGTAAAATCGGAGGGTTTTTTCACTCCTACATGGGACAAGAGGCCGTTCAAACTGCAGCAACTGTCGTCATGGGGCAGGACCAATGGTGGTCCACTTCCTACCGCTGTCATGCTCTCGCCCTACTTTTAGGAGCTACTCCTAATGAGTTAATGGCTGAACTATTTGGACGAGCAACAGGGAACGCCTTGGGAAGAGGGGGCTCGATGCACTTCTTCACAGATCGTCTTCTAGGTGGCTTTGGTATTGTAGGTGGTCAAATTCCTATTGGTACTGGGGCAGCTTTTACTGTTAAATATTTGAAATCTCTGAATAAACCTCAAAGTCGTGAAGTGTCTGTTTGCTTTTTAGGAGATGGTGCTGTAGCTCAAGGGGCATTTCACGAATCCTTAAATATTGCCGCCTTGTGGAATTTACCCTGTATTTATGTGATTGAAAATAATTGTTGGGGTATGGGGACCCATGTTTCGCGCGCCATTTCTGTAGAGCCGATCGCAGAAAACAAAGGGAGCAGCTTTGGCATTAAAGATTATACCTTTGATGGGATGGATTTTTTTAATTGCTATGCAGGGTTTAAGCATGTCTATGAAGAGGTAAAAAAGACCTCGCGTCCAGTATTGGTCGAGGTGATTACAGAGCGGTTTAAAGGACATTCTATTTCTGATCCCGGCCTTTATCGCACCAAAGATGAACTCAAATGCAGCATGGAACGCGATCCCCTGGTGATCTTGTTCAAGAATATGGCCAACGCAGGACTCATCACAGAGGAAACCTATCATGCAATGGACAAAGAGCAAAAGGAAATCGTTCTTGCAGCGCTCAAATTTGCTGAAGAAAGCCCTTGGCCAGATCCCATTGTTCTCGGAGAAGATGTTTTTGCTCCCTAAAACTGATAATCGAAGGAATTGAGCATGCCAATGCAGTTAGTGGAAATGCGCGAAGCGATTCGCCAAGCGATCGATGAAGAGATGACAAGGGATGAGACTGTCTTCATCATGGGAGAAGAAGTGGCTGAATACAACGGCGCTTATAAAATCACCAAGGGAATGCTTGATAAATGGGGTCCAGAACGCGTCATCGATACTCCCATTGCTGAATTGGGATTTACAGGACTTGCCGTGGGGGCTGCGATGACAGGTTTGCGTCCCATCATTGAATTCATGAGTTTCAACTTTTCTTTCGTGGCTTGTGATCAGATCATCTCCAATGCGATCAAGATGCATTACATGTCGGGGAATCGCTTTAAGGTTCCTATTGTGTTTCGGGGACCCAATGGCGCTGCAGCACAGGTTTCTTCTCAACACTCCCATTGTGTAGAAGCGCTCTATGGAAATTTACCTGGCCTCATCATCGTCGCGCCTAGTAATCCTTACGATGCAAAAGGGCTTCTTAAATCCGCCATTCGCAATAACAACCCCGTGCTTTATTTAGAAAGTGAGCTCACTTATAACGATAAGATGGAAATTCCCACAGAGGAGTATCTGATTCCTCTAGGTAAAGCTCATGTCGTGAACGAGGGTAAGCATGTTACTCTAGTCTCTCATAGTCGCATGATCCATTGGTGTAAGCAAGTAGTTCAAGAATGTGCAAAGCGGGGTATTAGCGTCGAGCTAATCGATCTGCGCACGATCAAACCAGTAGACATAGCGACAATCACGACATCCATTCGCAAAACGCATGCGTGTGTCCTTGTAGAAGAAGGACATGTTTTTGCGGGAATTTGTGCCGAAGTGGGCTTTCAAATCATGGAGCATTGTTTTGATGAGCTCGATGCGCCTGTTGTGAGAGTGACCCAAAAAGAAACTCCTATGCCCTATTCCAAAGCTCTCGAAAAAGAGACAATGCCCACCGTTCCGCGTATTATTGCTGCCATTGAACAAGTTCTAGCCTAAGGTACAGGAGAAGAAGTATGCCCTTTACATTGACGATGCCCAAACTCTCTCCGACCATGGAAGAAGGTACAATTGCTAAATGGCGAAAAAAAGAAGGGGACTATGTTAAAGTAGGGGATATTCTTTTTGAGATTGCTACTGATAAAGCAACTGTCGAGCATAGTGCACTCGATGCCGGATGGATCCACGTGATTCTCGTGAAAGAAGGGCAATCAGCCATTGTTAATCAACCCTTAGCCATTCTCACTGAAGATAAAGACGAGAGCATTGAAGGTTATAAACCAGAAGGTGCTGCTCCTAAGACGATCGCTCCTCCACCTACCGAAACAAAATTAGAATCCAAAGAGCAACCTACTGGTGTGCGTCAACCGGCAGCGGGAGGATTACAACAACCTGCCTTTGTTCCGGAACCTCCACTGGAGAAGTACGATTTCAACATGCCCGTTGGAGATGTATCGGGGCGTATTCCCTCTTCACCTTTAGCCCGAAAAATCGCCAGTGAAAAAGATTTAGAACTATCCACGGTCAAAGGAACAGGTCCACATGGCAGGATCATGAGTCGCGATCTCGATTTAGCGCAACCTGCAAGTACGATTACATTTGGACGCAGGGAAGCACCCACCTTGCCCCCGGGCACCTATGAAGAAGAGACACTTTCTCCCATGCGCAAAATCGTGGGACAGCGGCTGCAAGAATCCAAGACATTCATTCCCCATTTCTATTGTACGCAAGAAATGCATGTGGATAAACTCGTCAGCTTGCGTGCTGAGCTTACAACGGCTGGTCTAAAAGTATCTCTGAATGATTTCATGATTCGCGCTGTAGCGCTTACCTTGCGCGAACATCCGGAAGTGAATTCAGGATTTAATTCTGTCAATCAAACCATCATCCGCTTCAAAACGATCGACATCGCCAATGCCGTCAGCCTTCCCTCAGGATTAATCACTCCGATTATCCGCCATGCCGATTTTAAACATCTCGGGCAACTCTCTCAAGAGATGAAGCGACTGGCATCTAAAGCGCGGGAAGGAAAACTCAGCCGCGAAGAATACAGTGGTGGTTCCTTCACCATTTCCAATTTGGGGATGTATGGGATTAGCGAATTTGGAGCGATCATCAATCCTCCTCAAGCTGCCATTCTAGCTGTCAGCGGCATTGAGGAAAAAGCGATCGTCAAAGATGGTCACATCCTTCCTGGAAAGACGATGAAACTGACTCTATCAGCAGATCATCGAATACTTGATGGAGTGGATAGTGCGAAATTCCTTAAAACACTGCAAAAATATTTAGAGAATCCCTCTTTATTGCTTCTTTAAACTCTTTCTAAATTAAGGGGACGTCGATTTTTGGGATTATTTTGGTCGAGTTTTTAATTCTTTTTGCGGGGATAGTATACGCAACAGGATGCCTCTTTGTCTAGTAAATTTTTTAGTGCTATCTAAAAATTCATTAAGATTGAAACTTCGTTTTTATTCTCATATAATTAGAGTTCACAACTTTGACAATTAACTTAATCTTAAGTTGAGTTAAACTATAAAATTATTTTGAGGAAACTTATGTCAGTAATTTTGCGTGCTTTAGGTGGGAAGATTCCAGGTAACCCTACTCCCAAACCCATTGATATCCCTTTAAAAGAAAAAGCGCTGACCATTGAGCAGTATATTTTTCAAGTTCATAAGAAATTAATGGAAGATAAAGCTAGCTGTGAACGAGTAATCCTTCAGCTTAACGGAAAATATTATCAAGAATCGAGTTCTGTATTAAAACACTCTTGGGAGAAGGTCCGCCAGACAGTTGAAAAGGCGTTAGAGGTTGATGTAGATGGGCATGAATGTAGTGCTCATGGTCGTGAGTTTATTCCGACTGTTAAAAGCAACTTAGAGGGAGCTATCTCACTAGAGAAGTATAATGCAAAAAGAGCTGCTTCTCCACTAGCCATTCCTACAGAGACAGTTGAAGCGGTAGATAGTGTCAACGGGTATTTGAGATTTGAAAAACAAAGAGATGAATTTGTTCAACTGCTTCACGATATCATCCAAATTCAGAAAGCGGGTAAAGGCGATTTCTATCAAGAAAAACTCAATCTTCAAGTGCGATTGAAGCAGTTAAATGGAGAGTATTATGGGGATCCAGCTTCTCTTCTTGATCAGGCTTGGAAAGTCTCTCTAGAAATGCCTGCTCTTGGAGTAAACTTTAGAAGGTTAGAGCAGGAACGCATAGCTATACTTAAACGTTTGGAAGGCATTGAGAAGTTACTACATGCTCCTGTTAAGGAAGCTGTGCACTTATATAATGTTACCATTGAACTGTATCAGCGAAAAGAGCAGCTACTAGCTCGTCGTCATGAGCTCTGTGGAAGTTATTATGGAGATCCCAGCTCCTTATTAGATCGAGCGTGGCGTGAAGATCGGGATCAGCATAAGATTCTTGATGCAGAACGCAGGGCGGTTGATGCTCGTTTAGAAGAAGTAGAACAGCAACTGAGATTGCCGGCTCACCCAACCATGTCCTATCTAACTTTAGCACAAGAGCTTCTAGGTAAAAAGCAGGTTGAGATAGACAATGCTTCTACAAAGCCTGTAGCGAGACAGCTTGTGGACCCCTTTGCTTATCCCACTTGGAAAACCTAAATTTTAATTCAAGCTTCGGTAAGCCGTTGCATTTATTATATTAACCAATCTCAAACGCATGCCTTTAATTAAATTATCTCATCTAATTGTTTGTTAATTTGTTTAATTGTATAATTAATGACAGTGTATCTTAAAGAGGTAAAATTATGTCATCATGCTTTAGCAGAATAGGTCAAAAATTATACGGTTATGCCGTATCTAAGTTGCCAGATTACATCACCAATCAAACAGCCAGTCAAGTCAAGAAAAAGATTACGGCTGAAATCGATCGCTACAACAAGGTTGTTTTTGACAAAAGCGATGCTACTTTTAATACCTACTTAAAAATCGTCCATCAAAAGCTGGAAAATGAAAAGGAGAATTGTCAGAAAACAATTACTCGTCTTAATGGAGCCTATTATCAAGATCCTAAGTCAGGACTCAAGCAAGCGTGGGACAAACTTGTGGCATCGATCAAGTTGGTACTAGGACTCGACATTGTCACACGAGATCAACTTTCTTCTCTTACAGGATTATCGTCCGAGGTGCAAAAAGATGTCGAAGAGTATCGATACAAAGAAGGCGCTCGTGATGCAGCTGTGAGTCGTTTGCATGAAATTTTGTCTGTGCAACAATCTGAACGGTCTGAGCCAAAAATTTTCCAAGATCTCAATCAGGAAAAAACACGGTTGAGCAAGAGGCAACATGAACTATGTGGAGACTATTTTGGAGATAAGGATTCCCTGTTAGATCAAGCGTGGTCAGCTTGTGCTGCTGAAGACAAAACACCTGAAGATGAAGAACACTTTCAAAATCTTGAACAGGAACGTAGAGCGAATGAGGCGCGTCTTGTAGAACTGGATCAACAATTAGGCTTGCCCGTTCATCCCACACGCAACTACCAAGTTTTAGCTCAAGATGAAGTCAGCGAAGAGATCGACAAGTTGGCACGAGAACGCGCGCGGATCAACGCTTAGGAGTTTTGCAATTGCCTCTGTTGTTCGAGCTTGGAGAGTCTTTCTTCAAGTTGTTCGATCTGCTTGACGTAGTCAGCGATTTTGCGTAAGTGAACTTGCTGGCGATTGTAGTCGCTTAAGCTCATCACAGGACCACCGCCATACTTGCCCGGTTTGTCAATTGACTTGCTGACGCCACCTCGCGTGGCGATCATGACCCCATCTGCAATCTCGAGATGACCTACTACACCTGCTTGTCCACCTAATACGACATTTTTACCCGTTTTAGCAGAACCAGCGATGCCTGACTGAGAGACGATGATGTTATCTTGTCCTAAGGTGACATTATGACCGATCTGAACAAGGTTATCAATTTTAGTGCCTCTTCGGATTGTCGTCGCTTTGAAACGAGCGCGGTCAATAGTGGTATTAGCGCCAATTTCAACATCGTCTTCGATGATCACTGTGCCTAGTTGCTCTAGTTTTGTATGACGTCCTTTAGCATCTGTGCTGTAGCCAAAACCACACGATCCGATGACAGCTCCTGGCTGTAAGATGACGCGGTGGCCCAACTGACAACGTTCGCGAACAACAGCATGAGGATGTAGGTGGCAATACGTACCAAGATGAACTCCAGGGCCTACATAGACAAAAGAGGCGATAACCGTGTGATCTCCAATGACTGTATGTTGATCAATGACGGCAAACGGACCGATTTGAACATGTTGTCCAAGGGTAGCAGAAGGATGAACACAGGCTGTTGGGTGGATTCCCGTGAAGCCGCTTTTATTCTCATCTGTGAGTAAGAGTATTTTGACGATGATTTGAAAGGTTAAAGAAGGGTCATCTGATACGAGAAAATTTTTCCCGGGCTCAATCGGCGTTTGACGATCGATACAAATGACCCCAGCTTTTGTAGTTTTTAAAGCAGAACGGTACTTGGGATTAGCTAAGAAAGACGCATCTTCAGAGGTAGCGGAATCCAAAGCCTCCACATTTGTGATCAGATGGTCTGAGTCACCAATCAGGTTAGCATGGGTGATGGTTGCAAGCTCAGATAGAGTGTATTTCTTAGGTTCCATAGTTATTTCGCTTTTGTTTCTTCTGTTTTAGCTACAGCTTGTTGCTCAACTTGAGCTGGGGCTGCGGCTTGTTTGAGAATTTGTTCATAAGTTTTATCCATCTCGGCAACGACAAGTGATGTAATATCGAGAGTCGGAGCGGAAAAGAAGCAAGCATCTTTATTGACGACGAGGTTAAGCTTCTTGTCTTTAGCCACTTTTTCTGCAGCTGTGTTGATGTTTGTGCTGATGGTCTGCACAATTTTCATGTTAGCTTGGTTCAGAACTTGGTAGTACTGGTTCTGATAACGACCTAAATCTTCATTTAAGCTGCGGAATTTATTTTTTAGCTCTTCTTCTGCTTCAGGAGAGAGAGAATCAACGAATTCAGCATCATTAAATTTAGTTGCCAGTTCGTTCAATTGCTTCTCTGTATCTTCTAATAAACTAGACATTTGCTTCTTGAGACCTTCAAATGAAGCCTGTTCTTGCTTACCGATTTTGGAATCCGACACGCAAGAGGCAAAGTTGACAATGCCGACATTGGGTGCAGGCTCTGCAGCAAATGACATTGTAGTAAGAGCCATTGCAAGAACGGCTGTTGGGATAAAACGGAATTTCATGATTAACTCCTAGTTAAGTGTTTAACAATTAAAATTGTCCACCCATCGAGAAGAAGAAGCGGCGTACCTCGCTGCTTCCATCAGCATTGATAGGATAGCCCATACCAAGAATGACTGGAACTCGATTGATGAGTTCCAACCGCACGCCGTATCCTGCGCTCATCTTGAAATTGGCCATGTAAAATTCTTCTAAAGCAATACTTCCCGCATCGATGAATAAGAATCCATCCAGAAATGAGAAAATTTCATGTAGGTATTCTACAGAGAGAACGGTTGCGGAGATACCTCCTTTCGGATCTCCATTTGAAAAGTGGCCGCCTAGATCAAAGTCTCGATAACCGCGAACCGAGTTGATACCACCGATGAAAAAGCGTTCGCTCAAGGGAATGTCGATGGGTGAATGCGTCTTGAGAATCGGTTCGAGGAAACGGAAATCAAATCGGTATTTCATGATCCCTCTTTTCCACAGCTGCGTGTAGTAGCTATTGAGGTAGCCAAAGCGCATGAAGGTAAAATCTCCACCCACACCAGCAAACTCCGCTTCTAACGTGGATCGGAACCCATTATGGGGTTTAATGGCGCTATCCGTAGAGTCAAAGGCAATGGAAGCGCTGATGGCTGAAATCAAACCATCGCTTTTTGTCTCTTCACGCTCCTTCGGAGGAGTGTGTTTGGACACGTGGATAACGGCATTGCGAAATCGGTATTTATTTCCATAGGTCCAGTAATGATTGAGAGGGTAGGAGGCGTAAATGGAAAATCCAAAGGTTTGGATATGATAATCTTTTGAGATCAATGTGCTCTTGGTTTCGTTGACATCGAAGCCGACGCGCCACAGCGTATCGCGAAAGTAGGGCGTTAGCCACGATACCGAATAGGAGCGCTGTCGAGCGCCGATACTAACGCGAGCATGGGTGTACTCGCCGCCGCCGCGTAAAGCACCCGGTCCACATTTGGTGATCTTCCCAATTCCCTTGTAGTTGAAATTCGTTTCCGATAAGTCGAGTCCACCGAAGACATCATCAGCGCTACTGAAGCCGAAAAAGAGACTGATATTACCCGTCGTTGTTTCTTCTACTTCGATGTAAACGTCGCGGTAGTTATCTCCGAGATCTTGGTCATCTTGCGTTCTGACTGCATAGACGTTGACACTTTTGAAGTAACCGATGTTTTCAAGTCGTGCTTGAGTGGCTTTAAGTTTAGCTGAATCGAATGTCTCGCCCGGTACTAAAAGGGATTCTCTCAGGATGACACTGGTTTGAGTGGAGGCGTTGCCGAATACGCGCACGAGTCCGATTTTGTACTGATCTCCCTCATCAATTTGGTAATGGACATTGTAGATGGGTTGATCGGCTGAAAGTTCGGTGTCGTACTGGGCGCTTGCGTCGATATAGCCTTTGCGACCGTAGAGTTCCTTGATTGCTTGAGCCGTATGCTGCAGTTTCTCTGGAGAATAGGTGTCTCCTGGCCGAGCGTAAAATAAAGCTTCGATTTCTGCATCAGGAAATAAGGTGTTTCCTTTAAAGGTAATCTTTCCAAAATGGTAGACCACTCCTTTATCAGCAGTGATCTCAAGAATAATTTTTCCGTCGGATTTTCCTTCAAGCACGCTAATGTCGACTTTCGCATCAGCATAGCCGCGATTTTGCAGGTAATTGATGATTGTCAATCGATCTTGGTCAAGAGCTTCTTCGCTATAATTGCCGGTGCCAGTGAGCCAACTTGTAAATAAGTTGTATTTCTTGGTGTAAATCATTCCGAGTAACTCACTAGTTTCATCACTAGTGAACCCCTTGAACTCGATGTTTTCAATTTTACCTGAACGCCCTTCTCGAACTTCAATGACGATATCAACCTCATTCGTTTTAGGGTCAGGGATGATTGCGTAAGAGAGCTGCGATTCGAAATATCCTTTTTTGACGTAAAATTCCTTCACTTGGTTGAACGCTTTATTGAAGGCTTGTCGATTGAAAACAGAATGGAGTTTGACGCCCAATTCTTTTTGCAGTTTCTTAGTTTTGAAGTGCTCGTTTCCGTTCCATTCTATCGTGCGAATAGTAGGGCGGGGCCATAACTTCAAGGTGATGTAGACCTCTCCATTATGCACATCTATAAGGGGTTCTACTCGATCGTATTCTTCAGAGAGCGCTTTCAAGTCGTTGTCGAAGGTGATTTGCGAAAAAGGATCCCCAACTTTTGTTTTCAAGCGCGACAAGACTGTTTTAGAATCAAATGAGGTATTAGAGGGGAGATTTTCAATGCTGATATCGATGGTAGCAATTTTTCTCTGTTCAAAAGCTTCAACAGATTGATAGTAGGCGTGCATTTTTTCTAAAGGAGCAGCACAGGTGAATGCGATGAGCGATAAGTAGGTGAGAAATTTTCTGTTCATCGAGCGTTTCTTTTGTTTCAAGTGTAGTGATTATAAAAAAACAAATGGAATATTTGCAAAGACTTATGCACAGGCTTGCTGCAACTATGGTGTAAAAAATAATTTAAAGAAGCCTAGAGAGGTAATTGCAAAATTCCCCGACCCAGCAAAATCATCGATTTTTCTGGGTCGGGGAATTTTGCAATTACCTCTAGAATGTTTGACGGCCGATGAAGGCTCTTGCTAAAGTGCCCCCATCGACAAATTCTAAAGAGCTTCCTAAGGGAAGACCAAAGGCTAAACGCGAGACGTTAAGCCCCCATTTAGCTAAATGATCTTTTAAGAACAGAGAGGTTGTGTCGCCTTCCAGAGTAGAATCTAAGGCGATGATAATTTCTTTAATCGGGAAAGTTTCTATTCTTTTTTTTAACTTATCGAGCTGGAGATGCTCTACTGTTTTTCCATCGATAGGTGAGAGAAGGCCTCCTAAGACGTGATATAGGCCTTTAAAAGATCTGGTTTCTTCAAGGGCATAGGCGTCCTTAGGTGAAGTGATGATGCACAATTGCGTGCGATCGCGCATTGTATCGGTGCAAAAAGGGCAGCGGTCCTGGTTCATCAGGCAAAGGCAATCTTGGCATGAGGTGATTGTTTTTTTTAATTCGTTGATGAGTGAAGAAAAATGTTGAAGGTCGTTCTCGGACCAGCCAAGAGCGTGAAACGCAAATCTCTCAGCTGTTTTACTCCCCACTCCAGGAAATTTTTTCATATAAGTTATAAGTTGTTGAAGATGAAGGGGATATTTTGTCATGCCTGTCCGTAAATTTCACGTATAAATTACCCATTATACCAATGAGATATTTTCTATGGAGTGTTAAATTTTTAGTAGTTGACAGATCCTAATTGCCGCAAAATTCTGCTTTTATTTTTTCGTTTATTGAGATAAACTGATAGCATTCATGCGATTTAAATTTTTGTAATAAATAGGTTTATGAAAACTAGAGCTCGTATCATAGGAACAGGTTCGTATCTGCCAGAGCGTGTCTTGACAAATCAAGATCTCGAAAACATGGTGAGTACTACAGATGAATGGATCGTTTCACGCACAGGAATGAAAGAAAGGCGGATTGCGCGTACTGATGAGTTTACTTCCGATATGGGCTATCAGGCCGCTTCTCGAGCCATTGAAGCGGCTGGTATTGAACCTAGTGCAATTGATCTCATTCTCGTTGCAACACTGACCTCTGATTACGTATTTCCCAGCACTGCTTGTTTACTGCAAGCGCGATTAAAAGCTGGTAACGCTGCCGCCATCGATGTTCAAGCGGCTTGTACAGGGTATCTCTACGCTCTATCGCAAGCAAAAGCTTACATTGATGCTGGCATGTATAAAAACATTTTGATCGTCGCCTCTGAAAAGCTTTCCTCAATTGTCAATTATACCGATCGCAATACCTGTGTACTATTTGGCGATGGCGCTGCTGCTTGTATCGTCAGTGATTGCGGAGCTGGACTTCACGTTAACGATGTGCGTTTGGGTGCTGATGGGGAACTTGCAGAGCTCTTGATACTTCCTGCTGGTGGATCTCGCCGACCAGCATCCTTAGAAACAGTCAATGAACAACTCCACTACCTCAGAATGGAAGGGAAAGAAGTGTTTAAACACGCGGTACGTCGCATGGAAATGGCATCAAAGGATTGTCTAGATCGCGTAGGCCTTGCCCAGGAAGCTATTACATGGTTGATTCCTCATCAGGCTAATATGCGTATCATTGAAGCGATTGCTAAGCGATTTGAAGTGCCTATGGAGAAAGTATTTTTGACGATTCATAAATATGGCAATACTTCTGCATCATCCATAGGAATTGCCTTGGATGAGCTCATCCGTCATACAGGACTTCGAGAAGGGGATAATATTTTGCTCACTGCATTCGGGGCTGGACTAACGTGGGGAGCTTCTGTATTGACGTGGAAACAAGGAGAACTATCTCATGACTAAGCGTTGGGCCTTTTTATTTCCTGGTCAAGGGGCGCAGTATCCTGGAATGGGGCGCGATTTTTATGACACATTTCCCATTGCTAAAGCGACATTTCAAGAAGCGGATGAGTTATTAGACTTTCCCTTTTCTCAGCTCATTTTTGAAGGCTCAGCTGCAGAATTGACATTGACCAAGAATAGCCAGATGGCAATTTTTATTGTGTCCACCGCGATTTATCGAACAGTTAAAGAACAATTCCCATCCATCATTCCCTCTGTATGCGCCGGTCTCAGTTTAGGCGAATACACAGCTTTAGTGGCATCTGGAAAAACTACCTTTGCTCAATGCTTGGAACTCGTTTGCGTGCGAGCTAACGCCATGCACGAAGCTTGTGAAGAAACACAAGGGACGATGCAAGTCGTGTTGGGACTTAGCGAAGAAGTTGTTAGGGAAGTTCTGGATCACCTTACTCCTCATCAGGCTGTGTGGATTGCTAATTTAAATTGCCCTGAACAGGTAGTGATTGCTGGCTCGTGTGAGGCAATGCCTCTAGTTGCTGATGCATTGAAGCAAAAAGGCGCAAAGCGCGTGTTACCTCTTGAGGTTTCAGGAGCTTTCCATAGCGCCTACATGGCTTCAGCTCAGGCGAAGTTAGATCCTAAAATTGCTTCTACTCCTTTTACTTCTAGCGATGTGCAGATTGTCATGAACGTCCCTGGAAATTTTGTGACAGACATCGCTGATATCCGTCGCAATCTGTTTCAGCAAGTGGTCAGTCCTGTGCGGTGGGAAAAAGGGATTCGAGCAATGATGGATTCCGTCGACGTATTTTTGGAGATGGGACCTGGTAAAACTTTAAGTGGAATGAATAGAAAAATTGGAGTGAGTGCTCCCACAATCAGCATTGAAAAAATCGCTGATCTAGAGCAGCTCGTGAAAAGTGTGGAGGCCTATGCAACTACTTAACGCTAAAAAAGCCTTAATTACTGGGGGTACTGCTGGAATCGGTAAAGAGATTGCAGTTGCCTATGCCAAGCAAGGTGCTGATGTAGCTATTTTTGGTACCAACGCTGAAAGAGCGGTAGCCGTAATTGAAGAGTTAAAAACCGTTCAACTCCGGTCGGAACAGCGATTTCTCGCTTTAATTGTTGACGTCGCTGATAAAAAATCCGTAGAAGAAGCTATTCAATCCCTGTTAGCTCAGTGGGGACAAATTGATATTTTGGTCAACAATGCTGGGATAACGCGCGATGGATTGCTCATGAAGATGAGCGAAGACGATTGGGATTCTGTCATCGATGTCAATCTCAAATCTGTTTATAATACATGTCAATCACTCGTTCGCCAGATGCTTAAAGCTAGAAGTGGAAAAATCATCAATATTTCTTCTGTCGTTGGACTGACAGGTAATGCAGGTCAAGCGAACTATGCAGCATCTAAATCGGGAATGATTGGATTCACTAAAGCGTTAGCTCAAGAGTTAGCAAGTCGAGGCATTTGTGTTAACTGCATTGCTCCTGGATTTATCGTGACTCGGATGACAGATGCTCTAACTGATGACCAGAAGAAGGGGATTTTAAATAAAATTCCTATGGGGCGGTTAGGCTCAGCAGAAGACATTGCGCATACAGCTGTATTTTTAGCGAGTCCTCTTTCAGATTACATCACAGGGCAAGTGATAACTGTCGATGGCGGCATGGTGATGTAAAAAATGCTTGTTATTATTTCGAATTTCAGAGTTTAATGTTTGGATGAGACAGTTACAATACTTCATTTGGAGTATAATTTGCGTTATGGGTTCACAACGAATTTTGTAATTAACTCTCAAGAGTCCCATTGTTAACATGAAGTTCTCATTTTTATTTGTGAAGTAAACCCTAAGGAACATTTATGTCAGTAGAAAAGGAAGTAATTGATATCGTAGTGGAGCAGCTCGGCGTCGATGCCAATGATGTTGCTCTTGAAAAATCTTTCGTTGAGGATCTGAATGCTGATTCTTTGGACCTAACAGAGCTCATCATGACTTTTGAAGAACGGTTTGGTTTTGAGATTTCAGAAGAAGAAGCCGAAAAATTAAAAACTGTTGGCGATGTCGTTACTTACATCAAAAGCAAAAAAGGTTAATCCTAGGTTAGTTCAACTATTTTTCTCTTTAAGCCTCATGAATTCATTTCATGGGGTTTTTTTTCTAATCGACTCTCCATATCTTAAAAAAATTAATGGAATGGTAAATATTTTATTGATACCATCGATTCATTAAATTTAACTGTAACGATTACAGTCCATGTTGCATGTATGGTAGATCAGCTCGTAGAGAGTGGATATTTTGTCTAAATCAGAAATTCGACTAGGTCTTCATGTGCCTAATTAAATTGTGCTCCCTCATCAAAAAGAGCTACACTTTAGTTCCTATTTCTATTGCGATCACACTTCATGCTTTTGCTTCTCAAGCTGAAGAGAAGAACCTTAATTTTGTCAACGCAGATACACAAGATGTATCATTTGCTTTTCCTCACCAACGATCCCATCTTCGAAACAATGAAGCCTCAATTATTTTAGCGAAGTCAGAATGCGGCGATTGTGGAAGAATACCCAGACAAGGTCCGCCTGGACCACCAGGACCCCAAGGACCAACCGGTCCAAGATTTATTCCTGGCTTTACAGGTGGATTCACAGGTCCCACAGGATTTCGAGGTCCCACAGGTTTTCCAGGACCAACAGGTTTCGGCGCACCAGGTGCCACAGGTCCAACTGGCCCATGTTGTAGTGCAACCGGTCCAACAGGTCCCGCTG
This sequence comes from Chlamydiota bacterium, assembly GCA_013286595.1. Taxonomy (GTDB): domain Bacteria; phylum Chlamydiota; class Chlamydiia; order Chlamydiales; family Rhabdochlamydiaceae; genus JABDFI01. The sequence continues at coordinate 9,378 of JABDFI010000021.1, read as the reverse complement.
GTGGTAGCACAGGCCCTACTGGTCCGGCTGGCGGAGGGACAGGCCCGACAGGTAGTGCAGGTCCTACTGGGCCAACCGGTCCATCAGGATTTGGATCAACAGGACCCACGGGTAATACAGGTTCTACAGGTCCAACCGGACCAACTGGTCCAGCAAGATTTGGTGCAACCGGGCCAACAGGTAATACAGGTTCTACGGGCCCAATTGGACCAACCGGCCCATGTTGTAGTGCAACCGGTCCAACAGGTCCAGCTGGTGGTGGCACAGGCCCCACTGGTCCAGCCGGCGGAAGGACAGGCCCAACAGGTATTGCAGGTCCCACTGGCCCAACCGGTTCATCCGGATTTGGAGCAACAGGACCTACTGGTAATACAGGTTCTATGGGTTCAACTGGACCAACTGGTCCATCAGGATTTGGAGTAACAGGACCCACGGGTAATACAGGTTCTATGGGTTCAACTGGACCAACTGGTCCATCAGGATTTGGAGTAACAGGACCCACGGGTAATACAGGTTCTACAGGTCCAACCGGACCAACGGGTCCAGCAGGATTTGGTGCAACCGGGCCAACAGGTAATACAGGTTTTTCAGGCCCAACTGGCGCAACTGGTCCATCCGGATTTGGAGCAACAGGATCCACGGGTAATACTGGTTCAACTGGTCCAACCGGATTTGGTGCAACCGGACCAACAGGTAATGCAGGTTCTTCAGGCCCAACTGGAGCAACCGGTCCATCAGGATTTGGAGTAACAGGACCCACGGGTAATACAGGTTCTACAGGTCCAACGGGCCCAGCAGGATTTGGTGCAACCGGGCCAACAGGTAATACAGGTTTTTCAGGCCCAACAGGAATGAAAGGTTCAACAGGACCGACCGGACCAACAGGGGATATTGGACCAACTGGTCCAACGGGTTTACAGGGCATAACTGGTCCGACAGGGGTAAGAGGTCAGCAAGGTGCGCAAGGTTTAAGAGGACCTACTGGTCCGACAGGATTTGGTTCGACAGGACCAACAGGACCAGCTGGTGGAAGTACAGGTCCTACAGGCCCCACTGGAATGAGCGGTCCTCCTGGTCCAACAGGGGTAAGAGGACAACAAGGTTCGCAAGGTTTAAGAGGACCTACTGGTCCGACAGGATTTGGTTCGACAGGACCAACTGGACCAGCTGGTGGAGGTACAGGTCCTACAGGCCCCACTGGAATGAGAGGTTCAACAGGTGTAAGAGGACAACAAGGTGCGCAAGGTTTAAGAGGACCTACTGGTCCGACAGGATTTGGTTCGACAGGACCAACTGGACCAGCTGGTGGAGGTACAGGTCCTACAGGCCCCACTGGAATGAGAGGTTCAACAGGTGTAAGAGGACAACAAGGTGCGCAAGGTTTAAGAGGACCTACTGGTCCGACAGGATTTGGTTCGACAGGACCAACTGGACCAGCTGGTGGAGGTACAGGTCCTACAGGCCCCACTGGAATGAGAGGTTCAACAGGTCCTACAGGCCCCACTGGAATGAGAGGTTCAACAGGTCCTACAGGCCCCACTGGAATGAGAGGTTCAACAGGTTCTATAGGCCCCACTGGAATAAGAGGTTCAACAGGTCCTACAGGCCCCACTGGAATGAGAGGTTCAACAGGTTCTATAGGCCCCACTGGAATAAGAGGTTCAACAGGTTCTACAGGCCCCACTGGAATGAGAGGTTCAACAGGATTAAGAGGCCTCCAAGGTAATCCGGGACAAAAAGGACCAACAGGTTCTACAGGCCCCACTGGAATGAGAGGTTCAACAGGATTAAGAGGTCTCCAAGGTAATCCGGGACAAAAAGGACCAACAGGCTCAACTGGCCCCACTGGAATAAGAGGTTCAACAGGATTAAGAGGACTCCAAGGTAATCCGGGACAAAAAGGACCAACAGGCTCAACTGGCCCCACTGGAATAAGAGGTTCAACAGGATTAAGAGGACTCCAAGGTAATCCGGGACAAAAAGGACCAACAGGCTCAACTGGCCCCACTGGAATAAGAGGTTCAACAGGATTAAGAGGACTCCAAGGTAATCCGGGACAAAAAGGGCCAACAGGTTCAACTGGCCCCACTGGAATAAGAGGTTCAACAGGATTAAGAGGACTCCAAGGTAATCCGGGACAAAAAGGGCCAACAGGTTCAACTGGTCCCACTGGAGTGAGAGGTTCAACAGGATTAAGAGGCCTCCAAGGTAGTCCGGGACAAAAAGGGCCAACAGGTTCAACTGGACCAACTGGTAGGAAAGGACCAACGGGGAGTGGATCAATAGGTCCAACTGGAGCAACAGGTCCTACAGGCCCTACTGGAACAAGAGGTCCAACAGGATTAAGAGGTCTCCAAGGTAATCCTGGACAAAAAGGGCCAACAGGTCCTACAGGCCCTACTGGAATAAGAGGTCCAACAGGATTAAGAGGTCTCCAAGGTAATCCTGGACAAAAAGGGCCAACAGGCTCAACCGGACCAACTGGGGTGACGGGCCCAACTGGAATGGTAGGAGCGACTGGTCCCTATGGAAGAGGGCCAACAGGTCCAACTGGTCCATCAGGATTTGGAGCAATGGGTCCTACAGGTGCACAAGGTCCTATGGGACCTACAGGTGAATATGTTGAAGGTGGAACAGGCCCAACAGGCCCAACCGGTCCATCGGGATTGGGTACAATTGGTCCTACAGGAGCACAAGGTCCCATAGGACCGACAGGTCCCCTCAGTGGAGTTATGGGTCCTACCGGCCCAGAAGGACAATCGAGATTTGGAGCAACGGGGCCAATAGGATTACGAGGTTTCACAGGTCCAACAGGTGCTCAAGGATTAATCGGTCCCACAGGAAATATTGGAGCAACAGGAGCACAAGGCTTAACTGGAGCACAGGGGTTAACTGGATTAACGGGTGCTACTGGCCCGATAGGCCCAACTGGAGCACAGGGGCTAACCGGATTAACAGGTGAAACTGGCCCGATAGGTCCAACTGGAGCACAGGGATTAACTGGTGCTACTGGCCCCTTTGGGGCCACAGGTGTTACTGGACCTTTTGGTGTGGCTGGTCCTACAGGGCCTCAGGGATCTGTGTCGCAGGATTTCGCTGTTATTAATTATTCTGTCACGTCGGGAACAAGCGTACCCAACGGAACAGCAATTCAATTTCCTGTAGCAGGAAATCCCTATAATGCTGCAACTGGAACGAATATTTCTGTTCCTTCTGCAGGAACAGTGCGGATTAACAATACTGGTTCCGGTGGTTCTGGAATTGGTCAGTATCAGATTACATTTGGCGTGGGAATACAAGCTACTGCGCTTGCCGCCATATTCACTTTAACAAGTACCAACAATCCTTTGACATTTAATAATACTTTGGTCGCTGATGGTGGTAACCTTTCGGTTGATGTTCTTATATCAATGACTACGATTATCGATGTGCCTGCAAATGCTGCTGGACATACAGATCTACAATTGATTAACAACACTAGTGGAGTTGGAGTTGTTTTGATAGGATCACGATCTTTAGTGGGCACGGGAGGTCCTGCTGCCTACATGACTATCATAAAACTGCATTAAAAATCTCCAGATTTCACTTCTACCCAAATATCTCGGATTTGCTCTTGTGGAATGATCCGTTGTAAGAAATGGAATTGTTTAAATTCCTCTGGAGTTGAGCGCATGAGCTGAGCTGCCTGTGGGTCAAGATCCATGAGATGATAAGCGTGAGTAGAAGAGGGGAAATATCCATAACTTGTATAATGGGCTGCTACAGACTCTGGTTGGTAGAGATAATTCATGAATTGGTAAACGAGATTTTCTTTGTCAGTATGGGTGGGGATGCAGAGATTTTCGATGGTAATGAAGCTTCCTTCTTTGGGAAGGACAAACCCTACAAAGTCAAAGATCCTCATGGTGCGCCAGATATAGGAGCTAGAAGCGATGACAACAGGGCAATTGCGCGTGGCTAGGAAATAATCTCCACGGAAGTTGGCATATGCTGTCACCCAATTTCTCTGTGTGACCAGGACGTTTTTAATGGCTTCGATCTGGTCAGGTTCAAGAGAAGGAATGATTCCGTAGAGGTAAAAGGATGCGAACTCAACTGCTTCGATCGAATCATTGATCATCGAAATTTTGTAATTTACAGTTTGAGGATCAAAAATCATCTTCCAAGAAGGATTAAGGGGATGTGTTTTGAAGAAGTCTTTGTCTATCCCAAACCCGTAAATTTCCCATTCAAAGGGGACAGAGTAGCGGTTTTCAGGATCAAAAAAATGACCAGTGAGAGAAGTATTCAGCGTAGACCAAAAATCGATTTTGCTTTTATCGAGCTCTTTAATCAGGCCTGCTTTGGTCAGGATAGACACGGCGTAGTCGGAAGGGATGATGAGATCATAACCATGTCCGCCGGTCGCTTTTAGCTTAACGATGAGTTCTTCGTTAGAAGCGTAGTAATTGAGATTGATTTTGATCCCCGTTTTTTTTTCAAAGGAAGCAATGACATTGGGATCGAGAATATCCCCCCAAGCAAAGATGTTGATCGTACGTTGATCGTAGGGGATGACATTCCACGTCGGCCAGTAGAGTGCGCAGGAAATAAGGCCGATCCAAAATAGGATGATGACACTGCGGAAGAAGAATTTGTGCATAAGACCTCAAAAGATACGAGCGCGTGATTTTAAGGAGAACAAAATCAACACGAATAAACAACTCAGCACTAATAATACAGCTGAAAGGGCGTTGACAATGGGGGAGATTCCGGAGCGCAACATAGACAAGATATAGAGAGAAAGAGTCTGAGACGCACTACCAGCACAAAAGTATGAAAGGATAAAATCATCAAAGGAAACGATGAAGATCAAGAGTCCACCAGCGATGAGGGCAGGGCGCAAATTAGGAAGGGTCACTTTGAAAAATGTTTGAATGGGGGTAGCTCCCAAAACAAGAGAGGCTTCTGTCATCCGATGATCGAGTTCTAAAAAGCGAGCATAACAAATTGGAATGACAAGGCCTAAGCCAAGAACGGTATGAGCTAAAATCAGCGTGGTGAGGCCTAAGGGAATAGCCACTAATCCAAAGAAGGCAAGTAGACTGACTGCTAGAACTGTCTCTGGAACAATGATATTGCCGTAAAAGAGGTTGAGAAAGCTGCCAATGCGTCCTCCTTGAGCGGCGTAAAAGATGAGAAATACGCCCATGGTTAAGCTAAGGAGGGTAGAGCAGGTGGCAACGATAAGGGAGTTATAAAACGAATCCCATAACGGTTCAGATTGAAATAATTCAATGTACCATTTCCAGGTGAATTCCTTCCAAGGTGAGGGGAACCCTTCTGAATTAAAAGAAAACACAAGCAAGACAACGATGGGTAAATAGAGAAAGAGATAAGTAGAACTTACCAGAACGAGATTGGCTATCTTTCCTAATCTATTTGGTTTAGCCATGAGTCTTTCCCGGGATAAGACGTTCAATGACCCAATAAAGAATTCCTGCTGTTATCAACATGAAAATTAATGCCAAAACGGTAAAAGCGGCCCCTAAAGCTCCTGTTTCTTCTCCTAAAATATAATCGGATACTACAGTTCCTACGAACATCTGCTTGTCGCCTCCCATGAGCTCAGGAATGGCAAACTCGCCAAATGAGGGAATAAAGACAAGAAAGAATCCGGCTTTTAATCCCCGTTTTGTTAGGGGAAGCATGATACGTCGGAATGTCTGAAGCCAAGTCGCTCCTAAATCGAAAGAGGCTTCAATGAGGCGTACATCCATTTTTTCAAGAGAAGAATAAAGCGGCAACACCATGTAGGGAAGATAATAGTAGACCATCATGATCAAGATCGCAAAAGGAGTATTGAGCATGCTTGTTGGATTTTGGACTAATCCCAAATTCTGAAGTAAAAGGTTAAGAAAACCATCTTTATCTAGAACGAAAAACCAAGCGTAGACGTGAAGAAGGAAATTCGTCCAAAAAGGAACGATCAATAAGAAAAGAAATAAATTGCTGTAGCGTTTTCCTGTGAAGGCAAGGAAATAAGCGAGAGGGTAGGCGATAGCAAGGCAAAGTAGGGTATTGCTAAAGGCTAGAAGAAATGAAGAGAAAATTACTTTTAAATAGAGAGGGCGCAAAAAGAAGAGAAAATGATCAAAGGTCATTCCCAGGATGTCGCCGGTCTCAGTGACTTTCACGAAGCCGGAAATGGCGATGAGAACAAGTGGCAGATAGAAAAAGAGCACCTGCCAAATGAGGGCTGGAGCGCCAAAAGTAAAAGGCAGCTGAGAAGTGGGCGATCTTGAAGAGAGAGAAAATTTCATTTTTCTAAGATCACCGCGTTCTCTTTTTGCCAGTACAAATTGACTTCATGATCATAATCGATGACCTCTTGAGGGAAATGCTCCTCATTTTGTTCAAAGACCTGAATACGGGTCTGGTTTTTAAGTAGGATATTGTACTGGGTAGAACGGCCATGATAAACAATCGATTGCACATGTCCTTTTAGGGAATTGGAGAAATTTGGAACTTCTTTCTTTGAGATGTAGATTTTTTCCGGTCGGATACTCATGATGGCATCACAGCCTTCTTTCATCCATTCTTTTTTTTGCTTATGAGGAAGATCGACTTTGAAACGACCTAGACCAGAGACTTCGATTTCTGGCTCTTGATCGATATTCCAGAGCGTGCCATTGATGATGTTGGTTGTTCCTACAAATCGAGCGACAAAAGAAGAAATAGGGAACTCGTAAATCTCTTTAGGTGTCCCTACCTGTTCGATTTCTCCATGATGATTCATGATAGCCATTTGGTCGGCGACTGTAAGAGCTTCAAATTGATCATGAGTGACGTAAAGAAAGGTCGTTTTAAGCTTGTCTTGTAGCTCAATGAGTTCAATCAGCATTTTTTCGCGCAATTTAAAGTCGAGAGCGGCTAAGGGCTCATCGAGTAAGAGGACATCGGGTTCATTGACAATAGCTCTAGCAAGAGCCACGCGTTGCTGTTGTCCTCCCGATAATTCTGTGACGCGTTTGTAGATGTGATTTTCTAGATGAAAAGCTTCCAAAATTTTCAAGACTTTTTGCTTGATGATTGATTTGGGGAGTTTTTCTAATTTTAGACTGTAGGCTACGTTGTCAAAGACGTTGAGATGGGGAAATAAAGCGTAGTTCTGGAACACGATATTGATTGGACGTTTATGAATGGGCCAGTCCGTTATATCGAGATCGCCTAAGAAAATAGTTCCTGAATCGGCTTTTTCCAACCCGGCGATGAGGCGCAGTAATGTGGTTTTTCCACAGCCACTAGGTCCGAGTAAGGCAAAGAATTTACCCGCAGGCATGTTCAGACTGACATCTGGGATGACTGTCCCGTCCTTAAATGATTTTTTAATTTTAACTAACCGAACGCTGCGCATCTTACTCTGTCAATTTCCTCTAGAAGAACGATCGTAATTTTAGGCTCATTTTCGATTTTTTGCCTAGTAATTTTCAAGCTCGATCGAGAATAATAAATTTTTCTGGTTGTAATTCGTCATTCCTCTTAAAATCTGGATACTGCGCCCGTTTAGGTTGTGCGAATTTTAACTCTGCGAGACAAAGCCACATCGAAGCGTAGAGGTCCAAACGAGGAAGACCATTCCCCATAGGGAATGGCTGACGAGGAGGGTTGATTTGGCTTTGTCTCGCAGAGTTAAAATTCGCACAACCTAAACGGATGTAGTATAGCTTAAGCATGAAGGTATTCACATGGAAAGAAGAAAGCTTGTCATCATTGGTTCTGGTCCAGCGGCATTCACGGCAGCCATTTATTGTGCGAGAGCTAATTTAGAGCCTTTGTTATTTGAAGGTTTCTATTCAGGTCCCTCAGGTGGGCAGTTGATGACGACGACAGAAGTGGAAAACTACCCAGGTTTTCCGGAGGGGATTAGCGGTCCAGAGCTGATGGAGAGGATGAGGAAGCAGGCTGAGAGATTTGAGACTAAAATCCTCACAGAAGATGTCGTCAGCGTCGATCTCAGTGTTCATCCTTATGTGGTTAAGGGCGGTACGACACAAGTGCAGGCTAATGCGATTATCATCGCGACAGGCGCAACGGCAAAACGCCTTGATATTCCGGGAACGCGTGACAATGAATTGTGGCAAAAAGGAGTGTCTGCCTGTGCTGTATGTGATGGGCCAGCTCCGGTCTTTCGCAACAAAGACTTATTTGTCATTGGCGGGGGAGATAGTGCTGTAGAAGAGTCGATTTTTCTCACTAAATACGGAAAAAAAGTCTATCTCGTTCATCGAAGAGATTCCCTCAGAGCTTCAAAAATTATGGCTGAACGCGCGCTCAATCATCCCAAAGTAGAAATTATTTGGAATCACACTCTCGCCCAAGTTGAAGGAGACAGTGTCGTTAATGCTGTGGTCTTGAAAGATGTGCACTCAGGTCAGCAGAAAAAACTTGAAGGCGGGGGAGTATTCTTCGCAATCGGTTTTACACCCAACACTGGGTTTCTGGGTGGTCAAATTGAGCTAGAAGATAATGGTTACATCAAAGTACAGCCTGGCTCAACACGCACGAGCAAAGAAGGAGTTTTCGCTGCAGGAGACGTTCAAGATCACGTCTACCGACAAGCGGTTTCTGCTGCCGGTTCAGGATGCATGGCAGCTTTAGATGCTGAACGTTGGTTATCAGAAAAAGGGCTCGGTTCGTGAACCAAGTCGTTCTCACTAGCTTAGCTGTGTCCAGTGTAGTAGGAGGTTGGGCTTTGGAAACCAAGCCATGGTTAGGAAATTTTCTTGAATGGGAATTTGATGCTGCGTTTACCTATAGCCGCTACTCGCATGTCCAAGATGCCAAAGTGCAACTCAGCCATCCCTCTAATGATAAACTAGTCGCGTTGGACTTAAGTTTCCGACCAGGTCGTCAATTTGATCTTCAAGCTGAGGTCGAACTGGCTGCAACACCTCGTCAACCTTTTGGTTATCGAAGCGTCGCTGTTCAAGGGCGCTATCTTTGGTTAGATGATATTCAAGGGGATCCTATCAGTTGGACCTCGGGACTCAACGTACGAGAAGTGGGACATAAAAGTAATAGGGATGTCAGTAGCCCTTACCATTCTTATCTTAATGTCGAGGTCAATACGGCCATCGGTAAAGAGTGGTCTAAACAAGCGATGTGGACCCGTCGTCTCTACGGTTTTTTAGGATTAGGGGTGGCCAATCAAGGATCTCCCTGGATTCGAGCACTTAGTGCATGGGAATGGAATTGGGAAGATCGTCATAGATTGCGCTTGGGAGCGGAAGGCTATTTTGGCCTTGGAACCAAGCAGCACGTCGACGTGGATCATTTTTACGGTTGGGGAAAATTTCACCATCAATCGATCGATCTCTTTGCAACCTATCAGCGGCG
>JABDFI010000020.1 GCA_013286595.1 Chlamydiota bacterium | reverse complement strand
GTTGCAAGAGTTTTTTTGTCTTTTTTGATCGTGATTTGAAACGCGAGGTTAAGCAACGGGTAGTCGATTTACAACTTTACTTGTAGGATCAAAAGGCTGCAATTTGGTAGCACCGCAACAACGCTGACCTCCACTAGTTAGAGAAGAGGAGTTATTTCCTTTTTCCCTCCCAACGATAAAGTGGAGAAACTCCTAACAATGTAGCGGCTTGCTGAATGCTTAAAAACTTGTTCATTCTGATGCTAAATGAGCAAGTTTAAGCAAAGTTAAGAAATACTGCTACTAGCCCCAACTTCTGCGCCTAAATAACCATGCTCAAGAGAAGGGGAGCTGCTTGAAGGTGAATGGGGAAAAGTAGATGACTCAGCCCACGCTTGGGATAGGGAGGAAAAGATCAATATGAAAAAACTGATGACCCGTGTGTTAGTCGACATATCAGAGATTCCTCGAAAGGGCGAATTTGAACTGCGATCAAGTATGCTGAGTTTGAGCCATCTTCTTCGCAAAATCGACAGCGATTTTTGTCTTAATATCAGTAGTACATAGAGAACAATGAGTTGTAACAATAAGCTGATGATTCCAAGGAAACGTGTTGAGGCGCTTATTTTGAATGATCTGAGAGAGAAATTTCTCACCGTGGAGAACCTCCAGTACGTTTATAAAAACGAGGAAAAGGCGGTATCGTTAGCTTTAAAGGAGTTATTGGGAACTGTTGAACTGGAACCTGTACCGGGGGAATGTCTGGAAAACGGTTAGCTTATTGAGAGTCGTTCGTATTATGTGGCTCATACATCCATCCAAACCTTGGCTCTTCTTGACGAGGAGACCAAGAGTTCGAATTGGTTGTGTTATCGGAAGAGGTAGGATTCGAACCCACGGTCGGTTGCCCGACTGCTGTTTTCAAGACAGCCGCGATAGACCACTCTGCCACTCTTCCAAAGAGTGCAAAATTATAAATAAGAACGGATAAATTTCAAATCATTTCGAATTTTCATGAAAATTGCTCCAAAAAATAGAGGTTGTTTTCAGAAAATTGACGAATATCTTTCATGCCATAGCGCAACATGGCCAAGCGTTCGATGCCAAATCCCCAGGCATATCCTGAGTAAATTTCTGGGTCGATGCCGCCATTTTTAAGTACATTAGGGTGTACCATTCCGGCTCCTACGACCTCTAGCCAACCTGTGTGTTTACAAAGACGACATCCACTGCCGTGGCAGTTCGTGCATCCGATATCCACTTCAAGACCTGGTTCGACGAAGGGGAAGTAGCTGGGACGGAAACGGGTTTTAACTGGACCTTTAAAGAGTTTACTCCAGAATTCTTCCATGGTGGCCATTAAATCAGCAAACGAGACTCCTTTGTTGATGTACAAGCCTTCCACCTGATGGAAAAAGACATGAGAGCGGCTGCTAATAGTCTCATTGCGAAAACAGCGTCCAGGAGCAATGATTCGAATAGGGGGTGTGTTGGCTTCCATCACCTTAAGTTGAGCTGTCGAGGTGTGTGTGCGTAGAAGATTCTCTGGTGAGATGTAGAACGTGTCTTGCATATCACGCGCTGGATGGTCAGGAGGAAAATTTAACCCTTCAAAGTTGTAAAAATCGTTATCGAGGTTAGGGCCTTCTTGGACAGAAAATCCCATGCCAATGAAGATCTCGATGATCTCATCTAACATCGCATTGATCGGGTGTTTGCGTCCTAGGTAGTGGCGGCGACCTGGCTCAGATATGTCGATTGTTTCTTCGGATAGACGCTGACTGAGTTCTACGAGAAAGAATGTTTCGATCGCTTGTTCACACAGTTGAGAGATGCTCTCTTTCAGTTCGTTGATCTCTTTGCCTAATTGGGGGCGGACATCTGCAGATACATCGCGCAGTTGAAGCATCAAGTCTTGAATAGGACCTTTTTTGCCGAGGTATTTCACTTTAAGCTGTTCGACATCTTTGCTGAGAGTGACTTGTTTGAGTTCAGATTGGAATTGCTGTTTTAGAGAAGAAACCCGTTCTAACACTGAAGTACCTCTAGAAAGTAAGAAAATTCCCTATGTTGAGAATAACATAGGGAAATGAAAAACAATTAAGCAAGCGCTTGTTTAGCTGATCCTGCAACAGCAGCAAAACTGCTTGGGTCACGGATAGCCATATCAGAAAGCATTTTGCGATTGAGGCCACAACCTGATTTTTTTAATCCGTCGATTAATTTGCTATAGGATAGCCCATTAATCTTTGCGCCAACACCAATACGTATAATCCACAGTTTGCGGAAGTCCCGTTTTTTTAGTTTGCGGTGGCGATAGCTAAATGCTAAAGCGGATAAGACTGCGTCAGCTGACAAACGTATATGGTTCTTGCGATCTCCGACAAATCCCTTGGCACGTTTGAGTAATCTTTTGCGGGCTTTATGTGCAGCCACTGCATTGGTGACTCTTACCATGATTCCTTCTCCACTAGTTCTATGTTATTAGGCAACACCCATGAGGCGTGCGTACATTTTTGTTTGACCTTTATCGACGACCATTTGTTTGCTCAAGTGGCGTTTACGCTTGGAAGATTTCTTAGTCAAAATGTGTCGTTTACCAGGACGGTTGCGTATGAGCTTACCTGTTCCTGTGACTTTAAATCTTGCAGCTACTGCTTTGCGTGTTTTCATTTTGGGCACGGTCAATCTCCTAAAACTTAAGTATTTTGCGTCTTTTTCTTCGCTCCGGGCACTAGGACAACTGATAAGTTGCGACCCAGCATTTTGGCAGGGGATTCGGGAGTTGCTGCATCAGATAGCTCTTCGCAGATGCGATTCACTGCTTTTTCGCCAAATTGGGGATGTTGCATCTCACGTCCTCTAAACATGCAAGTCAGTCTAACTTTATAGCCCTTAGCGATAAATTCACGCACATGTTTAATTTTTGTTTGCAGATCATGCTCACTCGTGTTCGGTTTGAGCTTGATCTCTTTAATTTTTATTTGATGTTGAGATTTTTTTTGTTCTTTTTCTTTTTTAGTTTGTTGATAGCGGAACTTACCATAGTCGACGATTTTACATACTGGAGGTTCTGAAGTTGGTGAGATCTCTACCAGGTCTAAACCAGCCTGTTCAGCTTTAGCGAGCGCATCCATCAATGTGATGACTCCAACTTGTGATCCGTCTTTATCGATAACTCGCACTTGCGGCGCTCGAATTTCTCTATTAGTTCTGAAGTTCAGAGTCCCACTCCCAATTCACAGTTTTTATTACTTCACAAAGCGCTTCAAGTGTCATGCGCTCTTCTTGTTTAGCTCCCCACTTCCTGACAGGAAAGGTGGAAGCAGTTACGTCTTTTTCCCCTACACATATAACATAAGGTACTTTTTCTCGCACGGTTTGGTGTAAGCTCGCGCGCAACTCTATTGGCTGTTCATCGATGCTTGCACGAATTCCTTCACTGACTAGTTTGTCATGTAAGGTTCTAGCAAAGATGGCGCCTTCTTTATTCACCACAACTAGTCGCACTTGCTCGGGTGCTAGCCATACTGGAAGAACGCCTTCAGTTTTTTCCAGCAACAGGGCTACAAATCTTTCCATGGCCCCGAACATGCTGCAAAAAGCTTGTTTCCCTTTTCCAGTAGAGAGGCTTGGAACGCCGATAAACGGTCCATTCCACAGGCGTCCTAAGGCATCCTCAATTCTTATCTCTATCCATGCTTCACAGTCAGGCCTGTAGTCAATTTCCTCTATATACTCAAGAGAGGACAACTCTAAAGCTTTTCTGAGTACCTGGTAAATTTCCTTTCGCTTCTCTTTACTTCGATGCCCCTTAGCGGTGGAAGATCCCAATACAATTTGGAGCTCAAAGCCAAGGATTCTAGGCATTTTTAAGATGGATTGCAAGGAAGAAATGCAGGTTTGTAAAAAAATTTCATCATCGCAGAAGAAGGTGAATCTGTCCGTAAAATACTCAGCAGATTCAAGCAAAGCGTTGGCGCTTCCCTCATGTTTTTTGTTAGAAAGGTAGAGTATTTCAGCAAGTCTAGCTTGTCCTGTGAGTTCAAAGCAGGCTTGATGATGAGAGAATACAAGCTGCTCAGGTGTTTTTTTTCCAGGTGATGCATGAGGGGAGGATAGAAATTGAAATTTTTGTTTAACTAGTTCCTGTCTCCAGAATTTTAAAAGAATAGTTCTTAAGGTTTCCCCTTGCGGTAGCCACATCCATCGATTTTCATTGAGCGGCATCATCAGTTGCATTTCCGTGCAAAGATGAGAGTGATTGACGCGCTGAAGTGCAGGAAGGTTTTTTGTGAAGGCTTTAAGTTCATTTTTATCTGAAAAAACAGCGCCAATGATCCGGGTTCTTTTGCCAGGGAGAATTTCAAACAGAGTGAAAAAGGGTTTAAACGGCCAAGATTGAATGAAAGGGTAGGGGCAGTAATCGACAAAATGACCCAGTTGACAGAGTTGAGCAAGTCCACCTTCGAGTTCTTTCATCTGCTGGGCAAGGTGTTTTTGTCGTATAGAATTAAAAAAAGCAACCGCGTTGGAAGGGACCATCTCTTTGAGGACTAAGGGGTTGTTTTGTCTGTACAGCTGAACCATGCGTTCTTCAATGATTTTCAGAGTTTCATGTTCTAAAGGAAATGAAAAAATAAAATCGTAATAGAAGTAGCGCGCAGTTCCCTGGCCGCCTAATAAAAAGGTGTCGGGAAAGAGCCCTAGAATAGCCGCTGCTAGATATTCAGCTGCAGTTTGATGTAAGGAGTTGAAGGATATCTTTTGCATGTAAGTTTGGGATATAGCTGACTCGAACAGCCGACCTCCTCGATGTCAACGAGGCGCTCTAACCAACTGAGCTAATACCCCTTTAAAATTAAGAAGATATATTAATCCAAGGGGTGAATTGAATGCAAGGTGAAGATCGATTAAACTCGACTTTGTACAATTTTTACCCGAGTTAAAGAAATTAATCTATCTTCGCCAGTAAGGGTGGTCTAAGACTTTCTCAAAAGTCTGTGTTTCCTCGATCCATGCCATGACCGGACTTAAGTTTTCGCCGTATTTTGACTGCAGAAAAGTGACAATGTCATGAGGTGCTCGCACAACTAGTCCATCAAAGCGAGCTTGTTTTAAGGGAAAAATCTCTTCGATTTTTAAAGGTTTCATGCATTTGAGTTCCTCTGCCTTCCAGCTGTGGGGAAATGGGCTATTTTCATAGGTAAAGAAGTAAGACATTGTCCCTTCTTTTTCGTGTATTTGATAATGGTAGATATCGACAAAGTTCTTTGTCTCTTTCACATAGAGTTTCATGAATGTTTTCGGGTTACTATAGCTAGACCAGTCTTGGATTTGATACTTCTCAGGATCGAGATTCGAGAGGATTTGTTTCACGAGATCGTGATCAGAGAGGATGATGGACAAATCAATGTCCCAATCCCATGGAATGATTCCTCCATAGCGGTAGGCTCCCAAAGCAGTGCCGCAATCAATCCAATAAAGCACTTGATGAGCGTCGAGTAACTCCATGACATCTTTAAGAGCTTGGAGTTCGATCTTTTGTTTTTTTGTGAGTTTTGATGGTCGTTTGAGATCTAAACAAGGGATGAATTCGTCTGTATGAAAACTAGATACGCCCTGGCTTCTATAAAGATCGAGATTGGAGGTAGAAGGGGTGGTGAGTGCAATTTTGGCAGCGCGGTGTTTTTTGCGCACGTCAGATGATAAGAAGGACAGACCTTTAAACGTAATTCCGAGGGTTTCGCTCACGGGAAGAGCTGCTAGGCACAGCAGGCTTTTGAACGCATGCCATTTTCTGTAGCTATAAGCTTGTTTGATCTCTACAGTGTTTTCATCTGTGAATGAGATCTTTTTTCCTGCAAAAAGATACTGAGAAGGGATGAGAAAGAAATTTCCAATGCGTTCAAGAGGATTGGGGTGTTTGAGTTTTGTATTGAGGAACAAATTTTCTCTGATGGCATGGAAAAAGGTTACAGTGGGCATCCCTAAAGGCTGCATCACGTCTCTAACAAAGCTTGTTGGTACTTGTCTGGAATCTTCTTCTTCTGCCCACGAGCCTTGAGTGCACAGTAGAGCTACTACAACTAACCAGATTTGTTTTCTCATTGCCATCATCATCCGATTGTCCTCAAAATCATTAGATTTTTAGTTTTATAGACAATCGTTCAAAATAAGAACACATTTTCTTGCATCCAAAATGGGATTTTTTGAGCTATACTGCGCTCACTCAAGTTATGGGAATTTTGACTCTGCGAGACAAAGCCAAATCGAAGCGTGGAGGTCCGAGCGAGGAAGACCATTCCCTGTAGGGAAGGCTGACGAGGAGGATCGATTTGGCAAAGTCGTAGCCAGTCAAAAATTCACATAACTTGAGCGGGCGCAGTACATGTTTATACTTTCAAAATAGGAGCAAGCCGCGGTTGTGGAGATAAGTGGAAAGAACGATTTCTTCTGATGTTTTTACACATGTTTATATTGAGAAAATTGAGAGAAGGAAGCGTTGAGAGATGGGCGAGGCCTAAATCTGTGATTTGGTTCATCTTACCTAGCTCCAGTGATTGAAGCGAAGAGAGCTTAGAGAGATGAGCTAATCCTTTATCTGTAATCTTGTCGCAATCAGATAGCGTCAGTGAGGAAAGCGAGGAGATCTGTGAGAGATGAGCGAGTCCTGAATCGGTGAGGTAAAGGCACCCGAGTAAATTTAATAAAAAAAGAGAGGGTAGTGGTGAAAGATACTTTAGCCCTTGATCTGTGATTTGTCTACAATGTATTAGAATCAAGGACCTGAGAGAGGTCAGAGTCGAGAGATGTTCTAGCCCTTGATCTGTGATGTCACTGCCTCCCGTTAGATTCAAAGATGTGAGAGAAATAAGTGTTTTGAGATTTTCTAGTCCTGAATCTGAGATCCTACTGGCCCCTGACATGTCTAATGATTCGAGAGTAGTGAGCTTTGAGAGATGATGTAGTTCTCGATCTCCTATCAAACATCCCGATAAATTAAGTGATGTGAGCGAGGTGAATTTCACGAGATGGTTCACGCCTTCAGCGACCTTTCTGCAACTGTCTAAATTCAGTGATGTGAGAGAGATAATCGTAGAGAGAGGTTCTAATCCATGATTTGTGATTTTGGTACAACGGGTTAAATCCAGAGATTTAAGTTTCTGAAGGCTTGAAAGAGATGTAAGGCCTTTATCCGTGATTTCGTAGCACCAGCTTAGGTCCAGTGTGGTAAGTGAGGTTAGCTTTGAAAGATGTAGCAGTCCTTGATCTGTTATTCTTTTGCATTCTTCTAGATTTAGTGAGAGTAGAGAGGTGAGTTTTGCTAGATGGGCAAGACCGGTATCTGTGATTTTCTTGCAATTAGATAGATTGATGGAAGTAATGTGAGTACCACTTGCTTTATCAAGAATGGTTTTAAGATCGCTATCCGATAAATTGGGCAGACCAGAAAGATCTAGACAGCCGTCATTGACAAGAGATAGATTACGCCAAGCTTTGTGTACATGATGAACGTGGGCTATTTGTTGAGCGGGAAGGAAGCTTAATATATGTCTGAAAACATCGCTAGGGATAGCCTGTATGTCAGTAATCGTTGCATGTTTAGATATAGTTTGTGAAGAGGCAGGCAGAAGCGTTGGATCTTCTAAATTTATAGGAAGTAAATTTAATGACATTGTTAACCATTTAAGAAGTGATTTCAGAAAGCGTTTTGGAAATGGCGGATAAGCAGGATTCTCGGCTTGCTGTCCAACCATCTTTGCCGTAAAAGGCAGCTTCACCAAATGAGCCATGGGAAACTTTAGGATTTCCTTTGGCGTTTTCGATGACATGAAGATGATTGAGTGTACTCATAAAAACCTCTATATTAAAACTAATAGTGTACAATTTCTTGTCGAATTGTTCAAGTTAAAACAAAAGTCTGTATTAATTAATATTTTAATCGGATTGTTTTTATCTCTGTTTGTTGATATAATAATTCAAATTAAATAGGTGGTTTTTATGAAACTTAAAGAGTTAATTAAGAATAGAAGGTTCACTGCTAAGCTTACCGATTATTTTATCTTTTACACTGTTCTAAGTATCATTGCGACAGCCCTACCTGTCTTTCTAGGTATGTTCTTTTATATAGGGCTCGTTCTCGTTCTGCCTTTTTTATGGATCCCTGTAGAAGCTTTTTTAATTAGTAAGTTCATGACAACGCCAGGTAAGGCTTTGTTTGGAATTGAAGTGACGGATGAAAAGGGGTGCTCGTTGGCTTTCTCTCGCTCTTGGAAACGCTCCATGTGGTGGACAAGGGTTAAAGCTGGGATGTTCCGCATGAAAAAACTTTCTGCTAAGCGGCATCTCATCGCTTTGATTACAGCTTGTTGTTGCTTGGGTGCGGCATGTTTTAGTAAGCCGTTGACGACTTTCTCGTTGGGAATTCAAGGGGGAATCTCGATCAATGACTGGAAGCAGTACTATTCGATGACGCGTGGCTTTGCTGTTAGTTTCCCTACAGATCCTGAAGCGCAATCGAAAGAAGTCAGAATTCCAGACATGGGAAAAACGCTACAGTATGAAGAATTGACGAGCTACCAAACTAAGAACGTGTTGTATTCGGTCAGTTACATGGAATTTCCAAGTAAGTGGAAATGGGCGGGTTCTAGTACGCTGTTAAAAGGTGCTCTCGATTTAATCATTAAATATTCTCCAACACAAACAGATCTCGTCGATAAGAAGTTCACGTACCATCAAGGTCAACGCTCTTTAGATTTTCATGTGAAACAGGGGGGAGAAGAAACAAAGGGAAGATTGATTCTTGTGCGCAATACTTTGTACAAGTTGACAGTCACGTATCCATCTTCTTTAGTGAACGATATTGAAGACGAAGCTTTTTTAAATTCTTTTGATTTGGCCCCTAAAGGGATTTCTAAAACTTAAACTCGATTTTGTACAATTTTTACCCGAGAGCCTCGGCCTATTTGTTTTCTGATTAAAGAGGCAATTGCCTCTAAAGATCTTCTGCGTGCAGATCTTTGATCCAAAACGCCAAAGTTTTTTCTTCTGGGTGTTGTTTGCCAACCTCAGTCCATTGATAATGGCCTTGGATTTCAGGTTGATGAACATAGCCTCGCTTTCTCCAGAAATCATCTAATGGTTGGTAATCTGCGGGACGTTGAGGATCGTTTGCGGGCCTCACTGGAGTGCAAAAGCAAATATGAGAGAACTTATTGTAGTGTTTGACATGGGTCTCTCTCACATCGTAAAAATGATGCCCGATGCCTCGCCCTCGATAAGGCTTCAATAATGTGGAGGCGCTAAAAAAATAGTAGTTTTCAACAGGCAATCCTCTTTCTATGAAGGGCTGTTGCATCTGCGGGTCTTCAGCAATTAAAGGCAGCCCTAACGCAACGCCCACTAGAATTGTGTTATCAAAAATGAGAACACCAATGGATTCTTTATGGATGGCAATTTTTCTGACATAGTCTGTTTCACGTTGAAGATCCTGTTCTGCTAGGTACGGATATTCTTTGAATATAGTCATTCTTAGTTTTGCTATCGTATGTAAATAGGTTTTAAGTTGTGCCCCGGTAAATGATCTTACATGAATATCGGACATTAGCATCATAGTTCTGCATTCCTGCGAAAAGAGGTGAAAGGTCATTTATGCTCCAAATCAAAAAATAATTAAAGCGAAAATCGCTGCAATAATGTATATCCTCCAAGGCATAAGCTCGACTTTGTACAATTTTTACCCGAGCTAAGGGAGTTTAAGCATATGGCTAAGTTATATTTTAGATATGGGACTGTAGGAAGTGCAAAAACGTTAAATCTTTTAGCTGTAGCTTATAATTACCGTCAACAAGGTAAACAGGTGCTACTCATTAAACCAGATATCGATACGAGATTTGGCAAAGACCGCATCAAATCAAGAGCCGGTCTTGAATTACCAGTGGATATCCTTGTTGCATCTACTACAAATTTAGTAGATAGGGATTGGAACAACATCCATTGCGCACTTGTTGATGAAGCGCAATTTCTTTCCCCTCAACACATTGATGAATTGCGCTTGATTACGCTAGAAAAACACATTCCTGTGATCTGCTATGGATTGAGAACGGATTTCCGATCGTGTTTATTTCCTGGAGCAGCGAGGCTGATGGAGCTTGCAGATTCCATTGAAGAGGTCAAAGCAACCTGCCATTTCTGCAATCGTAAATCGATCATGAATCTAAAGCATTTCAATGGGAAGGCTACGCTTGAAGGGCCAGCTGTCCAACTGGGTACAGAAGAGGCGTACTATGCTGCGTGTTATCGATGTTATGTCGAGAAGTTGAAAGAGGTCAGCGAGTGCTTTTGTGCTGAAGATCGGATGAAGAAAGAATCTGAATCTTGTTTATGTCATCCAAGCTAAATCTGGTCTAGTGAGATTTTCTCTCTGTAATCGCTCATGAATCTCATCATGAACTGCAGGTTGTGAACTGTGGCCAATGTCATCGCCGTCATCTCTTTGGCTTTAAAGAGATGATGGATATAGCTTAACGTGAAGTGTTGACAAGTAGAACACATGCAATTTCTTTCTGGTGGCAAGTGATTTTTCGCGTATTCTCCTTTTGTCACATTGAGTGGGCCTTCTTGAGTGAGTAAAAGACCATGTCTTGCAGCGCGGGTTGGATAAGAAGAATCAAACGTATCGATGCCAAGTGGGATAGATAGCTCAATCGATTCCAAGTCTCCAATGCCTAGCAAATGATTGGGTTTATCTGGGGGAAGGAAGGGCAGAGTGTGGGAGAGCATATGGTGCATCTCTTGTTTGGTCTTACCCATGCTTCCTCCAATTGCAAATCCGTCAAAGGGCAATTGAGTGAGATGCTCACAGCTGTGTTGACGCAATTCAAGATCTACTCCTCCATGAATGACGGCATAAATCGCTTGTTGTTGGGGATGGGCTAGATGAGCGCGCAAAGAGCGCTCTTCCCAACGATGGGTTCTGGCTAGAGAGCGCTTCAGGTCATCTTGCGCAATGTGGTAGGGGGGAAGTTCATCAAAGGGGATGATGATATCAGCACCTAAATCTTTTTGAGCGGCAATCGAACTTTCAGGAGTTAGCAACACTTTGGCTCCATCGCGGTAAGAACGAAATAATACTCCTTCTTCCGTGATTTTGAGAACGTGGCCTTCTCCTTTTTTAGCCCCTCGGCTTTTTAATTCGTCAGCTACAGATCCATACGCTAAACTGAAGACTTGAAAACCTCCTGAATCAGTGATGATGGGCATAGAGCGGTTGATGAAGCGATGCAGGCCACCAGCTTGTTTGACCACCTCAGTTCCAGGTTGCAGCATCAGGTGATAGGTATTGCAGAACATGAGCTGTAGCCCAATCTGCTCAACTGCTGCATTGTCAAGCGCTTTGATGGTGCCATTAGTGCCCACACCCACAAAATTGGGAGTATCAATCACGCCATGAGGAGTGTGGATTTTTCCCAAACGCGCACGCGAGCGTCGCGACTGATGCAGCACTTCAAATTCAAAGTAAGTTGTTGTAGACGTGCTCATGGACCTCGTTGTGTCGGATGAATATATCTTTTGGTCAAAGCCAAGAAGGGGGTCATCAACGAGATGATCGCGATCTTAAGCAAAAAGCTGATCGTAATGACATCCCAAAGAGAGGCAACAAGCCCCCATAACCCCAACAAGGTAAATAATGTGGTATCGATCAATTGCGTGAGGGATAAAGAAATAGCATTGCGCATCCAAAAAGGGAATCTGTCTCGATGTTGGCTTAAGAAATGAAAGACGCGAAGATCGAGTTGTTGCGTGATCCAAAAGACAATGATAGACGCAGCTAAGAGGCGAGGAGAAGGAGCGAGCAACTGCTGATAAGCTGCATGGGCAGTGTCGTAAGGACTTGGGGAGTAAAGAAGGTGGATTTCTGACATGCAGGCAAAGAAGATCATGGAAAAAAAGGCTCCCCAAAGAGCTTTTTTGGCTATCTCACGGCCAAAGTATTCTTGTAAAAAGTTGAGTCCGAGGATGCTGCCGATAGCAAAGGCGTCGCTACAGGTGACATTGAACCCAAAAAAGTAGATCTGCTTGATCACAAACAAATTGGCTAGAATGGTTTGAATGGCAACCCACGTGGCAAGATACTCTTTGCCAAGCTTAAGAGCTATCACCCCAAAGCCAAAAATGATGATGATGTGAATTAAAAAATGTAGCTCGTTCATGGAGAATAAGTTTAGCGGAATGCGGGTTTTAAGCTCTAGTGAGTTCTTCTTCTAATTTGGTGTCAAAATAGGGGAGGAGGTCGGGATAATGTTTGACGATCCATTCCCTTAATTCCAGGGTGGTAAAGAATAATTCTTGTTTATAGAGTCGTGGTTGCTGCATAGGGGGATAGGAGATGAAGGATCCTGAATCGGTTTCTATCGATTGAGTGCCAATGAATCCAAAATTTCGATTGATAGCGTCTCGATCGGCAAATCCCTTTTTACACCGTCCGAGAATCAACTGCATGAAAGAATCAATGCCTTGTTGAGCTTGTAGATCATTTTTGCTTCTCTTTGCTTTCAAGAAAAAAGTTGTTAAAGAATGAGCGCGGTGTTGCAGGACAAAGTGGGTTGTATCTAAATTCACATGGTGCGCTATCGAATTAGCGTCGAAAAGAATGAGTGTCTTATGCAGGTGATGGGTGGGATTGAGATGTAAGTAGATCAATCCCGTTTCCTCTTTTAAGTGATCATAAGCAAATTTTAAACTGCGCATTGTGCGCCCGATTCTAAATTCCCTCATACCGAGTAAGCGTTTGGCCATTGTATCGACAAAAGTAGGCATCGTGGGAAGGTCAGAGTAAGTTGTCGATAAAGTTCCAGCTAGATCAGCGTGATTTTCAAGGAATAGCCCCCGTCGGAAATAAAAGGGTCGCGTGTAATCGAGTTTGAAGAATTTAATGACTGTTTGACCATCTTCACTTAAGAAAGCAAAGCATTCGCTACCGGCTCTAAGAAAAAAGTAGGGTTGATCCAGTAGGTCGTCCAGGGCGTGTTCATCCTTTAAGGGAGAAACTTCCCATGCTGGATTGTAGCGAAGGTCTGGGGCGAAAATTTTTTGAAGACAAAATCCCCATGTCGTCAGTTCAATCAGCTGCTGAAAACCGATGAATAGGCCGATCCCAACAATGCCTAGAGATAATCGTTTGAAGAGTTTTTTTACCATGACTACTTAACTCAACTTTGTACAATTTTTATCCCGATTGCCTTGCCCATTTGCTCCCTGACGTTTGGCCTACATGGCCAAACTAGTCGATTTATTTAAAGGGGAAGGGGTTTTTAACCCATCCCCTTTAAATAAACGCCTCAGAAAACAAATAGGCCGAGGCACTCGGGTAAAAATTGTACAAAGTCGAGTTCAAGAGGATAGAGCCTTCTCTAATTCTTGATCAAGATAGTTAATCAATTCAGGACATTGTTGGTTGTTAAGCCAATTTTTTAAACTAGCTGTAATGCGCATCACTTCTTGGCGCATGAAGTCAGGGTCGGCAATTGAAAAATCTTTAGACAAGGGCCCCACATCGAGCTGCATGGCTGTCAAACCTATAAAACCAATATTGGTTCTAATGAGGGGATCGTTATCACGAATGCCATGATGAAATTTCCAGAGGATGAGATCAAGTAAGGAGGCGAGAGCGGATTTAGCACCCTCTGTATCGCGGTTTTGGATGAGACGTAACAACGTAGGGTAGGCGAGCTCTGCCTTTTTTTGGATGATGAATCCCACCTGGTTTGGATCGAGTTGATGGGCGATATGCAAAGGATCGACAAGAGTGATGGTATCTGGTAGATATGCGGTGAGACTCAAATGCGCATAAATCAGACCTGTCTGCTCTCGCATGTCATCATAGGCGATGGAGTAACTTTGGAAGACTTTTTGCTGTTGGTTGCGATAGTAAGAAATCTTATCGCGTGCCCATTGCTCTAAAAAGGGGAGATGGGAGCATAGAGAGTAGTACCATGATTTTCGTTGGTAGCGGTTGTTGAACAATTTAATCACATAAGTGCCATCTTCAGAAAGAAAGACAAAGGATTGCAAACCCCGTCCCCAATAAGTGAAGGGACGTTGGAATAGTTGTGTCAGCAATTCCTGGTCCTGCGAACCACTCGATGTGGAAGGAGATGTCAACTTGTGAATTTTAGCTAGGCTAAATCCCTGTGTTTGCTTATGGCAAAAACGCGCTGTTGCAAAACAACAGATGACAACGAGGATGATCCACTTAAATTTCACAAAGGGCCTCATCGAGATGAGATATTAAAACAGGATGATTCTGTTGGAGCCAGTCGCGGAATTTGATCGTCATGAGTTTGAGATCTTCCTTGTAGAGGCTGGCGCGTTGACTATCTTTAACAATGCGTCCGATATCGATGATCTTGGGCTGATTTCCAACAAATCCAAAATTGCGATGGATTTTGGCGTCTTCATCGTAACAATCTTTTAGAGAGCGCTCTTTCACCAGCTGCAAGAGCGAAGAAATAGCCTGTTTTGCTTTTGTGATGTCCTGATTGTACATGCACTCTGCAATGTGTTCATAGACGAGATTCGCCCGATGCTGCACGACAAACTCCATGTGATCTAGATCGATCTCGTGTGAGATATTGAGCTTATCTGCGATCCGAAGCTTCTGTTTGAGATGAGTGGTTTTAGCCAGATGCAAATAAATAAGACCTGTTTCTTCTCTTAAATCATTCCAAGATAACGCGTAACTTGTGAAATCACGGATCAGTTTTTCTCTTGCGCGTTGAAGATGGCGGATTTGCGTTTTTTTGAAGGGATAAGGAAGAGTAAGTCGGTAGAGAAGTTCTTTGGGTTGATAAAAATAAGTCTTGAAGAATTTAATCACGTAACGGTTGTCTTGAGAGACAAACGCATAACACTGTCCGCCATAACCTAGGTAATGATAGGGTTGGCGTAAAGCGCGATCCAGTTCGACAGGGTGAGTGGGATCAGGGGACGCCCAGCATAAATCCGATGGTAATATCGACTGGATGCGAGCGATAGAAAAGCCATCCGTCTGTTGTTCGCAGAACGAAGAGATCCAGAAACATGCGATCGCTATGCAACAAAAAAAGATGAAAGTTAGTCCATGGTTACGCATCAATTGGCTCGGGAACTTTAAGTTCGGGAAAATGACTATCTAACCATTCTTGTAAGCGATACAAGGACCTCTTTAGCTTCTTGTGATAACGCGCTTTCTCTTTGTGGTTTTTGCACTTGACGAGACGGCCAGCATCGATCAGCACCGGAGCCCCCTGAATAAATCCATAATTTTTGATGATATTGGGATCTCGATTGCGCACTCCTTTTTTATAGGTAGCCTGAATGATCTGGATCAATTGATCGATTGCCTGTTGTGCCTCTTCTCGATGGCCGCGTTTCATGAGATCTTGGAGATACTCTAAAGGAAGAACGGCTCGCCTTTGTACAACGAAATCACAGGTGTCAAGCTCGACCCATCGCTCTTTGCCTGTGGAATCGCTCAAGCGGATTGATTTCTTGAGATGATTCGTGGAATTTAAATGGATGTAAATGAGCTGTGATTCGCTGGTCAGTTCATCAAAAGCAATGGTATAAGAGCTAAACGTTTGATCGCGACAATCTTCTAATTTTTTTTGCTTAAAGAACTTGATGACAAATTGACCATCTTGACTGACAAAGGCTGTAGCCTGTCCTCCTCGACCGAGATAGGTATAAGGTTGATCAAGAGCACATGTTAATGTTGTGATATCAGAGGAGTGAAGAGAATGCCCTTCCCAACGGGTTTGATGAGGATGAAGTGCGGGATAGAACTTATCGCATTCTTGGATGTTAAAGGAGAAAAAAAGAAGAGAGAGGGGAATGAACGATTTATAGGAGGCAATTGGAAAACTCCACGCCACAGCAAAATCGCCCTTTTGAGCCATGATTTTTCTGGGTCGGGGAGTTTTGCAATTGCCTCTATAGGACATGTTGAACTTCTTCTTGGAGATGAATAACAAGTTCAGGATAGTTAGATTGAAGCCACTGTTTAAAGTGATCTGTAATGCGGATCAGTTCTGGTTGATAGACTTCAGGATTTTTTTCCGAATCATTTTTTTTAAATCTTCCTGTGTCGATTTGAACGGGTTGATGACCTATTACTCCAAAATTAGTCTCAATGTTGGGATCTTTATCAACAACCCCTTTCATACAACGGGCTCTTAAGAGAGTAATTAAAGAAGAAATCATTTTTTTTGCAGCATCAATTCCTCTTTCTTGAACACAATGTTCAATGGAAGGATAGAACAATTTTGCTGACTTTTGCACTAAGAATTCCATCTGATCCAGGTTTAACCGATGGCGAAAACCCGTTTTATCGAATAAAGTGATTTCTTGGTTGAGATCATGTGATTTGTTTAGATGTAAAAAAACAAGTCCAGTTTCTTCTTTCAGTTCTGTAAAAGCGATGTGATGACTTATAAAATCTCGATTGAGTTTAGCATTCATTTTTATCATTGCGTTCATCTTTTGAACATCACGTGTCAAAGGAAGTTGGAAATAGCGATTCCACCATGGCAAAACATAATAGCACGTTTTGAAAAACTTGATCACGTACTTTTGATCTTCTGAAAGGAAAACATAAGATTGAGCTCCTTTGGACAAGTAATGAAAAGGCTGATTTAAAATCGAACGCAGTTCATCACGCTCTGCATCAGAATAATCAATGTGCCAAGACGAATTGAAAGATAAGTTAGAGGAAATCTTGCGAACAAGGAATCCATCTGCCTTGACGTAATAATAGTAGTTGATCCCTATGCCAACAAGGCCTAAGAAACAACTGACATATAAAAAGATGATGGGTTTTCTCGACAACAGCTTCATCGGACAGAGATCTTAAGAAATCGCTTTAGCAACTGTCAAGATTATCTGAGGCAATTGCAAACTTTCCGCTACAGCAAAATCGTCCTTTTGAGCCATTTTGCCACCCCATCCCCGAGCTCTACTGGCTTGGAGTATGTGCTCGGGGATGGGGCACGGCCGCTTAAGCGGCTGGCAAACTGACTCAAAATCATCGATTTTTCTGGGTCGGGGAGTTTTGCAACTGCCTCATCTGACTGTGATGGTGCGCTCGACATCATTTAGCATTCCTGGAACTACAGCATTCTGTTCATCCAGTAGTTCTAAGCGAATGCGGTGAGTTCCTTTTTTCAATCCATAGATGTAATAAGGAACCCAGGCATATAGGGTTCTCTGAACCTCATTATCGATGGTTAAACGCACTTTATAGCCATCTTTAGACAATTCGCAGTTGGAAATGTAAAAGTCGAGTAAGATGGGTTGAGGTTTTCCTTTATTGATAAAGAATTCGCCTTGAGGTTCATTATAAGTGAGATAGGCAGCTGATAGATCGATCTGAGGATTGTCTTTTCTCGTTTGATAATAAAGGATATGGGAGTCAAAACATCCATCTCCTTTTAAACTCTCACCAAAGGAACGGACAGGAAACACGCGAATGATGTGTTTGCCTGGTTGCAAATTGAAGGGGATTTCAAATCCTATGGTTTGATCGTAGTACTCTTCAAAATCATCAAGAGCATCCATTATAGCTTCATTTTCTTCAAAATAGGGTTGATTATCGACGCAGATGTGCAGTGTTTGACCATCTGAGCTGTTGTAGATTTCTCGCTTGCGAGGGAAATCGCTATCAACGCCTAGAGGAAATCCCTCTAATTTTATCTGTCCAGCAATAGGCGATGAGGATCTCAATTCATCGTTTTTGGGAAACTGAATGGTTGTTTTTACCTCATCTCCTTCTGCGGTTGGATCAACAGGAACGATCCGAATTCCTTTAGTATTGGCGTGAGGCTCTTGGATTTCAGCGGCAAATATGGCAGCAGAGGTCATAAGGAGTGTAGCAAGAGAGAATTTGTGGATAAAGAGCATGAGTAATCCTCTAGGTTCATCTTCTTAATTAGATATTTATCCGTTTCAGAAGAAAAAAGTCCAACTAAAACCCACTAGAGGTAATTGGGGACTCAATTTATTTGCAGAGTACGTGATAATCCGTTATGCAGAAGGAAAGAGGTAAGAGTGTCTTCGCCTGTAGATATCATCATCGTGATTGTGATTTTAGGGTTGGTGTTTGACTACACCAATGGATTTCACGATGCTGCAAACGTTGTCTCTACGGTCATTGCCACACGCGTATTAGCTCCGATGACAGCTATTATATTAGCAGCCTTGTTGAACTTTTTAGGTGCCACTCAAATCAGCGGTGTTGCCCATACCATTACCTCAGAGCTTGTCAATCCCGAATTTTCCTCACAGATAACGGTTCTTTGTGCCCTCATAGGTGCCATCGTTTGGAACATTGCCACATGGTATTTTGGAATTCCCAGCAGCTCTTCGTACGCTTTAGTAGGCGGGCTAGTGGGCGCGACATGGGTACATGCGGGAGGAAGTGCCATTTTATGGAACGGGGTTATCGATAAAGTTGCCATTCCGATGGTGCTATCTCCTATCGGTGGGTTTTTGCTGAGTTTTGTCATCATGAAACTCTTCATCATGGCTTTAAGGTTCCCTCGCTTTAAGAAAAATAAAGGGATTTTTTCCCACCTACAAATAGCTTCTGCCAGTCTTGTCGCATTAGCTCATGGATTAAACGATGCTCAAAAGAGCATGGGTATTATCACTCTCGGGCTCTTTGCCGGAGGGATTATCCCCGTTCCTGTGATTCCCATCTGGGTAATAGGCGCATGTGCCATCGTGATGGGGTTAGGAACGGCGACAGGGGGATTTCGCATCATTCGCACAGTGGGATTTGAGATTACTAAGTTGGAACCCATTCAGGGGTTTGCAGCAGAATCTAGCGCCTCTTGTGTGATTCTCATCGCCAGCTTTTTAGGGATGCCTGTTAGCTCCACCCATATGATCGTGGGGAGTATTACAGGAGTAGGAGCGGCAAAGGGGATGTCCCATGTTCGTTGGTTGGTGGGCAAAAAGCTTGTCATCGCCTGGATACTGACTTTACCGGCTGCAGCTTTGATCTCTGGGTTCTCCTTTTATCTCTTTAAACTTCTAAAATAACTCAGCGTAATTTGTTTTAGGTTAATCAGCGAAATGTGTAATTGTTAATGAATTAAGATTCATTATTAATATTAATTGATTAATAAATAGTTATTATTAAATAATAAACATAAGGGTGTGTCAGCTCTTTAGGTGTCCCATGCATTTTAGAAAAAGACAAGATGCTCTATCTGTTCTCGATGCGGTGGACAACCTGTCCTTAATGGCGGAATTGGGAATTGAGGTAGAAAAAGAACGGGAAGAAACGATCGATTTGATGGGGGAATCGATCGATGAACATCTGGGTAAACGCTCCTGGAATGATCCTAAGAATCTAGCCTTCAATCTTGAGAAGGTCAAAAACACCTTTAAAACTCTTTTAGCCTACTTGACCAATCTCTTTGAAAAAGATGAGATGGAACTGAAAAAAAAGGAAGTTCAACGAGGCATTCAGGCTATGATGACATTGGCTATGGAAGCTGCTTTGAATCTCGATCGGTTCCTGAATAATTCTCCAGAAGGACGAGCCATTGGCAAAGTCACCGAGATGAATGAGTATAGAG
The DNA here is from genome assembly GCA_013286595.1 of Chlamydiota bacterium. GTDB lineage: Bacteria > Chlamydiota > Chlamydiia > Chlamydiales > Rhabdochlamydiaceae > JABDFI01. The sequence goes on along the minus strand of JABDFI010000020.1, from coordinate 9,586 downwards.
ATCTTCAGCAGTACTACTTAAGTGCCATTGCTCCTAAATTTCCGAAAATTGAAGAGAAAGAAGAAAGATGGGAGGAAGAATGGGGAGTTGGAACTGAAGAAGAGATTCTAAAACGGGGAATTAACGACTTTGAGAGCGTTCGCTTAGATAGAGATTATGATTTGTTCTTGATTCGCAGGCAGGATGGGGGGCCTTTTTTTAATAGAGCACTCTTTCGCCACATGCATCTTGTGGAATTATTTGATGAGTTACTCGTTTCTTCCGAAGAAGAAGATCCTCTGCTCAAGGCAAAAATACTCCAGGATAGGGAGATCCATCTAAGTGCCAAAGAAATCTTACGGCTTGCTTCTCCTCAAATTGATGAATTTTATCGCGTATCCATGAAATTCAAACACTTAGAAGGAATTGCTGCGCTCAATAAGGCGATCATGGCCCTTTTATTAGCTGCCAACCAGCGCAATTTAGCACAAACGACGGCTGACAAAAACTGTCTGAATTATTTTGCTGATTTTCATTACTATTTAAGAAAAACCCTAGCTTCTCAAGAATACCATCGATTTGTTAATCGTCCACCTCCCAGCTCAGAACGCACAGCGCATGCCTTAATGAATTTGGCACACCAATTGTGTGCTCAATTTTTCATGAGAACTAGTTACTCCAAAGAACTCAAAAAGCTCATTCGCACATTGATAGCAGGTGGGAGTGTAGGTAGTGAAGTCCAATCGCCCACACATAGCCCCTTATCGTTTTGGAATGTTTTAACGGATGAAGATGAACAGATTCGCACTCTCTTAAGACGCTCTCCTCAAGGTCCTCTCAAATTAACGATCGACCTGTTCGATGACAAGCGACAAATGACAGGGTTTGATCCACTTTCTCAACACAATCTCCCCTCTCAATTGTTCACGGCGTCGAATGAGGACTTGCACTTGAGTTGTTTGCGGATTCCTTCTCCCACTAGCCAAGAACTGATCAATAAAGTGGACATTGTCGAGGAATTTCAAGCTTTTTTACGCGCTTTAGGATCGTCAAAACGCAATCAAACACATCTCATGATCAACTTGCAAGATCGCACATCGTGGCAAGATCATGCACGTTGTCAGGCTCTGGAGAAATTGCCTTCCGAGGAGGTTCCTCTAACGGTTATCACATTAGCTAAGAATACCGACTTCTATTTCCAGAGAGAGGATTATCTTCATCTAGACACTGCCAAGGAGTTCATGGAGCAGTTTCAACAGCAGATTGAAGGAGGGGAGGAATGTGGCTTTTATTTTCCTTCCTCTTTCAAGCAAGAGTTGAAACAATTCATCAAAAATGCCATGGAAGTTGTTCACGAGTTGTTTTTTGGTGCCAAACGGTCATTAGTTCGAAAAAATCGATTGGATTTTATTGAGATTTTTTACCTGTTTTTATCGTTAAAGGCGATCGAAGTGTATAAACCTGATACCCTTAGTTTTACATCAAAAGATTCGATCGATCATGGTCCAGCAGAGAGCATGCAGTTATTTGTTGTTCTGCGTCTCTTGAGCGCAAAGACTCCCTTGACGGAAGAGGAAAAGGATACCATCAGGTGGATACTTTACGGATCTGCTTTGGTTGTTAGAGAAAGGGCAATTGACTTGAGTATTCTCAGACGTTCATGCAGTGCTTGCAGCATTATCCACGCTGAATGGGAAGCTCACTACAAAGAAGTCGTCGCTGCATGCCAGAAGCTCTTTAATGTGCTTAAAGAGCTTCAGGTTAAAGAAATCTAAACTCTTAATTGAACAGGAGCGGGTTGGGTACCGGGTGAAAATAACCGCTGTGCTTCTTGCGGGAAGTTGACTCCGGTCATGTACAGAAATGCTGTCGCAACTACACCCACTGCTAAACCTGTCACAACAGCAGCAGCCATAGTTCCCAAAGTTAATAGAAGGGCGGCTGTAAAGGTGATTGCTGGATATCCAAGACTTGCTGCTATGTAGCCGCTAGTTGCAAGACCGGCTAGCATACCTACGACACTGGCAGCGGTTTTAGCTGTCGTATTCTCAGTACAAGTCCCCGTTAACATGCTAAACAGGTGTCCTCCAACCATGTAAGAAGCCCCCGCGATCGCTCCCGTAATAGGATTAATAGAAGTGAAAACTGCGGCGGTAATAGCGTATGTAGCAGCAACCCAACCTGTTGATAAAATGGCGGAACCTATTTGAGAACCGCACGATGGATTTTGTGTTGGTATAGTCATGATTACCCTCCAAAGGTGAACGATGCAAAGAATAAATTTTTCCGTTGATTTTTTAAAGAAAATTCACGGAAATTTAATCGATTCTTAATTTAAGCTGAGATCTTCGGGAATCATAGATAGAGTGGCGTATTTGCCTCCCATATCACGTAGAATGGATTGCCATACTTTTTCGGGAGTGATTTCAAAGATGTACTTAGCAGATCCTGGGTGTAGAAACCAACCGCCGCTTAAAAATTCTCTTTCGAGTTGTCCTCCTTCCCAACCGCAGTAACCAAAACACAATCTGACAGCGGGTCCTTGCGTATCGCTAACCGCATCTTGTAAGAATTGCAAATCGCCTCCTAGATAGACTCCTTCACACAATTTGAGAGTTTGATCGGGGATTTGATCGGAAGAATGTAATAGCATCATCTGGTTGGGTTGGATCGGTCCCCCTGCTCGAATAGCTACATTAGAGTTTGTGAACTCTTTGGGGTTTAATAGCTCTTCTGGCAACTCAACATCGATATTTTTGTTGATAATCAACCCGAAAGAGCCTGCAGGGCTGTGTTCACAGACGATGATCACACTGCGAAAATAGATCCCCGCATCCGCCTCAGGACTTGCAATGAGAAAGGAGCCTTTGGTCAAATGAGAATAGGGAACAGATTCCAAGGGCTTTCCTCTAGTTGCAGCAAGGTTCTTGTGCTTCGATTAGTTGTTGATTGTATAATTTCAGGTTATTCGACAGATCATCGGTCTGTCGAAGAAGCTCTGCAAAGTCTTTGCGGAAGAGAGGATCGCATAGGATATCTCCACTTGTCGAAGAATCTTGCATTCTATCGATGAGCATGGAAAGGCGTCCCATAGCGGTGTTAATTTGATCCACTTCACATTCAAAGTAATTTTTAAAGTTGTTGGGAGTATCAAGTGAGTTCAAGAGGGTCACCCGTTGGAGGCGAGTGCGCTGCCAACTTTTGTTGAGATGGAATAAGACTCCATAATGGTTGACATCGTTCATCAAGGCATCGATTTTGGTCAGGACGGCGATCAGGTGTAAATACAGGTCATCTCCTTTGATCAATTTGCCCAATGTTCCTCTACCTTCCGCCATCTCTTTTGTGAGTGATTCGACATTATACGAAGTATTTTTCCAGTTGGCTAGCATCGCGCTGGCATTTTTAAATGCATCGCCGTCATTGAGTTCGCGGATGCCGATTTTAGCTTCGCAAAAGGTGTCAGAGACGTTTTCTATAGCGCAAAACAGAGCATTGGGGACGCCTAGTTCACTGAGGCAGTGAGTGAGAATGGCGATCTCATCCAGCGCGGTAGTTGCTGAGCGGAATGTGGAAGCGACATCCTCCCCATTTTTTTGCATCCAATTGGTGATCTCTTTAAAAGTTTTCTGCATATCGCAGGCTAAATCGGCAACTTCTGAAAAGACGCGCTGGATAGCATCTGCGGAATCTGCATAGATGACTTGATCTGTGATCAACTTAGGAGTCACTCCTTTAGGAATGGGTTTTGGGGTGATCACAACCGATTTTTCCCCTAAAAGCCCTGAGGTTTGAATGCTGATTTCATCGGTGTCATACACTTTGATGTGAGAATCGATTTTTAAGCCTAGTTGGTAGTAATAGAGGTTCCCGACAATGTCAGTAGAGGGCTCCGCTCGGGATTCGTTAAACTCTTTGATGGATGTCACCTCTCCAACGGGTTTTCCGGCAAAAAGCACGCGCGTACCCACGTGTATTTGATTAATGTCGGAAAAACGCGCATAGATGACTTGTTTGCCATCGCCAACAGTAGGTTTGAGAAACAAGATCAACCAGATGACCAAGGCGCAAGCTGAAAGGACGAAAACGCCAATCAGCAAATTTTTCGTCTGATCACCCATGATGATTGTTCTCCTTCAGTTTTCTAGGGTCTTGTGAGATAGAGTTGTATAAGAATTTAATTAACGGATCGTCGATTTTTAAGAAAGCATTGGGATCGGCGATATGAGCAATCTTTCCGTCTCGGATCAAAGCTAGCCTATCACCCACATAGAGAGCTGAAAACATATCATGCGTAACGACGATGCTGGTCGCTTTCAATTCTTTTTGCGTCTTGATGATCAATTCATTGATTTGCATAGCGATAATAGGATCAAGACCTGTAGTTGGCTCATCATATAAGACGATTTGAGGGCGGTAGACGATCACGCGAGCAAGAGCTGCGCGCTTGCGCATACCACCTGATAGTTCAGCTGGCATTTTAGATTGTGTGCCTTGTAAACCCACCATTTCTAAAGCGGTGGAAACCCGCTCGGCTATCTCTTTTTTACTGAGCTTTTCACCTGTGCGCGGATCACCATTTTCTTTGAGATAGAAGCCGACATTTTCCTCGACCGTCATCGAGTCGAACAACGCGCCTCCTTGAAAGAGCATCCCCATGTGGTGAATCGCTGTTAAAAGTTTGGTCCCTTCTAACTCAGAAATGAGAGTGCCATCGACATCCACTGTGCCTTGATCGGGTTTCAACAGGCCAATGATGTGTTTCAATAGAACGCTCTTGCCGATCCCTGATGGTCCCAGCACGACCAAGGTTTCACCATCATGCACATCTAAATTGAGACCAGCCAACACCTGCAACTTCCCAAATCGTTTCCATACATCGCGTAATTTAATCATGAACCGCCTCTTGAGAAAGCGTCGTAAATGATATTCAAGGCGATAGTCAGGACAAAATTGCTTAACAAGATGCAACAGTAGGTTACCACCACGCTATTGGTCGTAGAGCGCCCCACACCGGCGGCCCCGCCACTTGTGCGCAACCCCTTAAAGCAGGCGATCGTAAGGATGAGTATGCCAAAGACAAACCCCTTGATGATCCCCGTTAAAAAATCAAAAAACGTGATGTGGATGGGCATCGGATCCCAATAGGAAGAGGGCGCCATGTTAAAATAAAATACAGAAATCAGATAGCCTCCGTAAATCCCTACGGCGATGCTAAAAATCGTTAAGAGAGGCATCATGAACGTACCCGCGATAAAACGGGGGGCAATTAAGTAAGCATTGGGGTTCACGGACATGGTCTGCATCGCATCGATCTGCTCTGTCACTCTCATGGTGCCCAATTCAGCACACATTGCAGCGCCTACTCTACCAGTCACCATGAAGGCTGTGAGCACGGGTCCCAGCTCTGTCATCATCGCCTTTGCCACCATGAGTCCCGTCACTGAAGCGAGTCCTTTATCCGACAATTGGTAAAAAGATTGAGCGGCGAGAACAAGGCCTGTAAAGAACCCTGTAATGGCTACAACCGGTAGCGAAGCAACACCCACGTCGTAGAGTTGCTTTAGGATCAGAGCTGGTGAAGGAGGTCTGCGCAACATCGCCTTCGCGACATTCTTGATGAGTATGATGTACTCACCGACTGCAATGATCAGCGCAAAACGCACTAATGTTTTATTCCAAAGGGAGTGGTTATTTGGCTGAACATCCATAGTTCCAGATTCTAGAGGATCTGGCAATTGGGGTCAAACAATGGAGGCAATTTCAAAACTCCACAATTTCCTGCCCGTGCCCTTGCCTCTGCCCTTGCCCAAAAAATTCTTAATGAAAAAGTTAATTTTTTAGGCACGGGCAGGGAAGAGGTCTAATGCAGTGCCATCCTCATATTGAGGATGGCACAAAAAAGAGGATTAGCGGCCGCGTTGTGCTTCGAGAATACGCAACTCTAACTGCTGGAACTGTTGTACCATGCTATTGAGGTGTTGCATCATCTCTTGAGAAGTAGGGAGTGCCACTCGTTCGATTAACTCTCTACTTGTTTGATGAGTTAACTGATAGGCAGAGAAAATGGGAGAGGTCACTTGAGGTGCTTTATCTAGGAAGGATGCTGCAGCTTGGCAAACAGTGCGTCTAGCATCGTGGGCAGCTCCTGCAGGAATTGTGATCCCATAGATAGTTGTGCCTCCAGCTGCAAGAGAAAGTAACAGTACGACTCTTGCTTGCCAGAACATCAGAGATTGCTGGCTTTCTGTATTGCTCAGCAAGCTGCGGATGTCATCACGGCTTCGCGATTGAAATTGAGTGCCGCTTTGGATGAGCAAAAGATTGATGCGAGCTAGTTCTCTTAAAAAGCGTTGAACTGCTTGCCCTTTAACGGATTCTTCAGGAATTGATGGAGTTCCATGAGACATTATGATTGGGGTTGCCATGTGCTTTATCCTTGTACGACTTTTTGATTAGCTTGGATGACCATGTTGGCCATCTGTTTAAATTTAGCGTTAATTCCCTTCATCTCCGACAGCCAATTTTCCAACCAACGCGATAAAAGAGAGACGGAATGTCTTTCGATGGTAATTTGCCCTTTGAGTCCTAAAAGTTGACCTTGTGAATTCAATAGGTTATAATCTGCAATCCCTTTTCCAATTGTGGTGACCCCTTGGAAACCCGCCAAGGCGGCTTGTACAATTTCCAACACTTTTCCAACAAATAGGTGGGAAGAGTAGAGCAAGCTCTGCACGCCACCAAAAAGGCCGATAGCACCGCTTAATACGCCGATCACACCGGGGATGAGCATCCCGATTTTTTTTCGACGTTGTTCATCTTGTTGCTCGAGCATCCTGGCTACTTGGTCCCATACACCGGCCTCGCTCAAAGCGAAGTTAGCAATCGATAAGATTCCCGATGCGATCATCGCTCCACCGATGAGCGCTGAACCACCACCAGCTATAAGAGTGATTCCCATAGCAATGGAAACAGCAGATAATAAAGCCATGGCTGATTTTTTGAGAAAAGACCACCAGTCACTCGCGCTGACGCGTTCGGCGTTTTCTTTGATGGCTTGGATGTTCTTTGCGACAACATCACTCAAGTGTTGCTTATGTTGTTTAAGCCTCTCGGTCATCGACAGTGTGATGCCATCGCTTTGATCTTTAAGCTGCTGCATCATCTCTAAACAACGGTATTCGCTTAATGGAGTCAATTGAGGGCGTTCAACAGAAATAGCGGGAGAGGATCGTGACGCTGATAAAACATCGGAAACACCTCGTGCAGGTAATGGGAGGGAGTTTTCCACGCTAATCGGAGAAAGGCGTCGCGTAGGTTGTATGGGCTCAATGGACATTGAAGTGAACCTGTTTTAACAAGTTGATTTTATGGCGAATCGCTTGATTTTTTTCATCGAGCAACGATTCTGCAGCAGTCAATGCTTTTAGTGCATCTGTTTTTTCATTCAAAGAGAGCAAGCATTCCGCGGCATGATAGTGGGGCATCGGATCTTTATGTTCGATGAGGGCTACCATGCTCCAAGCGTAGACAGAGGCGAGGTATTCCCCTTGCATTTGTCGAGACGATGCCAAGCCTCGCCAGTATTTTTCATCAAAAGGATTTGCCAACACGAGTTTCGTGAAGAATTGCGCTGCAATAGGATAATCACCCCGTTCATAGAGGTGATAAGCCGTTGCGCATAAATTCTCATCATCTTCGGCAGCAACTGCATTCACTTCCTCTTGAGAGACGTTAAGTAAAGTGGCTAGCTCATCGACAAATGGTTTCATATTATGTTTTGCGTTGTTTGGACACGAGCGATTCTAGATGGCGAATGGCCATGTCAAGGATTTTTTGCATCCCTTCCGTGATGAGTAAACGATCGTCATAGCCTTTACCCACAAACATCATCTTCTCATTGACCTCGCTAAATTTAGCTTTGGTGAGACCGTCGAGGGCTTGCAACGTGATATCCATATCAGTTGAGCTCTGCCAATCATAGCGCAGTTGTCCTCCAAAAATCGAAGGATCGAGAGAATGCACATGATCGATGTTCTGACGCATTTCAGGATCATCGCTAAAATCAACTGTACCTGCTGCCTTACAATGGGAGAGTCGATTGCTCAATTTGGCCACATAGTCGCAGTCGCTTTTGATGACTTGCATTTCATCAATGAGCTTATGGATGGTTGTCTCTGCGTGATCGTAAGCTTGGTCATGCAAACTTAAAAAGGCAGGTGGCAGATTATATCCAACTTGGGTAGCCATGGCATTTTCTCTCGTAAAAAATTCTCTGCCCATGATAAAAGATGGCCTTAATCTTTACAGCTAAAATGAATTCTTAACGGAGTAGCGATGATTACAATAGAATATCCAGCAGTGGGTTTTGGAACCTATCCTCTCCAAGAGGAAGTATGCGCTAAAGCTGTTGAAACGGCAGCACAGGTCGGTTACAGAATCATCGATACAGCGACCTTCTATGAAAATTTTGTACCCATTGGACAAGTGCTCAAACGCCTGGGGCGCGAGAACTTTTTCCTCATTTCTAAAGTGTGGCGCGATCATCAATCCCGAGATGATCTCCTGCAAGACATCTCGATGACATTAGAGCAATTAGATACAGAGTATCTGGATGCTTATCTCTTGCATTGGCCTAATAGTCAGATTCCCATCGAAGAAACATTGAGTACTATGGCAGAGCTTCAGAAAGCCGGACTTGTTCGTCAGATTGGATTGAGCAATGTCACGATCCACCATGTAAAACGCGCTTTAGAAACAGGTGTTGCTATCTCCTGGGTTCAGGTGGAGATGAATCCCTTCTTTTATGACGCCGACTTAATTCAGTTCTGTCACAAAGAGGGGATTGGGATTCAAGCTTGGGGACCTCTTAGTCGAGGTAAAATTTCCCATGATCCTCTTTTAGCTCAAATTGGAAAGAAGTATGACAAAACAGCCTCACAAATAGCCCTTCGTTGGATCGTTCAACATGGGTGTATTCCTCTCCCAGGAAGTCAGAATCCTCAGCATATCCAACAGAATTTCTCTATCATGGATTTCCAACTATCAGAAGAAGAGATGGAACAAATCAATGCTAGAGCTAAAAACGGTCAAAGAGAAAGGGTCACCAAGGAGATGATAGGTTGGGAAGACGAGTTCGATTTCACCTATGAGCAATGCTGGCCAAAAAACTGGAGTTTGAACTGATTTTGCGCCGAAGCAGCGCAAAATCAGTTCAAGATGCTTTGCTCCCCATTGATCGCCCCCTTTTGACTATCTCTGAATAGACATCTTGCGTAACCTGCTTTGCTCAGAAAATATTTGGGTTTGATGTCTAATGCTCAGTTTCGCCTGAAAAACTTGTGCAGCAGCCAATGTGATCTTCGAATGTTTTAGTTGAAGTGAGATTAGAGATGTGAGTTTTGATAGATGGGCAAGGCTAGCATCTGTGATGTTATGGCAGTCGTTTAGATCAAGTGAGCTTAAGCGTGTGAGAGTTACTAGATGGGCAAGACCAGCATTTGTGATGTTTCTGCACCCTCCTAGATGAAGTGAACTTAAGAGTGTGAGTTTAGATAGATGGATAAGGCCAGCATCTGTGATCTTTGTGCACCCGCTTAAATTAAGT
>JABDFI010000019.1 GCA_013286595.1 Chlamydiota bacterium | reverse complement strand
CCGTTTTGTATTGCCAGGCTTAATTGTCCTCGCTCTTGCTACTGCTGGTTGCCAAAAGAACTCTGGGAACGAACAAGCCTTTATTGAAAGTTCATCGGAAGTAAGACCTGTTATCGCTGTTGTTCCGGTCATCGATAGCACAACTCATGACTACACATGGAATCTTTCTGATGAACTCACTTCTTCTCTTTACACACGTCTAGCGCAGCGCGAAACTTTATATCTCGCACAACTGCCTAAAGTGCGCTCTGTCATCAAAAAACTCAAAGAGACCAACAATCCTTTTGGAACTGATTTTGGATGGATAAAAGAGGCATTTCAAGGTGAGCAGTTTGTCGCTTTCTTTGAACTCATCGAACACGAGGAAATCTTAAAGCAAGACCGCAAAAAAGATAGCGATTCAGCATATTGCTCTGCTGATTTGAGTATGAGCATGCGTGTAAGAGTGTTCGATGTAAGAGGAGAATTCCCCAAAATTGTCTTACAAGAATTGGTTCATGATACCCACTACATCCCACGCCAATTTACCCATGCTAACTTTCAACAAGCTGATTGGGGCGATGAAAGCTTTAGCTTTTCTCCACTGGGGTTAGCTCATGCTGAATTCACTAAACAGGTCGCTTCTCGCGTTGAAGAGTATGTTCTTCTCGCCTCGCAATTGCAATAATTCTTGATTGAGACCGGAACCTCCGGTCTCAATCATAGAATCAACGAATTGAGAAAGACAATGACTCTTCCAGATCCCTATGCGGATTACATCCATTTTATTGCTTTGTTTGCAATCATCAGCTTTTTTGTAGTGTGGATTGCGATCTCCAAAGGGTTTTTTAAACTCTATCCTGATCGACAGAATATTCTGCCTATTACATTCAAAGCAGTTGTGATCATGTTTGCTCTTTACTTAAGCTTTTCTTTGCTGCTAGCTCCCATTCTCAGTCAGCTTATCCATGTCATTTATGCAAAAATGCATACAGGACAGCTGCCGCCTCTGTCTATCATGTCGTGGGTTCAGTTGACCATCTTGATCGCCATTTTTTCCTCGTTTTATTTATATGGAATGGCCTATGACAAAGAGCTGTTCAAGAGAATCTGGAAAAATCGAGAGGCCAAATCTGCGCAATCGATTAGGTTTGATCTAGGTATGGGCATACTCACCTGGCTCATCGCCTTTCCCGTTGTGGCAGTTATCGGTGAAACAGTAGACATGCTACTGTACTATTTTTTTAAGTTGGAATCGTACGAACAAGTCGCCGTTCGCTATCTCAAGATGAATCTTTCTTCATTTGAGACTTTAATTGTCCCCTTATTGACCATTTTGATTGGAGCTCCCCTAATCGAAGAATTTCTTTTCCGCGGATGTCTTCAAACGTATTTTAAACGCTATTTCGGCATTCAATCTGCTATTCTTCTATCTTCTGCGTCGTTCGCCCTTTTCCATTTTGCTCCCAGTCAAGGAATTGGCAATATCTCTTTACTCATCACTTTATTTACCTTCGCTTGGTTTTTAGGACATATCTATGAACGCCAGGCCTCTTTATTCGCCTCCATTGGCTTACATATGGCCTTTAATGCTTTCAGCACGGGGCGCATTCTCATCGAGTCTTATTTTAAATAATCTGATTCAACATAAGGATTAAAGCATATGTTGTTTTTTCTATTTGCAGTCAATCGCTTTTTTTGTACTATCCACACTAAAGAATCTGAGGTGTCCTATGAAAAATCTACTTTTGGGTGTTCTTGCGCTGCTACCCTTCTTTGTTCACTGTGAAGAAAAAGAATCTAAAGATGTAAAACAACAGCTTGCGCAGCTTATTACTGATCACAATCAATTCGCCATTTCTCTTTATTCCCAACTCAATACCGATGATTCAAATGTCATTTTTTCCCCCTACTCGATTGCCACATGCATGGGAATGACCTATGTCGGTGCAAGGGAAGATACTGCGCAGGAAATGCTCACTGCCCTGCAACTCAACTTAAGCCCAAAAGAAATTGCAGCGCCTTCTGCTCTTTTAAATGAGATGTTAATGCCCTCTGACAATCAGGGGAAAAATTATGAATTGACATTAGCAAATTCGATGTGGCTAGACATAAAAAAATTCGTCTTAAGTGATTTTCGCTATGCGATGGAACAACAATTTAAAGCAAAAATTGGTGTAGTGAATTTCGCAGAGCCCGATCAAGCACTTTCAATGATCAACAACTGGATTGCTGATAAAACACATGATCACATTAAAAATTTGTTTCTCCAAGGCGACATTACCTCTTCCACAGCCTTAGTTTTAGCAAATGCTGCCTACTTTAAAGGGACGTTCATTAATGCCTTTAACGTGAAGATGACACAAGAAGGCAGCTTTCATCCTACTCTTGACACCACTGCTACAGTCAACATGATGGAACAGACTGCTTTTTTACCTTTTCTCGATAAGGAGTTGATCCAAGCAGTTGCTCTTCCTTTTAATGGACGAACTAAAGGAGGAGGTAATTTAGCTCTCCTCATTCTCCTTCCTAAATCCGCAGAAAATTTTTCTGAAGTGGTTAATACTGCTTCCGACTCTTTTCCAGAGTGGGTCTCTTCTCTTCAACAACAACGCGTCCATGTTAAACTTCCCAAATTCATCTTGAGCAAACGCTACGATTTAGGCAAACCTTTACAAGAGCTCGGGATGCAGGTGCCTTTCACAACCCAAGCCAATTTTTCAGGGATTGATGGTTTGATGGATCTCTACTTAAGTAAGGTCGTCCACGAAGCGTACTTTGCTTTAGATGAATTTGGCGTTACAGCTGCTGCAGCCACGGGAGCTGCGTTTAATTTAACAGCAGTGCCTAACAAAGAGCCTCCTGCCGAGTTGATCGCCGACCATCCCTTTTTATTCTTCATCGTCGATCTAAAATCCAAGGAAGTGTTATTTATGGGTAAATTTGCAGAACCATCAAACGCTTTATGAAATTCCTGCAATACCAAGTAGATAGCTTTGGACTTTCGGATGTGGGACTCACTCGCCCTAATAATGAAGATGTCTTTCGCATAATGAATGAAAAAAAATTTTACATCTTAGCGGATGGAATGGGAGGGCATAAAGCGGGAGAAATTGCCTCATCAACGGCAGTAGAGACTGTGTGCACATCGATTCAAGCCCTTCCAGAACAAGCAACTTTAGAAAAAACTTGTCATCACCTAAGGAAATCGATTGCTGCAGCTAATAGCGCTGTCTACTCCTTGGCAAAAAAAAACAAGGCTTATACTGGAATGGGAACTACCCTTTCTTGCTTTACACTTCGCGAAGACACCCTAATTTACGGACATGTCGGCGATAGTCGGCTTTATCGAAAACGGCATCGATTAGAGCAGCTGACCGAAGACCATTCTTTACGCCATGTGACCTTAACTCATTCAGACCAAGCCAACTCATCTCCCCCTTCTCTCTTATGCCGCCATGTCATCACACGAGCCATTGGCACCCATTCTTATGTCATTCCCGATGTCGGTGTCATCTCCATTCAACCAAATGATCTTTATATGCTTTGCAGCGATGGACTTTCCGACGCAGTTCCATTAGAGATCATTTCTGAGATCCTAGACCCTGCTCTGCCCCTCGAGGAAATCACGTTGAAACTCCTTAATTGTGCGCTAGAAAAAGGAGGAAATGATAATATTACGATCCTCTTAGTTAAAATCACACCATGAACAGTCGTATTTATCTCGATAATAATGCAACAACCACTCCTGATCCTCGCGTAGTGGATTCTATTCTCGCAGAACTTTCCCTAGGTCCCAGCAATCCATCATCTCATCATTTTTACGGCCAGCAAGCCAAACAACGCCTTCAACAAGCGCGTCTTACTATTTCTTCTTTCCTCAATGTTACACCCCAAGAAATCGTGTTCACCTCGGGTGGTACAGAGTCGATGAATCTGTTGATTCAAGGGATGTTCAATGGCAAATTTACAGGCCATGTGATTAGTTCAACGATCGAGCACTCCTGTGTCCATCACACCTTGAGTAACCTTCAACAGCGAGGGGTAGAACTCACTCTACTTTCCCCAGGACTTTTAGGAACAGTCTCAGTAGATGACATTCGTTCAACCCTTCGAGAAAATACCCGCTTAATCGTCTTATCAGCTGCAAATAATGAAACAGGCGTGAAGCTCGACATGGAAGCTGTCTCTGAATTGGCAAAATCGGCCAAGATCCCCCTCATCCTCGATGGGGTTTCCCTTCTAGGAAAGGAGCTCTTTTCTATCCCTTCTGGAGTGACGGGAATAGGCTTTTCAGCTCATAAATTCCATGGTCCTAAAGGCATAGGTTTCATCTACTTGCGATCAGGCACCAAGATTTACCCCCTCTTTTTTGGTGGGGATCAAGAATATGGCGTCCGCCCCGGCACTGAAAATCTACCTGGGATTATCGGGATGGCTAAAGCAATAGAGCTACTGAGGTCTGAATTACCCTCAGCTACTCATCATATGGCACTTTTACGCAATAGGCTGGAAAATAATCTAGCAAATCAAACCAACTCAGTCATTATCAATGGGTTAGGAAAACGCATCGCCAACACTTCGAATCTCTGCTTTCCAGGTATTCAAGGAGAAGATTTGCTAATCGCCCTTGATTTACAAGGCATTGCTGTAAGCCATGGTTCAGCTTGCACATCGGGAGCTTTAGAACCTTCCCGCGTTCTGATCAACATGGGAATCCCTTATCACCTCGCACGAACTGCCATTCGCTTTTCCTTAAGCCGTTTTACAACTGAGGAAGAGATAAATGCTTGTATTTCTACTGTTTCTACACTTGTAGCGAAGCTGCGTGGCTCTTCAAATAAATAAATTTCTTTACATCTGTTTACAATTTCTTAAAACTACTTTTATTTGAATAGTAATAATAAATTTAATTATATAATTATTGGAAATTTTCTTTTATTTATTTAGTTAAAAAGCATATAATAACAGTTAGGAAATTTTATATTTACAAAAAAAATAATAAGGAGATATTATGGTAATACCTAATCAACAAAATTATCGACCAAAGCAAAATCGATGGGTACCTAAGAAGGGTTCTTCCCCTGCACAACCTGCCGTCGAACAAGCTGCTCAATCAGTAGCCTTATTGACAATCGCAAAAAATGTCTCTCAGCTACCTCTAAAGAAATCAAATGAAGTGTTAGGGCTTGCCGCGAAAAAAGGAATGTTGCCCGAACCACGAAGGGAGAGTACCCCTCAATCAGTCTCAAGCTTAAGATCTCCGACATTTGAGAAATCTTCATCCTCTTCATCAGTCAATGCTTCCCCGTCAGTTGATCCAAAATCTGTTAAAGAGCGTTTATCAGTAGCGGTAGAATCCCATTTACCAATAAATGAGGAAGATTCACTTTCAGCAAGTGCGCTCGACAAAGCCGCAGTTGATTCTCAATCAAAATCAAGTTCATCCTCATCTTCTTCTAGCCCGGTACCTAAATCTTCTCAAAAAAAACGTTCGCAGCTTAATCTTAATCCTTTTTCAAGTTTTGGCCCCGCCGCTGCATCATTAGCATCATCTGCCAGTCCTAGTTTTGGAATTCTACCCTTTCCACCTCTATTATCATCTGGTTCGTATACCCCTTCTGCTCGTTCGTATACCCATTCTGATAGCTCAAGCTCCAGTGTTTCAAGTTTATTATCAAGACCTTCCCCCAGTTCAAGTTCTTCTAGCTCAAAATCCTCAAGTCCATTGTTATCTACTCCATCACCTTCTCCCAGTTCGAGTTCTTCTAGCTCATCACCCAGTTCTGCTTTAGTTTCTAGTCCTTCTAGTGCAAGAACCGGATCGATCCAATGGGATGCAAGCATATTAGAAGAGGAAAAAGAAATAATTTTAGAGCTATTAAATGACATTAAAAAATGGGATAAGAATAAAAGAGACAACTCGGATTATAGTAAAAATCAGGAAGTCTCGACAGCCATCGCAGAAGATAATAGATTGATAGTTTTAAAAGGGATCCATCAAAACGCAGATGGAACTAATACCTATCATATTACTATCCAACTACCGAATTCTAGAAAACATCACATCTACATTCAAAGATCACCGGTGGTTATTAAGAGTAAAAAATCGAAAGTTGCTAAGGATATTTGGATAGTAATAGCGATTTCAGATGGAACAAGAGCTTTTGATCGCTTACTAAGCTCTCAAGGCCTTTTTTGGTGACAGCTAAGACTGTTATATTATAATTTGGATCGAACGAGGATTTCTTTTGCATCGATATTTTGTACAAAATACCAGATGGTACTTCAGGTCATACAGGCTGTGAGATCCATGTTTGTATTCCATGGCGTCAAATTATACTGAAGTGTTCGCCTATAGGCAGAGTGTTTTCCCATCCCACCTAACGACATCAACTACTACCGGCTTCTAGCCGGTAGTTTGGATTTACGCTTGCAAAGCGATTCTAAGCTTAAAAAGTGTTCGCCTAAAGGCGAGAGTGTTTTCCCATCCCACCTAACGACATAAACATTATTTTTTAACTATATTTTTTTTAAACAAAAACTATAAATATAGTTTTATTACAAAAACATTAACAAATCCATTTATTTGTTAATCAATAAAATGTATAATAGCGGTTAAGGATTATTATATTTATAAAAAATAATTAATGGAGATATTATGTCTGCACCTATTAAGCAAGATCAACGGCTTTCTTCCCCTGTGCTCATAAAACCTGTCGCCGAGCAACCTGGTTCAGCAGCGGCTCACGTAGGCTTATCGATAATCGCAAAAAATGCCTCTCCGCCACCTCATAAGGAATCGAGTGAATTGTTAGGACTTGCCGTGAACAAAAGAATGTTGCCCAAACCAAAGACGAGCACCCCTCAATTATTCCCAAACTTAAATCCTCCGGCATTATCTAAGAAATCTTTGTCCTCTCCAGCAGTCGATGCCCCCTCGTTAGGTTCTTCAAAATCTAGTAGAGAGCATTTATCGGTAGCGGTAGAACATTCACATAGACCAACTGATTTGATTAGTTTAGTGGATGAGGAAGATCCAACTTCATCAGGTGTGCTCGAGAAAGCTATAGATAATAACTCTCAAGCAACATCAAGCTCATCCTCATCTTCTTCAATTGCTAGCGCGGCACCTACTCCTCCTCCAAGAAAACGTTCACAGTTAAATCGAAATGCTAAGGCCTTTACCCCCAGCCCTGCCGCATTATTCCATTTCCCAAGTCCAAGCCCTTTATTCCATTTCCCAACTCCAAGCCCTTTATTCCCTTTCCCAAGTCCAACTCACACAACTCCCTATTATCCTTTTGTTAATTCTTATAACGCACCACCATTTACTAGACCTGCTGGTGGAATGCCAACTCCCGTTTTACTTACTCGATTTCAATCTTCGCCTCATTCGTATACCTGTTCAGAGAGAAGCTCTTCAACAAGCTTAAGTCTTTCAAGTTTATCAGGATCTTCTCCAGCTTCGAGTATTTCTAGTTCAAGTTCTAGCTCTTCTAGTTCTAGCTCTTCTAGTTCTAGCTCTTCTAGTTCTAGCTCTTCAACGCCACAGTTACCTATTACTACTCCATCATCTGCGCGTGCTCCTAGTTCAAGCCCTTCAACGCCACAGTTACCTATTACTACTCCATCATCTGCGCGTGCTCCTAGTTCAAGCTCTTCAACGCCACAGTTACCTATTACTACTCCATCATCTGCGCGTGCTCCTAGTTCAAGTTCTTCTAGCTCAAAATCTTTAAGTCAACCGTTACCAACTCCATCATCTGCTTGTGCTCCTAGTTCAAGTTCTTCTAGCTCAAAATCTTTAAGTCAACCGTTACCAACTCCATCATCTGCTTGTGCTCCTAGTTCAAGTTCTTCTAGCTCAAAATCTTTAAGTCAACCGTTACCAACTCCATCATCTGCTTGTGCTCCTAGTTCAAGTTCTTCTAGCTCAAAATCTTTAAGTCAACCGTTACCAACTCCATCATCTGCTTGTGCTCCTAGTTCAAGTTCTTCTAGCTCAAAATCTTTAAGTCAACCGTTACCAACTCCATCACCTTCTCCCATATCGAATTCGTTAGGCTCACCAGCTAGTTCTTCTGCTGCAGCTTCCGATCTTCCTAAAGCCAGAAATAGAGCAAAAAATAGAGCAAGAACAGAATCGATCCAATGGGATGCAAACATCTTAGAGAAAGAAAAACCAGAAATTCTGGGACTTTTAAACATTATTAAAGGATGGGATAAAAGTAAGGATCATAGTGAGGAACAAATAGTTTCGAATGCCATCGCACAAAATAGAGTGAGAGTGCTGAAAGGGATCCATCCAAATACACTAGGAAGTTATAGCTATCATTTTACTGTTGTTTTGCCAAGCGCGCCTCGAGCTCTTAGAGGACCATACCACATTTATTGTTCGGGCGGTATCGTTGGTGGTGGTGGTTGGTTAGTAGATTCGATTTCAAATGGAAGCCGACGTTATGATGACTCAAGAAGCAAAACTTTTCGGCAGTAATCCGAGACCTTTGAGACCTCGAAAGAGATCTATTAAAATACAGATCGGACGAGAATTTCTTTTGCGCCGAGTAGAGAAGCTTCTTCTACAGTGAGTTCGAATTGGTCAATCCGCACCGATTCCCCTTTAGAAGGAGGATGGCCTAGGGCTTTAATCATCAACTCTTCTAGAGTTTTAGCACCCTCATAGTTTAAGTTAACAGAGAACTGTTGGTTAAATTCCGACAGTTCCATATCTCCAGGGAACGTCCTGTCGACCACGATGTGATAAGCGCGTGGAATCATTTCTCCAAAAGACATCCAATCATCTGACTGGCCAAAAATTTCATCAATGATCTCATCTAGCGTTAAGATACCGGTGGCTAATCCTTTTTCATTGAGTATGACGGCCAAACTTTGGTTGTTGCGCCGAAACTGCTTCAAGATGTGTAAAATGGAGCTATTTTCAGCGATGAACCAGGGTGAACGGGCATGTTCTCGAATCCGTTTGTGATCGGCCATTCTCAATAAATCTCTAGGATAAGCAATGGCCACAACATTCTGCGGGTTGCGATGAAAAATGGGAAGATAGGTGAGATCATTTTTTTCTGAAAGCTCTCTCATTTCTTTCACCGTGCAAAAGGAAGGAACAATGGGCACTTGAGACAAGGGTTGCATGAGATCTTTTGCAGTTTTATTTTTAAGAGTGAATATGCGCGACACGATGGTATTGAACTCTGTTGAAGACGGTGTGGGAGAAAGTGTCTCGTCCCTTTCTTCGATAATATTTTGCAACTCTTCTCGAGAAAGATAAACCCCCGGTTGTACCCGTTGGCCAATTAAGCGGTTGATGATTTGGCACAGCCAATCTAAACACCAAATGATAGGCCTAAAAAGAATTGAAAATGCATACAGAATAGGCACGCCTAACATCGCGACGTTTTCAGCATAACGCCTACCAGCAAACATGGGCGCAATCTCTGCAAAAATAAGCACAAGGATGATTTGCGAAAGAGGTGCCAGATCGGGACTTAATCCTATAGCATCATAAAATCGCCGTGCGCTCTCAGAACCTATCATGAGGGCGCTGTTAACACCAATCAGCGTAGTTCCAAACAGATAGGCTGGATGATGAAGAAGAAAACTGAGCCAGCGCGCCCTTTTGTGCCCCTTACTGACATAGTACTGAAGTCGCACTTTATTGAAGGACACACAGGCAAGTTCGATCATGGCAAAGAAGCCCTGAATGATCAAACATATGACTATCCAAAGAAGAAATATTTTCCACTCGTGCATCATTAGACCTCTTGCGTCTATTCACTCTTCTTGAATTTTAAACGGCGCACATAAATTCGCGTGATGCGCTTTGCATCAGCTGAGAGCACATGGAAGAAAAATCCCTCCCTCTCCACTTTTGTTCCCGTGGGAGGAATATCTCCGAGTTGCTCCGTGAGCCAGCCCCCTAAAGTGATCCGGTTGTTTTCACTATTGAGAGAAACCCCATAAATATCTTCAAATTCAGAGAGTTCCAATTTCCCGCTGGCAATGAGTATATCCTCTCCCGAGCGTGTGTAGTGGCTTTTGCTATCCCGAGCATCAGCAATCTCTCCGATAACAGTTTCAACCAAATCTTCTAAGGCAATGAGCCCAGAAATCGATCCATATTCATCTACAACCAGTGCAATCGACTCTTTTTTTTCATACATTTGACCAATCAAGATGTAAGCGGGCATGGTCTCTGGAACAAAAAAAGGTTTATGGATCACAGATTGAAGATCTTGAGCATTCTGCAACTTCGAGCGATGCAAAAAAAACTGCTGTCCTGTGATGATCCCCACTACATTGTCTAAATTCTCCTTGCACACAGGGATGCGCGAGCATTCTTGATCGACAAACAGATGGATTAATTTAGAAAAGGGCTCCTCTAGATCAAAAAAGATCACATCCTCTCGAGGACGCATTAATTCTCTTACTTGAGCTTCTTGCAAATGAAGAAACCCTCTCACTAATTCCGCTTCATCCTCATTTAAGATCTCATGATGACGCGATGTCTTTAAAGCGTGACGCAATTCATCTATCGAGATGTCTTCTTCTGGCTTGAGATAAAAAAACATGATTCTAGACACAACGTTAGTAAGTCCTACCAAGCCTTTTCGAACGGGATAGAGACCTTTTTGAGCTGTGGATAGGATAGGCGCCACCCGATAAGAAAGTGCGACATTATGGGCAAGCCCTATGGATTTGGGAAGAACTTCTCCTAATACCACAGTCAACACAAGAGGTAAGCCAATGGTCAACAGCCATCCAGAAAAATCACCGAAAATGCTTGAGGTCACGTTCTGGATCAAAATATTGACGACAACGTTGAGGATGATGATGGTCACTAGAAGATCGCGTGGTGAACTTAATAACCTGGCGACTAAGCGTTTACGAGGATCTTTATCCGATTTGAACGCTTTGACCTTCATTGAAGATAAAGAGAATAAAGCAGCTTCCGAAGAAGAAAAGAACGCTGAACAGAGGATAAAAAGAATGAGAAGACTAAATAATAGAGGTATCACAAAGGGTTTTTACTCCCCGTCGGGTTGAAAGTAAACCTTGACCTGACCTTCTGGCACAAGACCTAATCCCTTCTTTAAGGTCAGTTCAATCCAAGCGGGATCGCTTTGACTATTGATATTGAGGAGTAAATCATCTCGTTCTCGAAGAAGACTTTCTTTTTCACTATTCAATTCCGCTAAATACCCTTCTAAAGAATGAATGACATCTCGCTTTTTTTGCATGGCATGGGAATAGATGCCAAAACAAAGAGCAATGAACAAAAACACCCACCAAGAATGTTGGAACACATTCTCCTTCACATGTTCTTGCCAACCTTTTTCAGGAATGGGCATGGGTCGTGGTTTAATTGCGTTAGACATAAGTCCTCTTAAGGACCTCCTTCCCAAAATCTCATTCTTAGAACATCGCCAATTTTTAATCTAGTCATGAAATAATTAAGCACTATTTCACAGCTTCACAAAGGCAAAGCTCCGCCCGGACGCTCCCAAAAAGCCCTTCGTCTTCCCGACTGCGAGCAATAGATGGTGCGCCACCTAGGGTATTGCTACCGAGGGAATTGCAAAACTCCACGCCATAGCAAAATCGCCCTTTTGAGCTTAAGCGGCTGTCAAACTAACTCAAAATCATCGATTTTTCTGGGTCGGAAGTTTTGCAATTGCCTCTACCTTGAAACTGTTGAAATAAAAGACTTAAAATTTATGCAACTGGTAACGTAATTCTCGTTTGTCCCATGTATTTCCCCTTACGATCAGCATAGGAAATTTCACATGTCTCTGCAGCTTGATAAAAAATCACCTGAGCTAGTCCTTCATTGGCGTAAATTTTAGCAGGCAAAGGGGTGGTATTAGAAATCTCCAAAGTGACAAAACCTTCCCATTCAGGTTCAAATGGCGTTACATTAACAATAATACCACATCGAGCATAGGTCGATTTTCCAATACAAATCGTTAAAACATTGCGGGGAATTCTAAAGTACTCAACACTGCGCGCAAGGGCAAACGAGTTGGGAGGAATAATACAAGTGTCGGCATCAAGATGAACAAAGGCATTTTCATTGAAGTTCTTAGGATCGACAATCGAGTTGTGAAGATTAGTAAACACCTTGAATTCATCGGCAACGCGCAAATCATAGCCATAACTTGAAAGGCCGTAACTAATGACCTTTTCCCCATCCACATAACGAACCTGACCGTCAGTAAATGGTTCAATCATCCCCTGCTCAAGTGCCATTTTGCGAATCCAACGATCTGATTGTAGACTCATACATCCCTCGGTAAGATGGTTATCGTATCGCAATAATAATAACTGCATCGAGCAAAAAGTTTACAAGAAACTGCTCGATTTATCCAAACAAAAAATAGAAATTTCAGGATTTGGTATAGTGAGGTAATTGCAAAATTCCCCGCCACAGCAAAATCGCTCAAAAGGGCGATTTTTCTGTGGCGGGGAATTTTGCAATTACCTCTAGCGCATGAAATCGTTTTCTTGCTAGAGTTTTTCATAAGAGACCTCTTTCGAAATTAAGGGTTCGTCGATTTTCGGGATTATTTTGGCCGAGTTTTCGATTCAAAAGAACCCGAAAATCGACAGAACCTTAGTTTCGAAAGAGGCCTAAAGAGAGACGTTTCACTTCATGCACGACGACGAGTTTATCCAATCTTCATGGACTAAAGAGGATGAGCCTTTTGAGATACCTCTGCGCCCGGGCACGTTCACCGATTTTACAGGACAAGATAGCATTCGAGATCGTCTCTCTGTGGTGATTGGTGCAGCTAAACAGCGCAATGAGCCTCTTGGCCATTGTGTATTCCATGGCCCTCCTGGACTTGGTAAAACAACGTTAGCACATATCATTGCCAAAACAATGGGAACCAATCTGGTCGTCTCTTCAGGACCTGTCATTGAAAAACCTGGAGATCTCGCTGGGGTTTTAACCAACCTCAAGGAAGGGGATATCTTATTCATCGACGAGATCCATCGCTTAAACCGCACCATTGAAGAGTATCTCTATCCTGCGATGGAGGATTTTTCACTCGATCTCTTAATCGATTCGGGACCCGCTGCGCGCAGTGTTCAGGTCAAACTCAATCGATTCACTTTAGTGGGAGCTACAACTCGTATTGGATTATTAAGCAGTCCTATGCGATCCCGATTTACCCTTAATTTGCGTTTAGACTATTATACACCTGAAGTGTTGGAATCAATCGTTTCTCGCTCATCGACCATCCTTAACATCACGCTAGAAAAGAAAGCTGCTTATGCCATTGCTCAACGCTCTCGAGGCACTCCTAGAATTGCCAACAACTTATTGCGTTGGGTCAGGGATTTTGCCCAGATGAAAGGATCCAAACACGTCACTCACATGATGGCCTGCGCAGCTCTGGACATGCTTCAAATCGATCATCTCGGACTCGATGAGATGGATAAAAAGATCTTAGAAATCCTCATTGATCATTATCAAGGAGGACCAGTTGGTATCAGTACGCTATCTGCTGCCCTTTCAGAAGAAGCTCATACGATCGAAGAGGTCTATGAACCTTTTCTCATCATGCAAGGATTATTGAAACGCACGCCTCGCGGGCGTGAAGTCACATCTTTAACTTATGAACATTTAGGGCGTCCTGTGCCCACCAAATTTAAGAATGGAGTTGACCTATGAAAATCGCCCACCTACTGATCGCCACCACGTTGATTGCCGCAAACCTGGCGATCCCGGGCGCTCAACTATGCGCAAAAGAATTGCCGACCGACGTATCCCAAAAAGCCAAACCTGCAACCATTAGGGTCTTGCTTTCTAAGCAACGCAATAATGCTTATATCGAAACCAAAGGGAGCTATTCGATTTACAATCCCATGACAGGGCTTTTGCTTTCCGCTTCCTCTGTTGGCAAAAAAGACTTCATGGACTCCGTTCCAGAAGGACTACGATGGGGTGATTTGTTACCTGGGATTTCTAGAATCCGTATCGTACCGAATGATGCGCGCAGCACAATCCTCGTTAACGGGATTGAATACCGAGGCTGTATTGAAGTTTCAGCTCAGCACGACAAAGTCAACGTGGTTAACGAAGTGGATATCGAACGCTTCCTTAAATCGACATTGAGCTGCGAATTCCCATCTGAGCTTAATTCTGAGGTCATGGAAGCTTTAGCCATCATTGCACGTACTAATGCCTATTATCTCATCTCCCAACAACCTAGAGCGATGTGGCAAGTCGAAGCGCAAGATAGCGGTTATCAAGGTCATGCTATCACTCTGCAAAACCTTCAAGTGGATCAAGCGATCAACAACACTCGTCATATCGTGATGACCTATAACAATGAGCCATTTGCTGCTACATGGAATAAAAACAGCGCGGGCAAAACAGCTGACTTTGCCACTATCTTTAGAAAAGATGTCAAAGCTCCTGAAGGAGTAGCCGCTCCTCTTGCTGCTCATGAGCGAGAAAAGCACAGTTGGTTCTTTGAAATGTCAAGACAAGAACTGGGACGAATCGCTGGTGCACAGATGATGTCGGGCATTGATCTTTATCAAGACCGCGAATCGGAAAAGGTGTATGCTCTCCGCATTAAGAATGGAAATGATGCTCGCACGCTTGATTTCTTCACTTTACAAAATGCCGTTGGCGCCGATGTTCTTAAGAGCAACGACTTCCAGGTTGAAATGAAGGGAGATAAAGTTGTTTTTAAAGGCTATGGAGAAGGACATGGCGTCGGCCTTTGCCTACTAAGTGCGACCAGCCTTGCTGAAAAGAAAATGCGAGCCCATCAAATCCTAGATCAATTTTTCCCGCATACACAACTCGTTCACATGCGCGCGCTCAAAGACAAAAGAGATAAGATCGCTGATGAAGTGGTAGAAGAAGCCACATCTACTGTCCTTCGTTAAGAATTTTTTACTTAACACCCATTGAAAAGATGGGGGAAAATGTTTGCGCCAATCGCTCTGTTTTGCTATAATTTTTTCTTTGCCGGGGACCCCTCGGAACAGTAGTGTTGGAACCAGGTCAGGACCGGAAGGTAGCAGCCTTAACGACCTCCTACTGTGCCGTGAGCCATCTCCGGCATTTTTTTATCCTTTTGAAAAATCCAGAAAAATAAAAATCTTTGAAGTTTGCAGATAGAGAAAATGAAGGGCCTTCCATTACACATGTCGGGGACAAAGCACTTACGTGTCGATTGTCCCCCGCTGGCCCCTTTGAGCCTCACCTCGCTTCGCCAAATCGCGTCCTCGTAGGCAGGGCGTGTAGAACACTACCCTGCCCGCTCTTACGAGCTCTACTGCGGGTGCGATTTTGCATTGCGATCTGAGGCCTCTGGCTGCTCGTGCGCTCGTTCCCTGCCGGACTTACGTCTCGGTGGCAGGGTCCCTCTTCGCGTCGCTCGCAGAACGGCCCTTCATCACCCCATGTTGCACAATTTCTTCAAACCGCCCTATAAGGTGAAGTAACAGTTCACATTCCCTCGACGAAGGGGGTAGAATGTGAATCGTTACCTAACTAAGAGTAAATTTGATCGTCATTCTAACTACAAGGAAAAGCTATGAAAGCATTTACACCAGTGGTCTATGTCACGGGGGCTGCACAAGGGATTGGTTTTGCAATCGCCTCTCACCTAGCAAAAATAGGTTATCAAGTCTATGCAATGATAAGGAATTCCTCGAATTCGTCAGACCTTGATCAGGCTATAAAAAAATTCTTTCCTCGATTAACCAAACTGATAGGCGATGTAACGGATGCACATTCTATCGAAAAAAACATACAACAAATTATTTCCGAATCTGGACGCCTTGATGTCGTTATCAATAATGCGCTTCATGTGCTGGTGGGAACTTGTGAAACTTGCACAATAGAAGAACAAAAACAGAGTATGGATGTCAATTACTTTGGCACTGTCCGTGTTTTACAATCTGTTCTCCCCTTCATGCGCAAGCAGCGAGCTGGCCATATAATTAATATCAGCAGCGTCGCCGGTTATGAACCTTTTCCCCATTTAGAATCATATGTAGCTAGTAAATTTGCTTTAGAAGGCTTAACAGAATCATTAGCTTCACATCTTGGTCCCTGGAATATTCGAGTGAGCCTGATTGAACCCGGCGGAGTTAAAACTGACGGTCCTCGTGGAGCTTCGCTTGGATCTCGTTCTTTAAAAGATACGGATGCTTATAAAAAATATTGCGCTCATGCAAAACAACAGATGATCAATGGTTATAACACTTCAATCGAAACGCAGTTAATAGCTCTTCTAACGCAGGATATTCTCGAATCAAAAAAACCGCATCTTCGTTACCAAGTGGGTGATTTCGCTACAGTGCGAGCAAAAGAACGTTTTCAAGACCCCACAGGGGATATTTACGTTCGACATAAAACAAGTCTTCTTAAAGACGCTTCATTATATGATTATCTTGGAAACAATTAATAGTTTTACCTAAGCAAAGTTCTAAATGCGCCTCTCACCTGTTCAGAGTGGTGTAAAAAACCTCGATCTTTTAAATTTATCACAGGATTCAGCTCAAAAACGCGAAACGAATGAGTTGCGAAGCTGAAATGAAGGGCCGTTCTGCGAGCGACGCGAAGAGGGACCCTGCCACCGAGACGTAAGTCCGGCAGGGAACGAGCGCACGAAGCAGCCCGAGGACTCAGATTGCAATGCAAAATTGCAGCGCAGGAAAGCTCACCAGAGCGGGCAGGGTAGTGTTCTACACACCCTGCTTCCAAGCACGCGATTTGGCGAAGCAAGGTGAGGCTCAAAGGGGCCAGCGGGGGATAAACGACACGAAGTGCTTTATCCCCGACATGTGTAATGGAAGGCCCTTCATTTTCTCATCCTCACAACATCTTGTTTTTCCAGTCTCGTACACCCTAAAAACTGAAGGTGGCGCCGGCGAAGAGTCCTTGGATGAGGACGTAGCCTTTTGTGTAGACGTGTTTTCCGGATTCGGTGTTCGTGCTGCGCTGCATCTGTTCGGGGGCTAATGCTACGCCAGAAATGTACATCACCTCATAACCTAGATGAAGGTTAAATGGCTCTTTGAACTGATAGCCTGCTTGGATAGCCGCATCTCCGAATAAGCCCAATTGCCATTTTTGTCGTTGGTAATGACGCAGCACTTCCGTGTTATTGTGGTCCTTGAGGAAGTTCCACTGCTTAGCTCGATTGGCCATCGCCCCTAACTTAACAGTGATATCCCAACTCAGGCGCTCTGATGGATTCCATTGTAAATTACCGCCGAGTTGTGCTCCAAATATGTTATTCTTAGTATGAACCGACCAATCGCTGACATCAGGGGGCTTATAAAAGGTTAGTTTAAAGCTCTCATTGAGATGAAAGTAGCGCAATCCTGCAATCCAGGATGCTGAAAAATAATCTCTGTTGCGCGGTGAAGCATGGCGCCAGTAGTTAAGCTCTAGGTCCCAAAATTTGCTTTCTCCCTCCCCTTCTGCCTTGCTAGCATCAAAGTAATCAAAGGCATAGTCCCTTTGTGAAAAAGGGAAAAAAAGGCTAGCATCCCCACCCACTGTTTTAGTGGCGTGCCAAGGCGCAATCCACAGAGCTAACAATTCAAAGGTCGATTCGAGGGTTTCTTCCGTGTAAGTTAGTCCCAATCTTGCACCAGGATTGAGGTCAAAATGGTTGATGATGCTGCTCGTTCGCATCACGGTAAAATCGTCACATCGCCCACATTTTCTCGATTTATCCTCATCTTCAACGAGGGTTTTCCCATCCAATTCATTGCGTCGCATGTAAACAAATTCGGCAATGAAATTCCAATGATGATCGATTTGTAAGAACTCTTGAGAATGAATCGTTGCACTCAGTAAAACACCTGAAAATACCCCGCTCAAGACGAGTCTTTTATGCATCCATTCCTCCACGGAGAGACGTATAAATTAAAACTTTTAAATCACTCATACTCTAGAGACAATTGCAAACTCCACGCCACAGCAAAATCGCCCTTTTGAGCCATTTTGCCACCCCATCCCCGAGCCCTACTCGCTTGGAGTATGTGCTCGGGGATGGGGCACGGCTGCTTAAGCAGCCGGCAAACTGACTCAAAATCATCGATTTTTCTGGGTCGTGGAATTTTGAATTGCCTCTCAGTGATTGCAACTCCTTTTTTTACAGGAGTAAAGTAAAAAGTAGATTAATCCACAACGAGAAATTAGTATACGAAAAAGTTAAGTGCAGAACATTAAATTTTTAATGATTTCACTTCAAATTCAATTTGTTCAACATTTAATATTAAAAAATGAAATTAAGTTGAAATTAACATCAATATTACGTTATTATTATGTTCTAATTAATAATAATGGTGATACTATGAGTCAACAAGTTCAACCACTTATTCTTGCGCCAATTGTTCTACCAGGATCACATCCACAACCTCAAGGAAGGGTGCCTGGGGTAGGGCCCTTACAACCACAACCTCAAGGAAAGCTAGCTAGGGTGAAGAGCGCAATTTCTAGACCTCTCTCCTGGGTTGGAAGTAAACTAGGCAGCGTCTATAACAAAGGTAAAGATCTTGGGACAAGAATGCGCCATCCCATTGCCACAACTAAAAAAGATCTTTTTCAGGAAGCTCCGAAAGTTTGGCATACCTTACATAAACTCTTGAAAATTGCTAGTACTTCGCCTGAGCAGTTAACTATCGAAAATGTACAAAGAATCATAGATGCTATCCTAGAAATTAGAGATCAAAAAAATATTTTAGATTCCCTTGGGCTCAATCAAACAGAATTTGATAACCTAGAAGCTGTGGGTGAATTATTTTTAGGAATATTCGATGTAACTGATCCTGAAAATTACTTACCTCCTACAGAAGCAGAGTTCACAGTATTTAAAGGAACGCTAATAAATAATGTCGTTTTAAAGAGCGCCGCAGAGACGATGGGTAAATTGCTCGAGCGGCAAGAGGGCTTAGTAACTCATGGTTTAACTCTTTTGGATGCTGCGCTTCTCGATCCTCAGAGTGGATTATTGGATCAATTAAAAGACAAGCTGACAGAAGGAGAGACATCTCTTCTACGTCGAGCTTTTGTTAAGATGAAACAGGAATTAGGCGTTCCTGTCGACCAACCTCTCATTACTGGAGGAATGGCTCGATTGAAGGAAGAGTTTGTTCATCACGAGCACGGTCTTGTCAGACAACTTATCGATGCCTTAAAAGCTCTTTTAGGAATCCATGCTGATGAGGGATTACCCGCAGGTTTAACTCGCCTTTTTACGGCTGGCGAAGGGAGCCTTTTGCATCAGATCCTTACCAAAGCGCATGAAAGCCTTCTCAGGGAAGCTCCTAAGTCTTGGCGTGAGCTAGATCAACTAGTGAAACAAGCTATTGCTGCTCCTCAAGCACTCACTCAAGATAAGGCACAACAACTGGCGCGTCATGTCACTGCTATATGTCTACATCAGGCACCATTAGAAGCTCTTGGACTTACCGCTCCAGAAATCGCTTCCCTAACAGGGTTGCGAGATTTATTCCATACGGCTTTTAATCCAGATCATAATTGCGAACGTCGCTCTGAAGAGCTTTTTAACCAGCTAAGAGCCAATTTGGCAACAGGTGGAAATCCCGCTCTTTTACAACAAACTTCTACGGTGATGGGAAAACTTCTTGAACGTCAAGAAGGAACCGTTGTCCACGCCTTAACTCTTCTGGATGCTGCACTTCTCGATCCACAGAGTGGATTGTTAGATCGTTTACAAGTGAAGTTGACTCATGGAGACACCGCTCTCTTGCAACAAGCCTTCATCAAGATTAAAGAGCAGCTGGGAATCGATCCGGCTGAACCACTCATCAAAGGAGGAATTGCCCTTCTTAAAGATGGCGTTCTCAACGATCAACACGGTCTATTTAAACAAGTGATCGACAAGTTGAAAACTTCTCTGGGGATTGCTCCAGTAGATGATCTATTGACCGGATTAAATAAAAAACTGGTGACGGAGGAGCAAAGTTTACTTAATCTCACTCTAACTAAAGTGCGTGATAAAATCGTTGGCACGGATGGTCTGATGGAAGATCTAGAAAAACTATTAATGCGCACTGCGCATCCAACGATTATTGAATGTAGACAATTCGCTCAAGAAGCCCAGCAAGCCTATCTTGCTACGCCTTCTGATGCTCAATTGCGAGGACATGCATCTAAAACGGATTTCCTCAATGCGCTTATTGAAGGTTTGCTGCAACAGTCCAAGACTTTCTTTCCTCAGCGTCCTTTAACATCAGCACAAAAAACAGAATTGCAAGCCATTCACGATCATTTCAACCTATTCCTTGATACCGCTCAGCCAGCTCCTGATGAAGCACTAAATAAAGAGTTCTTTGCACGCGCCACAAAACTATTTGATGAACTCACTGACACGCAAACAGGTGTTGTCGGAAGAGTGGGCAGCGCGTTTACGCGTCAATTATCTCAAGCGCTAGAGCCTTATTTTACCCGACTAGAACAATTACCCCGCACGTGGAAAGAATCGCTATTTGGACCTCCTGCTACAGGATCGAGTTCGATTGGCACATGGCTCACCGGAATTGCCAAGATGATCAAAGAGCAAGGAGTTACTGCTGCTGGTTCAAGCCAAGTCGCTATGCTCTTGGCCATGGGAATTGATAAAATTGTCGGACAGATTAGAGGTCAATCGCAATACAGCGTTCAGTTAGGTGAATTAGAAACTTTACTAGGTTCTATCAAGCAAGTGCAAACTAGTGGTGATTGGAATGCCTTATATGAGCAAGTGACTAGGCTTGCTTCCATTTTTAATTCAGTCACTGTATCGATTAACGGATTGCATTTGCCCAAAATTGGCGTCGATGAAACGCCTGCGGCAAATCCTGAATCCATCCACTATAAAAATTTACAAGCTCTACAGGGAGCTATCAAACCCGTTAGTTCGAGCTCTTCTGAAAATTGGAAAGACAAGGCTGCTGGAGAAAAACAAGAACTTATCGACAACACAACGGCATTCATTACTCTTAAAGTCATTTATGAAAAAGTGTGCGGTATACGAGTTCCGGACAGTAAAGAATTCTATGTAGGGATGATGCGACTAGCAAAAACTGCGGCCGACCCTAAAGAAGAACTTCAGAAGATATTTTTTGAGGAATTAGACCATCAAAAAATCACTGGCTTTAAGTATCTCATCGCTCGATTTTTCTACTGGTTTTCTAATAAATTTATTCATAGTCGTGTACAGCAAGCAACAGATGCCTATTTCGTTGAGATTTATGACTACATTGAACAACAAAAACAAAAACGTTTTGCTCCTTTAACACAAGAATTGCTTGGTCGATCCTCTCACTATCTCGCCAACTTAAATGGAGCGTTCGAGCAGGTTGCAGCTACGCCAGGTTCTGCCATTAGCGGAACACTAAAAGAGATGCTGCGCAAGGAAATGGAACGCCCTGAACACAATGATGGCCATACAACGCGTGATCTCTACGCTGGACTTGCACAATCTGTGATTGAAAAAAGTTCAGGAAATCGCTTCTTCAGTGCAATTTTCAAGTTCTTTGTCGGGACATCGAATGAAGAGCTCATTGTCCGTGAAATCCTCGACGAATCCGTCTCGTCGATAAGGGATCCTCATGGTTATACCCATGCACTTAATACTGTCATTTGTGAACTACTCGATGATATTTGGGGTATTTTGGAGAGAAGCCATCATGAAGAAAGTAGCGCTCAGCCGCCCTCTATCCCTTTTTCAAGACATAGAAAAGAGGAATTGACTTCCTTAGTGAAGAGCTTGTTTGCCGTACTCAGAAAAACAAAGTGTCAAACCCTCGAGGAATTGCGCGATCTCGTGAAGGGTCAAAGTACAAGTGAAAATATCAAAAAAGCAGTGGATGAGCTATTCATTAAGGATGTGATTGAGGAGTTGACCAATCTCATCGGTGTTAGTATCACTTCTTTACTCAAAGAAGATCAGTTACAAAAGCTGACCTATAAGTTCCTTCACTTGGCCAATCAAGCTTACACAACGGACATCCCCCATACACAAGAAGAAGCTCGGCTGCAAGAACAGCATATGCAAGATATGTTGAATCGAATTTTGCGCTTTTCTGTCGAAAAGGCCATCGATGAAAGATTCAATGCCTCTGGAGAAAAGGCTCAAGCTGCAGTTAACCAAAAAATCGAAGATTTAAAAACAAAAACTGCAAGTTTTGCTACTTCTACCATGACAGCTCTCACACAACTTCAAGGCATCGACAACCAGTTGAGCTCAGAACACAGAGCTACAATTGATCGACTAGCGAATGAAGCACTGGCATTTGAAACAGATCATCAACATCACATTGCCGCCATCCGAGAAATGCCGATGAGCACGGACGATCGGGATGCGTTGTTAAAAAAACATAAAGCAATTGCTGAATTGTCGAAAGACTTGATCGCTTCCATCGTGGCTATTAAAGGAAATGCCAATGCTATTGGAAATCATCAAGGATTCTTCAATCATCTACAAACGATGTCGCAAGAAGTTACCTTCGTGGTCTTAAGCTTACATAATCCTGAGGCAACAGAGGAGCTTTTCTCTCGTTGCAATGGATGGATTTTAAGCATTGAAGCACATCTGAATGCCCTTTCTCAACTTCCCGCGCTTAAACCGCAAATTGACCAGATGAAAAATACCTTAAAAGAACTCAGCCGGTCTAAAGTTGAAGTCGAAAAACACCATCAATGCATCCGATTGATGACAGAATGCACTACAGCTTCTATATCTCCGATCGATCAGATGATTCAATTGAAATCCCAAGGACTGGCAATGTCCGATCGACTGGATGAAACAATTGCAAGCTTGAAAAGAAAAGTGGAAGTAGCGGTTCCAACAGATCTTCGCGGAACATGGTTGTCAGAGATCAATAAGCTAGCGAAAGCAGCTTCTGGTTCTCCAGAGGAAGCGACAAGCAAATCTGCTCTGCAACACTTAGCTGCCACTGCCTTACTCGCTTCGCAAACAGCTATGGCGACAGAGCGTACAAAAGCGAGTTCCTATGGCAAGGCAATTAAGGAAGCTGTGGATGCTACGCATCTTCTAGATGCAGATTATGTCCAAAAAGCAACAGAATCTCTTAAAGCTGCCATTCAACAGGCTATTCCTCAATGTACACAAGTTCAAAATAATCATGCTGGCCTGCTACCACCCATTACCTACGTCAACGCGAGTATCGTTCCAGCTGGAATCAGAAGTGGCGCCACTTCTGCAGCTAAAAAACTAGTCTTTGAAAGCATTCAAGAACGCGCTCTTGGAGCGTTGGATTTTATCGCTAGAGATGATAGTTATTACGGAGCCCTTAACCACCTGGCTTTGATTCCTTACATGGACTCTGTTGGAAAAGGAAAGAAAAAAGGGGATGTTTCTAAGGTTGTCCAAGCCGTCAAAGACAGATTGTAGAGGGAATTGCAATTCCCTCAATCATTTAAGGCACGGCGCAGCGCACTTTCTGCATCGATTCCATTGAGTTCCGCTTGTTTTAGGAGTTCAATGAGTCCTTCTCCGATTTGTTTCTCCGACATCTCTTTTTTCTCAATGGGGGCTGTTTTAAGCCGTTGCTTCACCATTTTTTGACCGCGCATTAAGGTCGGGAGTTTGGGTGGAAGAGTGGTGGTACTTGTCGCTTTTGCTTTTTCCTGCTGCTTGATGGTGTTCCAATTGGCGACCACCTCATCAGCACTTGCCACCTTCACCTCACCAAACACATGAGGATGTCGGCGGACCAATTTCTGGCATATTCCATCAATGATATCGACGAGTTGGAAACGGTTTTCTCTTTCTCCCAGTTTGCCATAAAAAATGATGGTGTAGAGTAAATCTCCCAATTCTTCGATCATTTTCTCACCATCGTCTAGATCAACCGCTTCGATTACTTCATGCGCCTCTTCTAAAACATACGGTTGCAAGGAAAGGAAGGTTTGCTTGTGGTCCCAAGGACATCCTTGAGGACCTAATAGTGTTTCAGAGATACGGATCAATTCATCAAATTGTTTCATCATAGGTCCAAAGCAATAAATAGGTTTGACTAGAATACAAAAAAGATGAGAAATTTCCCCGCATTAAATGACAATGCAGGAAAAAAATGAGTTTTTTATCGGGAATTGGTAACACTCTTCTTGGCTACCTTCAATCAGGAACACAACAGGTAGCAGGTGCTGTCATGAGACCTTTTCAAGGCCCACTCGCGCTTGCCCAAACTCAAGTTTCCAATCTAGTACAAGGTGGCGCGATTCCTCCTGATTTGCTAGCTTTGCAGCAAGCTACTATTGACTTTCTCAGAAATCCTAATAATACCACACTATATGCCATTCAAAACTTGATCACCCAGAAAGGATGGACACAAGTTGGAGCTGTTAGAACGCAGTTTCCCCACTTACAAGAAGAAGATGTGCAAAAAATCGTTACCTTAGACGGGAGGTTGCGTTCTCTTCCTGGCGCAGTTGTTTCATCCTCTAGTACTGCAGCTCTTGGCGTCATTAATATCACTTCGCAACGAACTTTCTTGGAAGGTGTTCGCGATATTCCATTGCGCTATAGAGTCCATCCAGATGAAGGGCTCCATCAAACTGCGATGCGCCGATTACGAGAACAAGTGAACTCCACGGTGCATCCCCACCTCAAGCAAATTATTGTCGCCTTAGAAGCTCTAATTAGCTTAACCGATAGCTCTGACCACGATGTGCGCCGAGAGCACATTCGACACCTCATTCCTCTCCTAGAGCATCTTAACGGCAATCGCGCTATAGCACCCCAGATTACTGCTGCGGATTGGAGTAAATTTGATCCTCTGCTTGGCTATCTTAGATCCCTATTACCACCCATGAGTGGTGTTTGGGATCTCAACCAGATCAAAGAGCAGTTGCGCGAAGTGGGCGGTATTGTCGTCGCTACCATTACCGCTCAACGCGGTATGCTGGAAGAGTCCTGCGATGTCTTGACCTACAAAATCAAGGAATTTTTTGGCATGTCCACCGGGAACCCAGCGGAAATGGATTATAGCTCTATCTTAGCTAGAGGCGAACAGATATTGAGCAAGGTAATGAGACACGCCGGTGATGCGATTGCCAAATCGACTGCGCAATCTTTAGCTGTTTTACTCATTGTCGTTTTTACTCATATCCAGAATCAAAACCAACAAAATGGTAACCTGCAGTTTATCCAAAGCCGCATCACCCCCTGTTTAGACGCCCTTAAAAACGCTCATCAGAGCGGCACTTGGCAACAACTCGTAGACGCCTTGCAACAGTGCCTTAGAGTCATGCGCGAGCAAGAAACCTACTTTCAAGGATTTCGACTCCCTCTTCAACCTGGTCGCTCACATATCTCCGCCGTTCCAGATCTCCTTCGCTTGGCTCAATCCCACCAGCAAGTGTTATCACCTGTAGACAAGCCTCCCGAAAAAGTGACTCCCGTGATGATCGAGCACATGAGTAGACGGGTCAAAGAGCGCTCCGTGGCTTTTATAGCTATGAAAGTAGTGGATGCGCTGTGTCAGTTCCCCTCTTTAGATCCTTCTTTGCTTACGGTCGATCCTTCTCTTACTTCTGATCGCTATGCCCCTGTCCTGCGCGAGAGGTTCTTTATGCACATCGATGGTTCAACGCTTTCAACACTTAAGAAGTGGATCGCCAAGCGAGTCTATGATCTCATTCACGCAGCTTCTCAACTGTATGTGTATGCTGTAGTTGATAATCTTGCAGGAGAATTCTCACGATGGCAACGCGAGCCCATTGCTATGAAAACAAGTCAAGTGGTTCAATGGTTGCGCAATTGGTTTTCTGTAGCAAGTGGCACCTACTCTGAAGTGGCTAGAACTCCTCCTGAGAGAATGAAAGACATCTTCACTTTGTTAGGTGAAGCCACTCAATCTCCAGCGCGCAATGGGGGTTTGAGTCCTGTTGAGTTGTATGATGCTGCGATTAAAACGGGATTAGACACGTTTGGCCCGCGCATCCGTTGGGCAGAAACCATCGCCTTTCACTTCGAAACAGATCTCGTTCCTTCCACCTCCAACTTGTCTTTTGTCAATACGCTTTTCTCTCCCATTAATTTCATTTGCAAAAAGTTCCTTCAAGCTCTGGTATTCATTCCACAAAACCTTCTCAACTTTCTCCTAAAAAAAGGAGCGAGCTTTCTCTTTGTGCATAACGTTTCACTCAGTACTTTGATTCAAGAAAATGTGGGAAAAGTGAGCACTCCTACTCCTTCTTCGTATGCTATTCATCAAGCGATCTATCGGCAGCTACAAAGCATCTTTAAACTGGTGCGAGAGAGGATGGTCGAACAGGCTTCTGCTCAACAAACACTCAACAGCAATAAAGTAGAAATTGCAGGTCTTTGGGATGCTCTTTATGAATTGCTTCATAAAGGCCGCTATCGCACTGTGGATCGTTTAAGGCAGTATGTCAGCGGCGATCTGACGCTGAAAGAGCGGATCGAACGAGAAATTGATGGAGCCTTCATTCCTGAAGCGATGGATGCCATTGTCATGATCGTTTCCACAGCGTTGGAAGGAGCATTAGGCGAAGCAGATATGCAAGAACTGCACTATAATATGCTCGGGGTGATAGACCGCTCTTTCGATCCACAAGAACCCGTGTCTCAAGCTCAAGTCAAAGCGATTGAAAAAGGGATTAGCGATCAGGTAGATCAAATCATAGAAGCCACTATCTTTTATGCTTTGAATGACAAACTCGATTTCACCAATGAAAAGCAAAAAAGGGAAATTTCCCTATTCATCACTTCTTTAAAATCTCAGACTAAGACATTGAAGGAAAAGCTCGAACGTCACCAGCAAGCGCTCGCGCGATCGGAAGCGCGCGTGTTCCCGGCAGCCTCGCGAGATACACTTGAAATGGTCACTTCCTCTCTTCACTTCCAAAACGCACACTTAGAGGCTCTGGGCAAAGCAGATGGCAATCGGTATTTTCACACGGAAACACGAGGGTTACTGAATGAGATTTCTAAGGGATTACATGAACATCTACATCCCATCGCCACTATTTTAAATGCGATGAAACAACTCCAAGATCTCATTGATGATCGATTTAATACCTGGCAACACTTGTCATTTTCACGCCAGTTATTGCAATCGATTGGAAATGGGATCGACCTTCCCGTCTTAGAACTCGCTGATATCCGTCACTATAAAGACCAATGTGAGAAACTCTCCCGCCATTTGTCCACGGCAAATCCACTCAGTACGGCGACCCTTTTGCCTTTAGATCGACAGTTGAATCAGGCTTATTCCCAATTGGAACAAGCAAAATCTACCGAACTTCAATTACATCACATCCAACACCAATTTGATGTTCTATCGGCTATGAATCGACAACAACCTATTCAACGCAACATGGCCGAAAGAAATCTCATCGCATTGATCGCAAAACTACCTTCTCAGGAGTTGCAAGCGACACTTAAAACACATCTTCTTGATCCTCGAGCCTTTACTCAATCCCTCGCTCTTGGACTCAACCAAACGTTACATGGATTCACAGCAGCACGGGCTACCTTACATCGCATCCGAACTGAAATGGAACTTCATCTGGTTGGTGAAATTGGCATTGCCGCTAGCCAATCAGGGCAAGCAAGAGAACAACTCGTGGCACAAAACCAGTCTCTAGAAAGTAAAATTGCAGCTTTAGGTACGTGGGAAACTCAAGTTCACGATATCCCTATCTGGAATATCTTTCTTTTCGATATGCAATGGCTCACGCAAATGATTTCGGGCGTTGCCAAGGGTCGCGCTAAAGATCTGGTCAATGAAATCTCAGAAGCACTGTATCAACCCCATAATTATCAGGGTTTATTCAATCAAGCCACACTCAAATTCTTACAGCTCTACGGACCTCATCACTTGCGTTGATGGGAGACCATCAGCTATACTGCAATCATGATTGATCGACATTTTACAGCTACTGTTTATATCCTCCAGGATCAAGAGGTACTCCTGCTTTTTCATCCTAAGCTTCAAAAATGGCTTCCTCCAGGCGGACATATTGAGGTCAATGAAACCCCTTCGGAATGTGCTAGAAGAGAAACTCAAGAAGAAACGGGTTTAGAGATTGAATTCATCAAGGAAGAACACCTCTGGCTCAACTACGCGAATGCCTATAGTACAGAGCGCCCGTTCATGTGTTTAATTGAAAACATTCCCGCCCATCGCGATCAACCACCTCATCAACACATTGATTTTATTTATCTAGCGCGTCCAATCGGTGGCACGCTACTCACACACGAACAACTGCGTTGGTTCTCTCTTCCCAAGATTGAACTGCTTGAATCTGAAGTCGAAATTTTCGCCGAAACCAAAGAAACCATCAACAAGTTGTTCGAGTTAGTCTCATGCTAAAAAAAGGGCTCTTTATCGCCTCAACTGGGCAAAACGTCGGTAAAACGACGACGTGCTTGGGACTTTATTCCGGCTTGTGCAAAACCTATTCGAGCGTAGGCTACATGAAACCCGTCGGGCAAGAACATGTAGAAACCAAGAAAGGGGTCTTTGTCGATAAAGACGTCTTGCTGTTTAAAGAGCATTTTCACATCAATGATCGCGATGAGGACATGAGTCCCCTTCTGATTCCCCCCGGCTTCACGCGGAATTATTTAGATGGTAACATGCGCAATGAAATCCTCATTGAAACCATTGAAAAAGCGTTTTGCGAGATCGAGAAGCGCCATGACTTTGTCATCGTGGAAGGCACAGGACATTGTGGTGTAGGCTCGATTGTCAATCTCAATAACGCCCAAGCTGCCCATCTTCTCCAACTCCCCGTTGTCCTGATTGCCTCTGGAGGATTGGGTTCAGCATTTGATCAACTCACTCTTAATAAGTATCTCTGTGATGCCTTTAATGTCCCCGTAGTGGGCGTCATTCTCAATCGCGTAAAACCGGAAAAAAAGGAAATGATTGAACGCTATATCCGATTAGCTCTTCAACGATGGAAAATTCCCCTACTCGGATGCATCCCCTTTGATCCGCTATTGAGCTATCCTGCGATGAAGGATTTTGAATCTCTGTTCAATGCACAGCTCATCACAGGTGAACAGTATCGGTTGCGCCATTTTAAACACATCCACTTAGTCGCCTCCTCTGTTGAGAATTACCGAGACCGGATCGTTTCCAGTCAGTTACTCATTACCCCAGCGATGCGTGAAGACATCATCCTTGCCACACTGGCTACCTACTGGGAACATCAACAAGCCTATCCTGATCAAGAATTCTCTGCCGGAATGATCCTAACCGGAGATTTTCCCCCTAGACATCACATCGTCGAAGAAATCAGGAAAGCCAGTATACCTATGCTTTATACTCCCTTGCATAGCGATGAAGTGATGCAGATGATCAATTCCTTTACTGCCAAAATAAGGACCGAAGACCTTGAGAAAATCCAAGAGGCTATCCAGGTTGTCGAACAGCACATCAATTTCCCCCTTTTACGATCGTTAATTTAAAAATTTAATTATAACGTTAGCTGAAGAATTAAATGCATTAATTCAATAAAGCAAAATCATTAAATATAAATAAAAAACCATTGATTAAAAACATAGACTATTGATAATATATAATATATAAAATTAAAAATAAGGAAATTATGACATTAGCATCATCACTAGTTTTAGCCCCATTAAACTTATCCTCCCCACAACCTGTAGTTGTGGCGCCTAAGACGTCCTCTAAACAAAGTGCGATTCAATCATTGCCTGATGCAGTGATGGCACATGTATTAAGTTTTCTTTCAGATCCACAAGAACTGCGTTCAACGCGCTTGACCTGCAAAGCTTGGGCACACTTACCCTTTCACGGTCACCATTTAGACTTATCAAGCTATAAGAATTTATCAGATGATCAACTCAAGACCATTCTAGAACAACTCAAAGGAACTAAAATCCAATCGATCAATTTGAAAAGATGCTCTGACATTACAGATCGAGGACTAGAACATCTCTCAAAGCTCACCTCTCTCACATCACTGGATCTATCGCAATGCCATGTCATCACAGATCGAGGACTAGAACATCTCTCAAAGCTCACCTCTCTCACATCACTGGATCTATCGAGTTGCTCTGACATTACAGATCGAGGGCTAGAACATCTCTCAAAGCTCACCTCTCTCACATCACTGGCTCTAGCGAGCTGCTCTGACATTACAGATCGAGGGCTAGAACATTTCTCAAAACTCACCTCTCTCATATTCCTGGATTTAGCGAGATGCTCTAACATTACAGATAGAGGGCTAGAACATCTCTCAAAGCTCACCTCTCTCACATTACTTGATCTATGGGGATGCAAAAAAACTACAGATGAAGGATTTGAGCATCTCTCAAAGCTCACCTCTCTCACGTCACTGAATCTAAGGGGATGCGCTAACATTACCGATCGAGGCCTAGAACATCTCTCAAAACTCACCTCTCTCTTAGCACTTGGTCTATCGGAATGCGATCTCATCACAGATGAAGGACTAGAGCATCTCTCAAAACTCACATCTCTCTCAACACTGGGTCTATCGCAATGCGAATTCATCACAGATCAAGGACTAGCGCTTCTCCCAAAGCTCAAGCTCTCTCTCTACTCAATCTATGGATTTGCTTTCGGATCACAGATAAAGAAATGATCGTGTCCATTCTTGAAAAGAGGCGTATAACGCCTCTTGATCAATCTCTTTGAGACATGCTCCTGTCTTACATGTGCGCAATTGAGGACAGATACGAGTCCATGGTTGATTATAGGGGCATTTTCCTTGAAAGGTCCCATGATGTTGTTCTAAAGGTTTAAAAAGTTGTGCTGAGGTGGGACCAAATACACTAAAAGAAGGAGTGTTTGTCGTTGCACAAAGATGCAACGCTGCAGAATCTACCGTTAGCACACCAGCCATGTTTGTCATGAGGGCTTGCCATAAAGGAAGACTCATTTCACCTACAACGATGGATCTCTTCACCTGCAAACGCTCTGCCATCTCCTTTTCTTCCTGACTTGCATAAACGATTACAAAGGAAAAAGGATAATGATTGGTTACTCGATTGAGAAAGATTTGCCACGTTGAGAGACTCAATTGCTTATTGGACCACTTGGAACCAAAGGCTACCATCAAACAAGGTTGAGTAATTTGCTGTACAATGTATTCCAAGCGAGCTCGTTCATTGGAGGATAGCGTCAGTTCAATGCCTGAATGTTGAAACCTCTTTTGATCTTGAAAATACTGCTGAACAAGATTTAGATACTGTTCACGTACATTCAGTTGTCTGTTCACAGAAAATCTTATCTGAGTGGCTAACACATTGGTCTTTTCACGCACACAATTCCA
>JABDFI010000018.1:9384-32447 GCA_013286595.1 Chlamydiota bacterium | reverse complement strand
CAGGTAAGTGCTGCGGCTGATTGATATTCTGTGACGCGTGTTTCGAAGAAATTCTTTTCCTTGCCAAGATCGATGGTTTCGCTCATCCAGGGGAAAGGATTTTTCGAACGGTAGAGGGGTTTTAGTCCAATGCGTTCCAAGCGGCGATCAGCAATGTACTGAACGTACTCGCGGAACATCGGAGCTGTTAATCCAAGAATGCCTCGAGGTAAACAATCTTGAGCATAATTCACTTCCAATTCAACGGCTTGTTTGACCTTGTCGATGACTTGCTCTTGGAAAGCGGGCGACCATAAATCGGGATTTTCCTCTTTAATCCCATTGATGAGATCCACACCGAAATTCAGATGGATTGATTCATCGCGCAAAATGTACTGGAACTGCTCACCAACTCCTGTCATTTTGTTTTGTCGAAGGAAGGACAAGATCATGACAAAACCGCTGTAGAAGAAGATCCCTTCCATGATCAGATAGTAACCGATCAGGTTCTCGAGAAACTTCTGTGCACCCTCTTGTGTTTGTGTAGTGAAGTTAGGCTCGAGGATTGCAGCTGTCAGCTTCATTTCGAAGGTATCTTTGGCGTGGATCGTGTTGATCTCATTGTACATGTTGAATACTTCGCCTTGATCGAGATTGAGCGATTCTACGATGTACATGAAAGAATGGGTGTGAATCGCCTCTTCAAACGCTTGACGCAAAAGATACTGACGCACTTCGGGATTGGTCACGTGTTTGAAAATAGAGAGAACGATATTATTGCCCACTAAGCTCTCTGCTGTGCTAAAGAAGCCGAGATTGCGCATGATCACTCGTTTTTCATCCACAGACAGTTGGTTAGACTTCCAAAGCTCGATGTCTTTGGCCATAGGTACTTCTTGCGGCATCCAGTGGTTGGCGCAACCATTCATGTAGTGTTCCCATGCCCATTTGTATTTAAGAGGCATGAGTTGATTGACATCGACCTGGTTGCAGTTGATGAGCCGTTTTTTAGTCGCATCGACGCGTTGCGCGTTATTAGACATGTTTTTCTCCTCAATTAGTGATTATTGGCAACTCTCACACCCTTCTTCCATACTGCAAGCGATCGGCTTGTCTGTAGGAGCCACGGGGGTATCTCGATCTACTTGGATGTTGCCAGAAGCTGATTTGTTCTTCATCCAGCGGGGTTGGATGCCGCGCTTATTGATATCTGTCGTTGACTT
Organism: Chlamydiota bacterium; assembly: GCA_013286595.1. Classification (GTDB taxonomy): domain Bacteria; phylum Chlamydiota; class Chlamydiia; order Chlamydiales; family Rhabdochlamydiaceae; genus JABDFI01. The sequence continues at coordinate 31,245 of JABDFI010000018.1, read as the reverse complement.
TTCAATTTGTGTAGCACCTAGAGAGCGCAAGTAGTAGGTGGTCTTTAAGCCCTTTGTCCATGCAAATCTATACATCTGATCAAGCTTTTTGCCATTGGCTTCAGCTAAGTAGAGGTTGAGGGATTGTCCCATGTCGATCCACTTTTGACGACGGCTTGCGCATTCGATTAACCATTCTGGATCGATTTCAAATGCTGTTAAGAAGAGCTGCTTCACCTCTAGAGGTATGCGATCAATCTCTGTGATGGAACCATCAAAGTACTTGAGATCATCTAACATCTGCTTATCCCACAGACCTAATTGCTTCAAGCGATCAACGAGATGGACATTAGGCACTGTGAATTCACCGGACAGATTTGATTTGACAAAGAGATGTTTGTACATCGGTTCTATCGATTGTGTGACACCTGTGATATTGGATATGGTTGCTGTAGGTGCAATCGCCATGGTGTTGCTGTTGCGCATGCCATGTTTTTTGATCGATTCGCGCACAGCTTTCCAATCCCGTTTAGCGCTTCTATCCACATCGAGATGTCCGCCCCTTTCCTTTTCAAGGAGATCGATTGTATCGATCGGAAGAAAACCTCGATCCCATTTAGAACCTTGATACGAAGGATAGTGTCCTCGTTCTTGAGCGAGCTCTGAAGAGGCTAAAATCGCATAATAGGAAATCATTTCCATGATCTCATCAGCAATGACAACAGCCTCATGGCTAGCATAGCTGACGTTTTGCCTGTAGAGAACATCTTGGAAGCCCATTAACCCTAAGCCAATAGGACGATGGCGCAAGTTAGCATTGCGCGCTTCGGCAATCGGATAGAAATTGATATCGATCACGTTATCGAGCATGCGAACTGCTGTGCGAATGGTCGCCGAGAGTTTTTTCTCATCCACCCCGTTTTTGGTCATGTGTTCATCTAGGTTGATCGATCCTAAGTTACATACAGCCGTTTCTTCTGCAGAGGTATTGAGCAAGATTTCTGTACAGAGATTAGAGCTGTGAACGACTCCCACGTGATCTTGAGGTGAGCGGATGTTAGATGGATCTTTAAATGTCATCCAAGGATGCCCTGTTTCAAAGAGCATGCTCAACATCTTGCGCCACAACTGAAGAGCTTCCACGCGTTTGTAGAGTTTCAACTCCCCTTTTTCTACCTGATTTTCATAGTCGATATAGCGTTTTTCAAAAGCTGCACCATAGAGATCGTGCAAGTCTGGAACGTCGCTGGGGCTAAATAGGGTCCACATGCCACCCGCTTCCACCCGCTTCATGAATAAATCGGGAATCCAGTTCGCTGTGTTCATGTCGTGAGCTCGTCTACGCTCATCACCTGTATTCTTGCGCAACTCCAGGAAATCCTCGATATCCAAGTGCCAAGTCTCGAGATACGCGCACATCGCTCCCTTGCGTTTACCGCCATTATGCGCAAGGCCTGCTGTTGTCATGTACGATTCATCGCCTTCCACTTCGAGATCATAGACAAACGGATGGGGTTGAAGCGACTGCGTATGTGTCACCCGTGTGAAGATGTGATTACCATGGGTTAACCAGTTGCGCTTTGTCACAGCTTGAGCACCGACACGCTTAGCTAACTCAGGGATCGCCGGGATGCGCACATCGTAGCTTTGCGACTCCCCCTTGAATTGGGCAACAGATCCATCTGAACGCTTTCCTGGATGATCACTTTGGCGCACGCGCAAATTGCCTGCTGTCGGAACGCCGAGGCGCAGCATCTGATAGCGCAGTCCTTCTACTAACGGCTGCGATGTGTTGCAAAACATGATCTCTTTGCCACGCGATACATTCCCATCTGTTTCAACAAGTCCTTGGACGAGAGCGAGTGTTTGCGAAAGGGGCAAATGAGCCATCCGGGGCGCAATATGTTTTTGGCCCTGATCATTATATAGGTCAGCACGACTGAAAGGCATCGTGGGAGCTCCTCTGCCGACAATCTGTCCGGTTGTAGCATCGCGCACAGCGCCTCGGCCTGTCGCCCATCGGACTTGCACATAGGAATCACCGCGACCTGTTTCCGAGAAATGGATGCCGCGAACTCTTAAATACTCACGAACGAATTCGAGATGGGAATCCGCTTGCGGATTGCCCGACACTCCCCACTCATGCCCATCTTTATCCATATGTCCGTCGCCCAACAGAATGCCATAAAAGCGAGCGTCTTCTTCATCGATTTCAGGAACGCGAATAACCTCTTTGGGGATCACTTGAGCGACATAGTCGCCCTGTTTTAGCTGTCCGGCCTCGACCCACTCGCATTTCACCTTGCCTTTTTTAAGCCACTGGATCGTGCGGTCATTAGACTGCTCCATGGGCACACCGCGAATGGCGTAGAGAGGATGGCCTGCTGTAACAGAAATGGGGGTCAGTGAATGTTTAATCGTGAGAGCAACCATGGGATCTTTCTGGTTGTAAGCAAACTTATTTGTCACCTGTCTGTATATTCCGCTTACACCCAGAACAAGGTCACTCGTTGTAAGAGTTGAAATTGGCTTAATCCCATCTGCTGTGTAAATCATGGTGTCAGGGGCAAAACACTGATTGACTGCCACAGCTGTGTCGTTGGCCACTTTTAAGAAAGGAATCACACCCTGACTTTTGCCATTGGTGCCCTTGATGGTAGCGCCTGTCGCTCTGACATTGGTCCAATCATTACCAATACCGCCTGCCCATTTAGAGAGCTGAGCATCATCAGCTACCACCTTGAAGATGTGAGCGAGATCATCCATCACAGTGGATAGATAACACGAGCTCAATTGAGGATGGAGAGTTCCTGAGTTAAATAACGTAGGTGTACTAGAGACAAACAAGAACTTAGAGAGCACATCGTAAAATTCGATCGCCTTTTCATCTCGATTTTTTGTTTCACACAAGGCTAATCCCATCGCCACGCGCATCCAGAAAATCTGAGGTGTTTCTAAACGGCGGTGTTCGTGGTGGATGAAGTAGCGATCGTAGAGAGTTTGTAATCCAAGGTATGTGAACTTATCATCTCTTTGTAGCTGCATCGCGCGAGCTAGCTTATCGATATCAAATTGGAGTAGATCAGGATGAACCCGTTTGACAGCAATCGCTTGATGAAGGTACTGCTTGAAGTAATTGCGATGATGAGATTCTAACGAGGGATCAGCAGCGCTAACCTCTAACGTTTCACGGTATAACGTATCGAGCAAAAGACGGGAAGCAACAGTGGAATAAGCGGGTTCAAGTTCAATTTTCGTGCGTGCTGCCATCATGCAAGCGAGATCCACTTCACTCTCTTTCATGCCTTGGTAGAAATTGGTGATCGTATTTTCTAGTAATTCATCGACAGAAACGAGATCTTCAAGACCGCGACAGGCGTGATTGAGACGAGTTTTCAATTGTTGTTCTGTGACCATGCACGTGTTGTTGTGCTGATCGACGATGGTGAACTCGCGCATCGCATGTTCATGCTCCACAGTTTCAGACAATTGCGATGTCGACTGTTGTCCATGAGCTGAACGGTGTAAAATGTAGTCTTTGGCAACCGCAAAAAAACCTTCTCTCATGAGTTGCTGTTCAATCTCATCTTCGATCAAAGCTACAGTCAACAGTTGACCTGCTTTAGATTGAGAAACAGCACGGGCAACCACTTTTTGGGTCAACAAATTGACAGCTTCTACAATTTGCTCAGTGGCAGGACCTTCCAATTGGCGCGAACGGCGGAATGCATCTTCGATCGCCGAGGCGATCTTCATCGGATTAAAACGAACGCTAGAACCATCTTCGCGCATGATCTTGAGATTCTGGGGAGAATCCTCTCGAAGCACTTTATGCTGATCGCGGTAAATGATGTAATCGCGCGCTACATCGTGATGACCTGCTTTCATCAGGGAAATTTCCACCTGATCTTGAATCCCTTCCACGGTGAGCGAAGCACCTTTAGATGCTAAGATGTGCAACTCATGGATGACCAAATCTGTAATGTCTTCGATCGCCTTAACCAATTCAGTAGAAAGAGCTGGTTCTTTACCGATCTTTCTCGTGTCTCGGAATGCTGCCTCCAAGGCTCGCACAATCCTTTCTCTTCGGAAAGGAACGATGGAACCATTGCGTTTAACAACCGCGAAATTTTGAAATTTATCTTGTTTCAGCGCAGAAGAAATTTCTGCCGCGGTTAAAGAAGTTGTGTTCTTGGAGGAAGCTTTGGGCGACATAGTTTTTTTATCTCCTAGTTTAAATAAACAGTCTTGACATTAAGGACGCATTGCTATCCACAACACGCTTTACCGTTTTGACCGCTACCACATCTGGTAGTTTTGCGTTTATATATACACCATATATAGTAGCCTTGAGCTAATTGTCTACAAAAAAAATGGACATGACCTTTTTTTTTGCGACCCGTCTTCCAAGCCCAATAGAATGAATTAATTAGCATATCAGGATAAAAAAAAGGGAAAAGAGTATACTATAAAAAGGTCTACTGTCTTAGATAGGTCATTCATGCGAAAAATTTATCTCATCCCCAATGTTATCACCGCGTTTGGACTTGCTTGCGGTCTTTTTGTTATTTTTAAAATCAACATGGTAGAACCTGGATCGGGTATCTATACTGTATTGAATACTTCGGCTTTGCTTCTTCTTGTTGCCGCTTTTGCCGATCTACTCGATGGCGCTGTCGCTCGTGCCTTTCATGCCGAAAGCGAATTTGGCGTGATGTTCGATTCTTTAGCCGATGCCATCTCGTTCGGCGTTGCTCCTTCAGTTCTTTTACTTAAAAGTCTTTCTTTAGAACCAGGAACTGGTCTTTCCTTTTATGCGATGTTAGGCGCCATGCTCTTTTCTATTTGCGGGGTGTTGAGACTTGTTCGCTTTAATGTGAAATCCAACGAAGCTAAAGGAGATGCTCATGCTGCAGCTGCTCACAAACAGCATTTCACAGGATTGCCGATTGATGCCGGAGCACTGGCGGCCGTTGCCGCCAATCTCTTTCTATATTCCCCGTTTGCCGAAAAGCATTTCCCCTTAAGCGAAGAAACGCGCGCCATTCTATTGACATCGCTCATGATCGTTCTTGGCTATTTCATGGTCAGTCGATGGAAATTCCCCAGTTCGAAAGCTCTACACTTGCGTATCCCCTCTTTTCAGCTCGTCTTTGTGACCGTCGTCCTGGCTGTGTTTGTATTTTACGGCATTCTCTATTTCTTCCCTTTCATGCTCGCGATCGTTACGTGGAGCTATGTCGTCTTGGGTTGGACTTTGTCGATCATCCGCTTAATTGCTGGGAAAAAATCAAAAACACTCGCTGATTTTGAGCCGGAACAAGAGGATTGAAAGACCTCTTTCGAACTTAAGGTTCTGTCGATTTTCGGGTTCTTTTGAGTCGAGTTTTCGATTCTTTTTGCGGGGATTGTATCAAATTTCCTATACTATCCCCGCAAAAAGAATCGAAAATCGGCCAAAATAATCCCGAAAATCGACGAACCCTTAAATTCGAAAGAGGTCTAATGTTCTATTGCCTCATCACAGCTTCCTGTTTGCTTCTGTGGTTATGGTTGCGCGAGCACTCCAAATGCAAAGAGCTGTTGATCCGCTACACCTTAGCGCAAGCTCAACTCATTAAAATCCCTGAACTGGAATTACAACTGGTCGAAAAAAATCGAGAGCTCGAAGAGGTCAATATCCTACATCGCGTGGCAGAAGAAAAATTATTACTGCTCAGCCAATCTCAAGAGGCTCTAAAAAACTCGTTTCAATCTCTATCGATGGATGCCCTTCAAAAAAACAACACTCACTTTCTTCAACTCGCGCAAGCCACGCTGGAAAAATATCAAGAGGGAGCAAAATGCGATCTTGAAAAAAGACAACAAGCGATCCACGACTTGTTTAATCCCGTGAAAGACACCTTACAAAAAATCGATACTGGAATGCGACAACTGGAGAAAGAGAGAAAAGGAGATCAAGAACTCCTCAAAGAACAGATCCGTTCCCTTGTCGAAAATGAAAAGCAGCTCAAAAATGAGACCTCTAAGCTCGTTAAAGCTTTACGCACTCCCCTCACGCGCGGAAGATGGGGTGAAATTCAATTGCGTCGCGTCGTGGAACTGGCTGGCATGCTCAACCACTGCGACTTCTTCGAGCAACAACAAGATGACCAGGGACGCTATCGTCCCGACCTATTAGTGCGCTTGCCCGGAGGACGACAAGTGGTGATCGACTGTAAAGTTCCCTTAGAAGGCTATCTCGATGCCATCCAATCTTCCAACGAGCATGAAAAAGAACTGAAGTTAAAAGACCATGCACGCCAAGTGCGCGCTCATGTTACAGCGCTAAGCAAACGCAGTTACTGGGAACACTTTCAACCCACGCCCGAATTTGTCGTCTTGTTTTTACCCGCTGAAACTTTCTTTAGTGCAGCTTTAGAATATGACCCTGCCCTCATCGAAGCAGGCGCTGAACACAAGGTGATCATCGCCACCCCTACAACACTCATCGCTCTTTTGCGCGCTGTCTCTTATGGATGGAAACAAGAGAATTTATCTAAACACGTCGAACAACTTCACCGGCTCGGCCAAGATCTCTATAAGCGACTCATCGACTTGAGTGGTCATTGGATGAAGATGGGGCGTTCCCTCACAGGTGCAGTAGACGCCTATAACAAAGGAATGGGCTCCTTTGAAACCCGCGTCCTTGTCACCGCCCGCAAGCTCAAAGAGATGGGAATCACCCAAGGAGAAGTGGAGATCGATGCGATCGAAGCCATTGAGGCTCTTCCTCGTACTCCTTTAGAACACCTCGAATCCACCCCCACCGAATAGTAATTTTTATTTTAATTTTTTTTTCTTGTCCAATCTTGTGATCGACGAACGCCAGCGAGTTGATCATAAAATCGTACAAAATCGAGTTAAAAACATGTAATTAAAAATTATAAAACATATTATATTAAAATCATATATAAACAAAATATTTATCACTTGTTTTTTTGTTTATATATGTAATAATATAACTATTAATAAACTGCTAATTTAGGAGATTATATTATGTCATTAGTTCCAATCAGTAGCCAATCATCTTCACCTGTTGCAGTTCGATTAGAGAAGCTTCAAGTCCTTCACCAATTGCTTATACATGGCAACCCCGATAAAGACGTCTTTAAAGCCTTCGCAAGCCTTAAAAAAATCGACCAAGCCGCGATCTGCCAAAAGATTTCTATCCAAGCCGCCACTCCTAGCAAAGAGAAACGAAAAAAACAGATGATAAGCATCGTCAAGGGTCAGATAGAAACATTTTCGCAGATGGAATATGACAAATCTTTTTCGTCCCAATTGCTAGACTCCCGATTGTTGTCATCTGCCACACTACCAATGAAAATTTGGGTAGGGGCGTGGCCTCGTCCTATTCCTAGACTTGAGGGGATGCCTGAGCCTTACAAAGGTAACCGCGATCAATTAATATCTATAATTTCTCAAACTGTGGAAAAGACATCTAGTGAATGGGACTACAATGGCTTACCACCTTATCTTGAAACGATAAGGCAGATGGAACATGGCAAATCTTTTACCGACACCTACCTAGAGTCGTCGCATGATGAAGCGCCAGCAACAACATGTGTAGGGGCAAGCCGTATACTTTTGAAGCAATTGAAAAAAAGGCACGGAGTGGAGGGTATGCTCGCTGGGATGCGTCGACACGGACAACGTAGGCCTTTCTGTCATGCAGCTGTGATTGTACAATGTCAGGATGGATACGTACTCATCGATCCGAACCATGCGTCGCACAAGCGCATTTCATCAATAGGATTTAACCAAACAATAAGACCCAATGCTTATACCTCTATTGCGGCTTCATTACCAGGTGCAGACATTCCTATACAGCTCACTTATAATGATGAGGAAGTACTGACATATTACACTCATCTTGCCAATATTGATGATCTTGTATTGAAAAATTACATGATGGAGATCGTTATGAATCCCCCCTCCCCTGGTCAATATCCAGCTTTCGCTGCTGCTGCATACCATCACCAGCCAGGAGAAAAAAACACAATGAAGTGTATTTTGATCTCACCACTGGGGTCAAAGCTGATTTTTAAGGATTTGACCGTCCTTGAGGGGCCAAGAAGAACAATGGAAATCTCTTTTCAAGAAGCGGCTTTAACAGACAAGCTGTCTTCTACTCTCAAACATTTTTATTCCACACAGCCCACATTTCGTATAGAACAAGAGAAACTATACCAACAGCTCCTTAAATTCATACAAAAAGTAGCAATCATTAATCAAACTTTTTACGGTATAGAGGAGTAACTTTTTTTGTACGTGTACGTCCTTAAAAACTTATGGCAAATAAACTCTTCCTGCAACTTCCTCGACTCCCGCCTTAGATCTTCTTTCTACTCTGAGAAAAAGATCGCATCCTTCCTTGTCTGTTGAGGGGGCATTTCCGATTTTATAAGTTGGCTTAGGTAAGCTTCTATATTAGTTGTGATTGGTACCATGTTGAACTCCTAATTTTGCTTGCGTCGAGGCTCTCTTTAAAACTCAACATGGTTTGGTTTTGCAAAGACCTCATTGCTTTTAGATTTCGAATGCTCAAAGGACCGCTTCCTGTAACGGCATATTAATCCTTAGGTAAATTCAACTTTCTTAGGGCGGAGAATTTCTCTTGATTGCTTGTTATATTAACTCCTTTAGGTTCAAAGAGAGGTTTGGCATGAGTTTCTAATCCAGAATGAAAAAATTCCACAAGCTGGTTCCATGATTCTCTACTCGCCCTGGCATCTGCTTCACGGCTGCCTCCCATTGAAAACCAAAGTTTTCCAATTGGATGATAATAGGTAGGTCCCGGGATTGGAAGATTGGGAATGTTAATGCCATGACCAGCATCTGGATAGTTCAGATGCATAACTTGAATCTCTGAACCTTTTTTCTTTAAACGGTCTAGGATTTGATTGGCATAGATCTCCGATGGCCACATTTTGTCATCTCCACCCGATATGAGTAGGATTGGACATTGAATTTTCTCAACAGGAATTGCTGCTGCTTCAAATGCTACTATATTTTGCATTCCCTTGAGAAAATTGTCACGAGTGTTGGCTGGGTTTTCTGCTGTCTCTCCCTTCCCATTTGTGAAATCAGTTTTTGGAACTGAGGCAAATGGAGCAATTGGTTGGCCTTGATAGGTCCAGGCATTTACCGGAGTTTCACTTAATCCTCCATATACAACGCTACTTGGAACAACAGCCACGATTGAAGAAATCTTATCGGGGAAAAGAGACCCCAGGATCAAAGACAGTTCTGCTCCTCTTGATGCACCATATAAGCCAATACGTGAAGCATCTACATCGGGTTGGGTTTTGAGCCATGTAAAAGCTGTTTCAAAATATTCTAATGGAATATCTTGTAAATTCTCTGGAAGTCCGTCAACTCCAAAATAGGCAAGTGCGAATACTGCAAAGCCATTTGAAGCAAGTAATTTAGCTCGGTTTTCACTCAAGCCACCATTTGAACCACTCAATGTAATAATTACAGGGGGCGGTCTATCAAATTTTGGAATAAATAGGGATCCAACTAAACCGTTTTCTCTAATATCTCTCTTCTGAACATCTGGAACCTTTAAATAACATGTGATCGCTTGTTGCTCTATCAACTGACCATTGATGACGATTCCAATTTCCGCAAGAAAAGCATCATCTTTGCATTTAAAACTAGAAGTGTCATCTCCAGAGATTGGTAACATAGACCAGAAAAGTCCCATTGAATCAACCAACGTGTAGGAAGATCCTTTAAGAGGAAGACTCAAGGGAACATTGATTGTCCCAAGAGCATCAGCTTGGAATCTGGCATGCGAAGTCCAAAGCTCTCCTTTTTGATCCCAGGCTTTCGCTTGCAATTCAGCTTCTTTAAATGGAGTTAAGCCTTCTACTCTTATTTCAATTTTTTTATCAACAGCTTGGCCGTCAGTTTGATCGATAATGAGGTGTGGAGTTTGTGTAACGAGGGCTGCGCTCAGGCAGCATGAAAAAAAAATCGAACTAAGCATGTAATATCCTCGTCGTTTGGAACGGGAAGTTGATCATGCCAATTTATTAAATCTTAGTCAATTAAAAAATAGTTTACATAACACGAGCTAAACTAGTTAAACACTGTTTTTATAAATATTTTTTAATAAAATCAAATTGATGTTTCGAATGAGCGGATCTTGACTAAAAAAATCAGATCAATTTACGATATCTATTGGCTAAAAACACTGCAATTAGGAATTACTCATTTAGAATTAGACATTTCTTTATTGAAAGAACAATATATAGACTTTCAATGTCAATCTTCTCTGCAAAATTCTCAGTTGGAATGATGAGATCGATGTTGCCCCATCTTCAGGGTTCGATGGTATTTTTAGGGCTTGAGCTTTTTTCAACCATAATTCTCGGGATTTTTGCGGGAAGAGCGACGAGTTGCTTTCTTAGGTATAGATCTACTGATACGGAGATAATGAAACATGATGCTTAGTAATAACCCAACTTGCCCCCTATCCTCCCTTAGACGCGTAAGCGAGATAGGTAAGATGCAAGATTCGTGAGGAAGCCAAGGTAGTTCACCTTGGCGACGAACGAAGCGCAGCAGATTGCCTGTCGCAGCTCGCGGATAAAGGAGGATAGGGGGCAAGTTGGGTTAATAGTGGTACCGTAAAAACAGGTTCAGAATTTCAAATAAAAAAGAGGAATGGCGCTAGCGTTAATGCTTATCTGATCCTGAAACAGCAGGATAAAATTTTGCTACATCTTAGAAAAAATACAGGCTATTGCGATGGGATGTGGTGCTTGGTAGCAGGACATGTAGAGAATGGTGAGTCTGCAACTGAAGGGATGATCCGAGAAGCTCGCGAAGAGATTGGTATAGATCTTTATCCTGATCAAATTCAGGTGGTTCATGTCATGCATCGAAAAACAAATCGTCTGAATATTGATATGTTCTTTGATTGTACGTCATGGGGAAGTGAGATTCAAAATCTTGAACCTGAAAAATGTGAGAAACTAGAGTTTTTCCCGCTAAGTTCTTTGCCCTCAAATATTGTCGATTACAATGAGACAGCTTTAAGGCATATTTTGGAAGGGAAGTTTTACTCTGAGCTGGGATGGAAAGAATGATCCCAAAGCGAGAATTTTATTTTGACTGAATATTATGAATGATCTTGAAAGGAGAGACGGTTATGAGAAATGTGATCATCTGCTGTGTCCTATCATGGTTCATCGTGCTTCCACGACTAGGGTTTTCCGAGGAAGCTATCGATATCGGAAGTTTGCTGGAAAAAAGATCGAAACAGTACACATTAGCCAATTACAAAAGGATTTGGATTATCTCTCCCCCGCGCACAGGTAGCGTCCTGGTATTTAATGTTTTTCGCACTCTATTCGAAGACGTCAACAATATAAGGGAAAATGGATTTGAATCTACTCGCACCATTGTAGTTAAAACACACCAAATGCCTATAGACTACTTCCATCCGGAAGACATCATGATTTTCGTGATGAGAAACCCAGTAGATGCCATTTATTCTCATACACGCATTCTGAACGATTACAATTATTTAATACCCCATCACATGTCTTATTTTACTCATCTAGAAACCTTATTGAAACGTAACGTAAATATGGTGATCCTGAGATATGAGGATTTTGTTAATGATTTAAGATATTTGTTGGAAAAAATAGAACATGAATTTTCGATGACTATTGAAGAGTCCGATAAAGAATTGATCATGAAAGCGCTGAGCAAAGAAAATGTGCTTAACTATATTTCTAAGTTTAAAAACTTTGATCACTTTGATCCAGGGACCAGCCTTCATGGTAAACACATTGATACGAATGATCCAAAAAGAAATGATGTCTTACTCAAAAAAAGAGATATCGCTCAAAGACTTGCATCTTATCGACACAAGTTCAAAAAATGGAACTATTAACACCGCATGATCATCAATCACATCACTTTCATTTGCCAAGACATCCAACGATCAGCGGCTCTCTTTTGTGATCTATTTAAAGCTGTGGAAATTTACAGCAGCGAGGAAAACACATTTTCTCTATCTCAGGAGAAATTTCTACTCATTGACAACTTGTGGGTTGCGCTCATGCAAGGCCCTTCCCAATCCCAGTCCTATAACCATGTGGCATTTACGGTTACAGAAGAAGAACTTCCTCTCTTGCAAGCCAAAATAGAAGCCTGGGATCTAAAAATAGTGCCCGGAAGAGCTCGCAAGCCCGAAGAAGGTCAATCTCTCTACTTTTTTGATTTTGACAACCATCTTTTTGAACTTCATACTGGGGATTTAAAAACCCGCTTAAACTTTTACATGAGAGCACGCTCCAATGAAAAAAGATGAGTATTCCATGCAGTACAAAGAAATGGCTTCTCCTGAAGATGATAGCATTTTAGCAGAAGGGATGTTTGCTGAAGCTGAAAGTGCAAAAGGGATGAGCAGAGTCACTCCTTTTGCCTTTTTAATCAAAGATGAGAAAGGGACCGTGCTCGCAGGAGTGAAAGGCTCATCTTATTATGGTTGCTTAACCATCGATATCTTTTGGGTGGATCCTGCCTTCCGCCAGCGAGAGTGGGGCACGCAACTGATGCATGCTGCTGAAGAGCAGGGAAAAAGACGCAAGTGTACGTTTGCCTCCATTGCCGTGATGGATTGGGAGCCCCTAGATTTTTACAAACATCGAGGTTATGAGATCGAATCAGTGCGCGAAGGGTTTGACAACGATTCGAAAATGTACGTACTGAGAAAATCTCTTAAGTAGATCGATGCACAGTTAAAGCAGCTGGTGCCTGCGTCACAGGCATCACTTCTATTGTATTGATATTAACACGCGACGGTACTGCAGCGCAGAAGTAGATCACTTCAGCAATATCATCAACCTCCAACGCATTAGCCTGTTCGTATATACCTTTCGCGCGTTTTTCATCTCCTCGAAATCGAATAACGGAAAACTCTGATCCCCCGACAAGACCTGGTTCAATGCAACTGACGCGTACTTTTGTTCCTAAGAGATCAGCGCGGAGATTTAAAGAGAACTGATGTAAAAAGGCTTTGGTCCCACCATAGACATTGCCTCCAGGATAAGCATAGTGTCCTGCAATGGAGCCCAGATTGATGATATGTCCTAAGTTGCGTTGCACCATGAGAGGAAGCACGGCATGCGTACAGTACAGAACGCCATTGATATTGACATCAACGCATTTTTTCCAATCTTCCAACTTACATTGCTGCGCAGGTTCTATCCCAAAGGCAGCACCTGCATTGTTCACAAGAATGGCGATAGGTCCCAATTTTTTTTCGATCCGTTCGATGACCTCTTTCACTTGATCAGCTGAGGTCACATCTACCTCTTCAACTGAACAATGAGCACCAATCTCTTTTTGTAGCTCCTGAAGTTTATCCAACCTACGTGCTAAGGCGACGACGCGATAGCCCTCTTTACCAAAACGGCGCGCAGTTGCTGCACCAATGCCAGCTGATGCTCCTGTAATGACAACAATAGGTTTAGACATAAATACTCACCTCTTAAATAAAATTGCATTATGCTCTAAACTTGAAATCCCCCCAAGAGGTTTTATAGACCTCTTTCGAAATTAAGATAGAGGCAATTGCAAAACTCCCCGACCCAGAAAAATCGATGATTTTGAGTCAGTTTGCCAGCCGCTTAAGCGGCCGTGGCCCCATCCCCGAGCACATACTCCAAGTGAGTAGGGCTCGGGGATGGGGTGGCAAAATGGCTCAAAAGGGCGATTTTGCTGTGGCGTGGAGTTTTGCAATTGCCTCGATACAGAAGATCTTTATTCGCAATGGATGGAAATCGACGTTCTCGTTATAATCCCTTCTCTCTAGTCAACTGAATTTCATGTAAGCGAGCGTCAATATTTGGGAATTTTATGCGATGGTTACTGTGCTTTATTCTCACTTCCCGATTGATAGCTGTTCCCTTCGAAAATGTAGGACCTTCAACTCCCGATGAAATCGCCTCTTTAAGTGCAAATCTCCTCATTGATGGATACATCGCCCCTTTGTCTGGACAAGCCTTTCTTCATGAGACAGACCTGCATATCAAGGCAGCCCAAGATTTAGCGCTCAAAAGAACATATGTGCCTCCTCAAATTCTCGGTCGCTATAAAGACAAAGACGGTATCGATCGTTTGTTATTAGGAAAGAACCTTAGCAAGCAAGAAAGCAGGCGGTGGGCAATATTGCCTCATCTTTGGGCTGGCTTTAATTTTCATTCTCCCCATTTTCAAGTGTGCGATCCAAGCGGTTTTGTCCTTGAATTCGAAATTCGAGGGAATAAGGGTGTTCTAAAAACGAATGCCTACGGCCTCAGCAATTTACGGCAAGGAGAGCCAGATAGTACAGCAGATCTTCGCAATATTGAATTTTGGTATGATCAAGATGCAGCTCGCATTATTTGGCCAGACGGAACAGAGCGCATCTATCGAAAACAATCTTCTGCACTATATCGCCTAGAAGTTGAGCTACTTCCCAATGGGAAAGCACTCCATTACGAATATGAGTCCCAAGGGTTATCTAAAATCACTTCTACAGATAAAACCGGCAAATATACCTATGCCGCGATTAAAAAAGTCGGAGAAAACGCTTACGTAGGGTCTGATGGAAGAGAAGCCAAGTTTTACTATGACACATTCGAAGTCAAGGGTAAGGTAAAGAAAGGAAAATCGAAAAAGAGCATTTCTTACAGGACATCCGTTCTCACGGCAGCATCTAATCCAATTTATTCCAACTCGATCCGATATAACGAGAGGAGCTTACTCTCACATTATGACGCAAAAGACTACCCAGTATCGTTCGAATATTTCAGACACAAAGGAACTGTTGCTCGCACCCAGCGTTTACATACTCCATCTGGGTCTACTCTTTTTTCCTACGATCCTCCCATTGCAGGGCAAAAGGGTGGCTGGACGAAAGCAGAGCACGGAAATGGCGCATCTGTTATCTATCGCTTCGACCAAAACCTCCTTCTTACCGCAATTGAAAATTGGTGTGATGGTGCTCTCATAAATCAAAAGACCTTTAGCTATAACGCCAAACAGCACGCCCGACGCATTGAAACTCGAGACGGAACCGGTAATCTCCTTATTGCTCATAGCTACGAATGCGATGTTCAAGGCAATCCTACCCTTGAGCAAATCGAAGGAAATTTTGGCGTCTTTTCCATCAAGCGGACGTTTACTACGAGAGGCCGTCTAATCCGAGAAGAAAGAGATGATGGATTAGGTACCGAATATACTTATTTAGAAAATACACGTCTTCCCACTTCCAAAACAACGCTAGAATGGGGGAACCCCCTTCGTAAAACCTCCTACTTCTACGATGAAGCGAATAACTTAATTGAAGAGGCGGAAGAGGGAAGAACGCGCATTAGATACATTCTTAACACCCAAAAACCCCATCTACATCGCGTTCAATGGAAAGAAGAACGCGATTGGGAAGGTCAACTAATCCATAAAACACATTTTATTTACGACGAATACGGGAACTGTTCCGAAGAAGAGCATTTTGGATCAGATGAGAATCTGGCCTATACAATAGAAAGAACGTACGATTCGAAGGGAAATCTTCTTGAAGAAACCAATCCTTTAGGCCAAACTGCCATCTACCAATACGATCATCGAAATCGATGCATCCATGAAATTCCATTTTCAGGCAAACTTGCCACAGATCGCATCTTTGACGCTAAAGGAAGACTTTGCTCTATCAAAGAAAACGATCATATTACTCACTTTGCTTATAATGCATGGGATGATTTAATCGAAAAAACAGACTATCTTGGATTAAAAACAAGTTATTCCTACCATCCCGTCCATCATAAACCGATTCTCATTGAATCATCTCCGACGTTGCTCAAAATAACATACGATTCTTTTGGGAGAGAAATCGAGCGTAGAGATGTCTATGATGCTACAACAAGAACGCGATACAATAGCTACGGCAGCCCCATTGAGATTGTGGATCCAGACGGTGGTGTAGAATCCTACCAATATGGGCCAAATGGCCTTTTAACTCTCCAAACCGACCCTGACGGCCTCAAAACAGCTTTTACTTATGATGCTTTAGGGAGAATCTTTTCCAAAACAGTAGGTTCCTATGCTACTTCTTATTCTTACGATGCTTATAACTTGACGGAAGAGATCGACCCCCAGGGCATTGCTAATCGGTACAAATACGATTTAATAGGTCGAAAAATCGAAGAAGCAAGAGCGGACCGCGAAACTAAATTTTTCTACGATTCACTCGGATTTTTATCTGCTGAAGAAAGGGCAGATCGCCGGACCACCTACCTCCGCAATCAAATAGGACAGATGTTGGAAAAATCGATCGACGGACGTCTATTAACTCGTTGGACTTACGACTCGGGAGGCCTCGTCGCAACAGTCGTTCGAGCAGGAATCTTTTCATATTTCTACGATCCTTATGCTCGTCTAATCGAAACAATCGATGAGGAAGGCGCAAAAACAACCATCAGCTACGAAGAGAGCGATCAAGTCTTAGTCAAGACGATCCGAGATCCAAGAAATATAGAGACGATCGAAACTTATAACGCGCATGACCTGCTTCTCAAAAGAGAAATTCCTGGCAGTGTATTGGAAGAATTCGAATACGATTGCGCGCTTCGATTGGTGAGGCAAGGACCTTTGTGTTTTTCTTATACTCCTGGAGGATTGCGCGCTTCCATGACAGAAGGAGGGATGCGAACAACTTTTTGGACTTATACTCCAAGCGGAAAGCTGCAAACAAAAATCAAACCTGACGGCACCGTCCTCGCCTATGAATATAATCTTCAAGGAGAACTGACTAAAGTAGGTTCCCGCGAGTTCCGGTATGATCGCAATGGCCGTCTCATTCAGGGAATCGGTTTTTCCAGAACACTCGATCCTTTCGGCAATACCCTAAGGGAAGAGTTTTCAAATGGACTCTGGATTGAAAGCAAATATGACGATTCGAATCGCCCCTTAGAAAGAACGCTCCCCGATTACAGCCGTATTTCTTACGAATATGAAGGCCCTTTCTTGAAAACAGTCATGCGTTTGCACCCGAATGGATCTACACTCTATACACACACCTACGATCAGTATAATGAAGCTGGCCTTCCATTGTCAGAAACAGGACTCTTTCAAACCACCTATGGCTATGACAGAACTGGAGTAAGAAGGACATCCCAAATAAATCCATACCTTAAAGAGGGACTTGCCTACGACGAAGCTGGTAATCTTATTAGGAGAGGAGCAGTCACTTATACTTACGATAATGCTTCTCAGCTCACATCAGAAACCAACAAGTTCACAGCACGCTATGATCAACATTACAACTGCATTGAGAAAAATGGACGACCTCAACCAGTTGACTGGGCAGGACAAATGCAAGGACTTCCCTACGACAAAAATGGAAATCTCGTAAAATCCGGCTTCATTTTTGATGCTTTCGATCAGCTCATTTCTGCTGAAAAAGAAGATTTCATTTATGACGCAGTTGGAAGAAGACTGCAAAAGGACAACACTTCTTATCTCTACATCGACGATGAGGAGATTGGATCTTTTGAATCAGGCAAGGCAAAAGAACTCAAAATACTGGGGCATCAAAATATTGTTGCCATTGAAATTGAAAATCGCGTCTTTGCTCCCGTTCAAGATGTCCAAGGAACAATCAGATCTCTCATTGATTGGAAAACAAAAGAACTCGTCAAAGAAAACTCTTGCGATGCATTCGGCTTAGGCTTAACAGATGCAATCCCCTATGCCTATGCAGGGAAAAGATACGATGCAAAAACGGGTCTTATCTACTTCGGCAAACGTTATTATGATCCACAGCTTGGTCGTTGGCTTACTCCTGATCCTTTAGGGCCCATCGATCATTCCAATCTCTATCAATACGTTTTCAATAACCCATTTCTGTATCGAGATCCTTACGGCGAAAGCATAGGAGGATACCTCCTTGGCCTCGGAGAGATCATTTTGGGTGGAACTATCATGGCTAGCGGTTTTGCACTTGAAGTGATTACTGTTGGTGGCTTCACTCTTGGCCTGGGAGTGACGACAGGAACAGGAGCGTTATTGATGGGTCATGGATTAAGCCTTACTACACAGCACTCTCAGGATATTTCATTTGAGAAAAGGAGTTCACCACCTGGCCCGAATCCAAAAGCAGAGGGCACTCCGCATACAATAATTGAAATACCCGGTCCAGCAGGTCAGTATACGACACATAACGGAGACGGCACATGGAAACAGTATCGAGGGTCTGGAAAGCCGCACGGGCCCATACCTAGACCAAATGTAAAAGAAAATAAAAATAATCCATCTCCTAGCGGTCCAACACCAGGAAATCCCAACGTTAGAGAACCAAGACCTGATGAAATTCCCACAGGCAAATAGGAGCTGAAATGCCAAAAGAAATTGCCCCCCCTTCCATCTATACAACTATATACTGGCTTATTCAGGATGGAAAAATTGACCCGAATGATTTATTTAATTTCTCCCAACTTTATTGGCCTACATTTGTCAAAAAAGATAAGTACGTCTTTCTAAAAGAACAGTATTCTGAAGACGAATACAACAATTTAACAAAAGAAAATGAAAATCCTGAATATTGGTTAAATTTACTTACAATTGACGAATTCTTCTCAGAATTATCTGATGGAGAAGATAAATCTATTGCCCTATCAAAAATTTTTGCTGAAATATGGGAAGTAAAACTGAAAAAGGATTTTCCCAATATGACCTTTACGGTTGAATGTCTTTGGAATGAGGAGTATGGAGATTGCGGATTAACGTTTTATCAAACAGATGAAAGTAGTACTCCGCAAGAAACCAAATGTTTTAATGAAATTGCTAGCCCAAACATAAAAGAGAATAAAATCGCACAATCTTCCAATGGCCCAAGGCCAGGGTTGTCCAAAATCAGAAAGCCAAGACAAGATGAAATTCCTCAATGAAGACTAAAGGAATTCAAATATCAGATATAAAAGACGGAAAATGCATACCTCTAGATAAATTATTAGAAACCATTCCAGATAAAACACAATTTTTCTGGGCATGGTTATGGTTAGACGTGACACCTCTAGAAAATGAAGGGCATTATCTCGTTGAATTACAAAAGAAAATCAACCAATCAGAAGATGGATTGACTACTACATTTGAGTCAATTTCAGAAACATCTAAAAAGATTTTTCAAGAAATAGATTTAACTATCATCGCTTGCAAAACAAAAGAAAACGTCCATCGTTACAAAGAAGATAAAGAAATGTATGAAACATGCGATATTGTTATCGAAATGATTGATGGAGGTTTTTGGGAAGTTTTTTCAAAAAATGTAACATGGATCAACGAATTAGCAATGAAGTTCCAAAACGTAGAATTTTTAGCATCAGATTTTCAAACATGAAAAACCTCTATGAAAATAAAAACTAAAGACAAATGTCCCAAGTGCGAAAAATTGTATGCCGTTAATTGAGAAAAATGGAAGAGGAAAATAATAAATTCACTTGGGGAGATTCCATTATTATTATAAAAAGCGCTCCTAATGAGTTTCACCCTGGCGAAGTGGCTTCAATCTGTGGTTTTTATAAAATTAAATCTCCGGAAACTGCAGAACAATTTGTCTGTAACGTAGGAGATTGGATTTATACAGTTGAGTTTGGAGATGGTAATGATATTCAAATTGCAGAACATTATCTCGAGAAAAATCCAGGGATAGTTCATGGAAAAGAGCTATCGAAATACAATAATCAATTTATCAACGGTGTGGTTTTAAAAATCAAAATGGATATAAGTTCTATAGAGATCCAAATGAAAAGCCTTCCGATCCATCAACCAATACCAGATAACTTTCTACTTTCAAACGAAAGTTGTTTTAACGGAAAAATAATTGCAGCGCAGATCGAGCTTATAATCATCAAAAATAATTCTCACTCTATGGGATGGCAACAAGAAGGTAATATTTTATCATTCGAAGTATCAGATCATGTACTTAAATTATCTATAGAATGGGAACGATCTAAAACCACCTCATTCGAAATCAAATCAGGTCAAATTTGGTGGAAAAACCAAACATAATTAAAGTTAGAAACCATCTAAACCATAGCAAGTGCATCATAAACTTGAGTTAATCACCCCGAAACGGGGCCCGTTTACTTCGATTTCATGGGCTAAGAAATCTCCCAGGCTGCCTAAAACAAATTCATTTTAATTTTTAATTGTCATATCATCTCCGTTTTCATTTTCCTGAAAGCACTCAAATGACCAAAATCATCGATCCTTCTCAATGTTGTGATTTGTTCCAACTTCAACAAAATATCGCTCTCTTGCGACAAAGAGGCAAGCCGGAGCCTGTCCCAGAATGGAGATATTAATGCAAACTCATATCATTCGGATATCCGATAGTAAAGATAATGTCTTAAATGTAAAAATTTCGGACATCTTAGAAGAAATCCAAAAAGGAAATGATTTAAACTGGTGCATTTTGTTTTTAGATGGAATGCCCAGTCCTGGAAAAGGCAATACTGTCAACGACTATAAAAATAAAATAAATAAATCTAAAGAAGGATTGCAAATAAAATGGAATGATATTTGTTTTATAGAAAATGAATTCTTTCAGATATTTGAGACAATTATTTTAGGCTGTAAAAATCAAGAATTTCTACATCGTTATGATAACGATCAAGAAATGTATCAATCTTGTGATATAGTGATTGAGTTAATAGATTGTGCATTTTGGCAAATTTTTACTAAAGATCAAGATTTGAAAAACAGGAGAAAGAGGGCTGGGGCAGTAACATATTGGAAAAGGCGGCTAAAGAGCTTCAAAATGAATTCCCTGGTGTGGAGGGATTCTCAAGGCGTAATATGTTTCGGATGAAAGCTTTCTATCAAGCATATGCAAAAGTGCCACAAGCTGTGGCACAATTAGGCGATTTACCTGTTTTTTCCATCCCTTGGGGTCACAATGCACTCATCCTTGAAAAGATTAAGGGTACAGCAGAGCGTCTTTGGTATGCTTCCAAAACGATAGAACATGGATGGAGCAGAAGTATGCTCACAATTTGGATCGAAAACGACTTGTATTGCAGAGAAGGAAAAGCAATAACAAACTTCAAAGCGGCGTTGCCAGCCCCGCAGTCAGATTTAGCACAGCAATCGTTAAAAGACCCATATGTCTTTGACTTTCTCACTCTGCACAAGGAACACTTAGAGAAAGATTTAGAAGAAGCTCTAGTCAAACACATCCAAAAATTCTTGATTGAACTGGGACAAGGTTTTGCTTTCGTTGGTCAACAGTATCTCCTCAAAGCAGGAAAACAGGACTTATATATCGACCTGCTTTTCTATCACCTTACATTGCGATGCTACGTAATCGTGGAGCTAAAAGGAGGAAAATTCGATAGTCGCGATGCTGGACAAATGAGTGCGTATCTTTCGGCTGTAGACGATCAGCTTAGACGTAATGATGATCAACCAAGCATTGGGATTATCCTATGCAAGACAAAGGACAATATCTTTGCTGAGTACGTTTTAAGGAACTTTAATCGACCTATTGGGGTGGCAGAATTTGAAGTGAAAGTGGTTGAAAAGCTGCCAAAAGAGCTTAAGTCAAGTTTGCCTACAGTTGAAGAGATTGAAGCCGAATTAAGCACAGTCCCCGAAAGCCAAAAGAAGCCGAAAAAGACCAAAGCAAAAAAGTCTAACAGCTGTTAGACAATTATTTGAGACAATTATTTTAGGCTGTAAAAATCAAGAATTTCTACATCGTTATGATAACGATCAAGAAATGTATCAATCTTGTGATATAGTGATTGAGTTAATAGATTGTGCATTTTGGCAAATTTT
>JABDFI010000018.1:0-9284 GCA_013286595.1 Chlamydiota bacterium | reverse complement strand
CAAGAATTTCTACATCGTTATGATAACGATCAAGAAATGTATCAATCTTGTGATATAGTGATTGAGTTAATAGATTGTGCATTTTGGCAAATTTTCACTAAAGATCAAGAATTGATTGACAGGATTAAGAGAAAGTTTAAAGAAGTAGAGTTGTTAGAACCAAATTTCGAAAGAGGTTTATGAAATATCCCCACCCAGCTTGGATCGAAATCGATGTGGCACAACTTCAACAAAATATCGCTCACATGCGACGCCATATTGGAACAAGTTTGTATTGCCTACCCGTTAAAGCCAATGCTTATGGCCATGGTCTGACTGGAATTGCCAAGATTGCGGAACAATCGGGTATCGATTACCTCGGAGTCGCCCATCTGCAAGAAGGGATGAAATTGCGACAAGCAGGGATTCAATTGCCCATTCTTGTTTTAGGAGCTATTCACGAAGATCAAATCGTCGATCTCATCGATTTCAATCTTGAATTTTCCATCAGCTCTCAATTTAAAGCAGATCTCGTCGCTCAACATTGTCAAAAAATCAAAAAGCGCTGTCGCGTCCACCTGGAAGTGGATACAGGGATGCAACGCACAGGTGTGCGCTCCCTCACTGCCCAAAAAATATTCCACCATCTTAAACAGTTGGATTGCTTTGATATCGTAGGGATCTATTCCCATTTTGCTACTGCCGATCGACCTCATGACCCCTTTGCTTTACAACAGCTTCGCAGCTTCAAAGAGCTCATCCAAGACCCTCTCTTTCAAGGACAACCTCTCATCCGTCATCTTGCCAATTCTGGGGGCACCATTTTTTTTCCCGAATCTCATCTAGACATGGTGCGTCCATCGCTTTGCACGCTGGGTTATTTACCTGAAGAGACGCCGGTGTCTTTACAAGGAATACGCCCTTGCTTTTCTCTAAAGGCCAAGGTGTCCTACTTTAAGGTAGTACCTGGTGGCTGTGGAATTAGTTATGGCCATTCCCATACTACGTCCAAACAAACCAGAATTGTGACCATTCCCATCGGTTATGGAGATGGCTACCGACGCACGTTATCCAATCGCGCAGAAGTGTTGATCCGAGGACGTCGATTCCCCATTGTAGGCACCATCTGCATGGATCAGTTCATGGTCGATGTAGGCGACGCCGAGGTTCATGTGGGAGATGAAGTGGTATTAATAGGACGTCAAGGTCATGATGAAATTTCCCTCCTAGAAATTGCCAAGCTCTGCGATACGATTCCCTATGAGATTTTATGCTTGTTCAATGATCGTCTCCCTCGTGTCTACAACTAAACGCTCCTTGGCAAAAAGCACTCATTAGAGTACAATGGCCAATTTTGGAATCGTAATGATTAAGCCATCCCCTTTTTTAGCAGCACCTGGAGAACGGTATCTAGACTTTGTCGTCACTAAAGTCAAACCCATCGATGAACTGCAGTGTGTCCTCAAAGAATTGACCCATCTTCCTTCTGGTGCATCGATCATGCATATCGATAATGATGACCCAGAAAATCTCTTTTGCCTTTCCTTGCGCACACTACCTCAAAATTCCAATGGAGTAGCCCATATTCTCGAACACACCGTGCTGTGCGGCTCTGAGCATTTTCCAGTGAAAGATCCTTTCTTCTCCATGCAACGACGCAGTCTTAATACATTCATGAACGCCTTAACAGGGGCTGACTTCACCTGCTATCCAGCCGCCTCTCAAGTGGAAAAAGACTTTTACAACCTTCTCGATGTCTATCTCGATGCAGTTTTTCACCCTCAGATCAAACGCTTAAGCTTTTTGCAAGAAGGACATCGATTAGAATTTGCCATCTCAGATGATCCCAAAACTCCTTTAGAATACAAAGGGATCGTTTTCAATGAAATGAAAGGAAGTTTAGCTTCTAGTGATGCCCGTTTATGGCATGCAATGATGGCCTGTCTTGTTCCTGATCTCACTTACGCGTTTAACTCAGGCGGTGACCCGAAAGAAATCCCTCAATTAACTTATGAGGAATTAGTTTCTTTTCACGACACCTACTACCATCCAAGCCGCTGCCTCTTCTTTTTTTACGGCAATCTCCCGCTAAAAAAACATCTCGATTTCATCGCAAATAAAGTGCTCAATACCACCTCAAAAAGATCACCGATCCCCTCCATTCCTCGACAAACACGTTTTACAGCACCCAAACAGCATGAAATGCACTACCCCGTCAATGAAACAGATGAGCTATCTTCCCGCTCGATCGTCGCTTTCGGATGGTTGACATGCCCTTTAATCGAGCAAGAAGAGGTTCTTGCCTTGACACTACTCGATTCCATCTTAATGGAAAATGACGCTTCCCTATTGAAAAGCAAACTCCTACAAACCAAGTTATGTGTCCATGCTGATGCCTACATGGATACGGAAATGAGTGAAGTGCCGTATCTCATCGCCTTTAAAGGATGTGCTTCTGATAGTGGCCAAGCCATAGAAGAAACCCTTTTCAAAGCACTGCGCGAGGTCGTCAAAGAAGGGATTCCCGCCTCTTATATAGATGCCGCTCTGCATCAACTCGAACTCTCTCGTTTAGAAATTACAGGTGATCATTCCCCCTTTGGCTTAACGCTGTTCATGCGCTCAGCTTTAGCGAAACAACATGGGTGTGAACCAGAAAATTCTTTGATGATCCACTCTCTTTTTGAAAAGTTATTGGCCAAAACAAAAAATCCTTCTTATCTGACAGGATTAATACAAAAGTATTTTATCGACAATCCTCATCGAATCCAGCTCATCATGCACCCCGATCCTCAACTCTCAGCGCAAGAGAATGCAGAGGAGAAACGACAACTCAAAGAGATCCAACAGAAACTCACTCGAGAAGAGTCTCTTAAGATTGTTCAACAAGCACAAGAGCTCAAAGCGTTTCAGAAAAAAACAGAAGAACAGTCGATCGATTGCCTACCAAAAGTGACATTAAAAGATGTTCCTCCCCTCGTTCGCGATTTTCCGCTTGAGATCAAACAAGTAGGCCCGTTGAAAGTCTTCCATCACGATTGCTTCACCAATCACCTGCTCTACGCCGACTTGGAATTCAATCTTCCTCCTATCAGCGATGAAGATTTGCCTTACGTTCATCTCTTGACTACCTTATTGTCAGAACTGGGAAGTGGAACGAGAAAATACACCGAAAATCTAGATTACATCCAAGCGCATACAGGCGGAATTAGCGCCTCCTGTTCTCTTCACCTTCAAGTCGCAGATCCCAAGTACACCAAGCCTGCCATTTCTCTACGCGGTAAATCTCTTTACCGCAAAGCAGACAAACTCTGTTCTCTGATGCGCGATACCCTCACCTCGCCCCGCTTTGATGAAAAAACGAGAATTTACGATCTGATTAAGCAATTACGAGAAGGGCAACTCCAACGCCTGAGTCGCCAAGCCATGCGGTACGCGATTCAACTCTCCTTAAGCGGACTATCGTCTGCCGCTCATGTCAATGAAGCCTGGTATGGCCTCCGCTACTTCAAGTTCATCGAAGAGCTGAGCAAAAATCTCAAAGCTAACCTTCCTAAGATCATTGAAAAACTTATCGCTCTTCACCACCAACTATTCACCTTCAATGAACCTCACCTCAGCCTCGGATGCTCAACTACCATGCGCGATGAGTTAGAACAACATGGATTCTATGGATTAAATCAATTACCTCAAAGCCCTTCCCCTTTTTGGGACGTTCGCTTTCCTACTACCACCGTGATTTCACAAGGGCGCGTCATGGCTTCGCAAGTGGCCTTTACGGTAGAAGCTTTTCCTACCATCACTTACATCCATCCTCATGCGCCAGGTCTTCTCTTAGCCACTAACCTCTTCGAGAATAAAATTCTGCACAAGAAAATCCGCGAGCAAGGGGGCGCCTATGGGTGTGGTGCTACTTTTAATCCCGGTGCAGGATTTTTTTATTTTCATGCCTTTCGAGACCCTCATATCGCCTCGTCTCTCTCAGCTTTTCAACTCGCTATCGAAGAAATTGCCGCCGAAAAGTTCACCACCCAAGATCTAGAAGAAGCAAAGCTAGGCGTCATTCAACACCTTGATGTGCCCATTTCACCCGGCAGCCGAGCCTCTTCCGCCTATGCATGGTACCGCATGGGAAAAACCAAAGAAATGCGTCAGCAATTCAGAGACCGCTTGCTCGCAGCAACGCCCAAAGAAATTGCCCACATCGTCACCACCGAACTCCTCCCCAAAAAACATCGCGGAGTCATTGTCAGCTGTGCCGGCCAAGAACAACTACACTCCGAAAACCTCATCCTCACCCAATCCGGTCGTCCCCTCCATATTGCTCCTCTTTAATTTAATGGTTGTTTTGCATTGCGCTCTGAAGTCTTTGGCTACTCATGCTCTAGTTTTCCCGCCTAGTATGTAAAAAAAAATCGAGCCCTCAGAATTACATATTTAGAACTACACACACATTAAATTTTATTTTAATGTTTAAATAAAATGGAATTGTATATAAAATGCTAATTATCTTATATAACTTATAGGTTTAATTATGTCATTGTCCAATTTGACCCCTTTAACTTTACAAACGCCAACGCAGCCAGCGGCTGAGCTCAGTCCACAAACAACTTCTAAACAAGCAACGACTGGCATAAAGGCTATCCCTAGCGCCGTTTTCGGACGTATATTAAGCTTCCTTCCTGCTCAACAAATAACTCGCATCCATCATGTATGCAAAGAATGGCGTAATTTACCTCTCGTCAACGACGGTTATTTGGATCTTTCTTGGCTGTTCAATTTAACGGATAGCGATCTTAAAACCCTTCTTGATGGAGCAAGTGGTGCTCGCATTACCTCACTCAATCTAAGCTGTTGCAAAAACATCACAGATGCTGGCCTTGCCCATCTAAAAACTCTCACATCTCTAACCTCTATCGAGCTATGCGGGACAAACATCACAGATACTGGTCTTGCCCATCTAGGAAATCTCACATCTCTAACCTCTATCGAGCTATACGGGAGAAACATCACAGATGCTGGCCTTGTCCATCTATCAAAACTCACACTCTTAAGCTCCCTTAATCTAAGTGTGTGCCGAAACATCACAGATGCTGGCCTTACCCATCTATCAAAACTTACACTTTTAAGCTCCCTTAATCTAAGCAGGTGCGATAAGATCACAGATGCAGGCCTTCTCTATCTGGGAACTCTCACATCTCTAACCTCACTCAATCTAAACCAGACAAACATCACAGATGCTGGCCTTGCCCATCTAAAAACTCTCACATCTCTAACATCACTCGATCTAAGCCAGACAAACATCACAGATGCTGGCCTTGCCCATTTAAAAACTCTCACATCTCTAACATCACTCAATCTAAACTACGCAAACATCACAGATACTGGCCTTGCCCATCTAGGAAATCTCACATCTCTAACCTCTATCGAGCTATACAGGACAAACATCACAGATGCTGGCCTTGCCCATCTAGGAAATCTCACATCTCTAACCTCTATCGAGCTATACAGGACAAACATCACAGATGCTGGCCTTGCCCATCTAGTAAACTTCACATCTCTAACCTCACTCAATTTAAGCGATTGCAGAAAGATTACAAATGCTGGACTTGCCCATCTAGCAACCCTTACATCTCTAACCTCACTCAATTTAAGCGATTGCAAAAACATCACAGATGCTGGACTTGCCCATCTAGCAACCCTTACATCTCTAACCTCACTCAATCTAGGCTGCCACAAATCTGTCACAGATGCTGGCTTTGCTCATCTAGTACTTCTTCCATCTCTAACCTCAATTAACGTATATGGTTCGAAGCTTTCCTACCTAGCTGCAGAAGCTTTCGGGAAAAAACTCATTCCGATCGCATTTAAAGACGCCGCATTCAGAGATAAAATGGATTATTACATCTACATGCTGGCAACAGAGCCCAAAGGCGGCGATGAATGGGGAAAAGAAAACCGTTATGATGATTTTGATCGTCTAAGATTAGCGCAAGCACTTGCCGCTTTGAACATGTCACATCCAAAACATTTCGAGAAACTATCGATTGGTCCCTTGCTTGATCTCATCAATCAACCAAAAGCTACTCATGAGCAAATCGATCAGTTGTTACAGAAGTTACCAGAAGAGACAAGAAATGCCATTTTTGGCCAAGTATACCAACTAGCTCCTTCTCCGAAAGGAGGCGACAAATGGGGGGAATTGCATCGTTTTGATGACCCGGCACGGTTTAGGCTAGCTGTGATCGAGGTGATCAAAAATCGCGTTCTCTTAAGTAAATAGATTTTTTCAAATTTACCTCCGAGCACGTTAAGTATTTGATTCCTAACTTTATTCATATTTAGCAGACACATCACCATACCAAGCGCAACGATCCTGTTCTGGCTCTTCAGGAATACGGATGAAGTCATAAAAAAGGGATCCTTGAGGAATCAAAAACCGCGCTCAACTGCTTGCTGCTCTTTGTAATTGAAGAGCATCTCTTTTGCGGTGAGCTTATTATGATCCAGCTCATTCGTTGCTACAATAAACCTTCCCTTTGTCATGAGTGCTTGATCTATGCGCTCTGCATCCTCTTGCAGTTCTCCTTGAATACGGTACTTCTGCTCTAGAGGTTCATTGAGACGTGGTCTTCCCCGCCCTTGCTTAACATGTCTAACGGCAATCTGGGCAGTCAAGATGTGATGATATTTCAGGTTTTGCGCCCATCTTCTAAGCTGTTCATGGGCATCATGTTCACAATCAAAGTCCTGATGAGATAGTTTGGTGATCTCGATCTTAGCACGCTCGAATTCCTTACGAACCTGCTTTCTTAACGTCTTTTCTTCTCTGGCATGAGCTTGTTGAGAGTGCACAAGCAACCACCTTTGCTCTATTTCTTCATACGTTGAAGACACCTCTCTCGCGTAATACCCAGGCTCAATTTCTTTTAGCTCTGTCGTTGAGGTTATGAGCTCCTTAGCAGCCAAAATCTTTTCTGGCACCCGAGTAATCCATTTTATCTGCACTCCTCCCCAAAAAACAGCGCGGAGTCATTGTCAGCTGTGCCGGCCAAGAACAACTCCAATCAGAAAACCTTCTCCTTACTCAATCCGGCCGTCCCCTCCATATTGTCCCTTTCTAATTTGGAAATACTGAAAAGATAGAGTTGATTACAAAGATATCTGAATGCGCTGCTTGTCGAACAGCGTAAGCATGGTTTTCACCTATCTACTTGATAATCAATGACATTTAATTGTTATCTTAATACATTCATGATAAATACCTAAATTTAAAGGCTACTTAAATTAACTAAATATTAAAAAAATTAAAATTTAATTGAATTTTTATGATTTTTATTATAAAATAAAGCTAAACCAACCAACTTAAACAACTTAATGTATGGCTAGCGTATCATCAGCATCATCACTCCAAGACATCGTAGAGACTCCTCAGGCCTGTATCTTTAAAAAACAGACAGCGAGCGGCATTTGGGTAATTGCTAAAAACATTCTAAACTCGCGTACTGTTAAAATTACCGCCTTAACAGCCACTGTCATTATTTGTACCCTATTTTTACTTTCAAATCCCGTAGGTTGGGTAGCTACGGCAATAGGCATTTCCCTTCTCGCTACTAAGATCCTCTTTTCTCTTGTTGCGGTTCCTGTACTTTTAACCCTTTCCGGTGTCTATGACAAGTGGCAGCGAAGAGACTTTAATCAAACCTTATCAATGGAGATCACAGCTGCGTGGTATTTATTATCTGAACGTTTCCGTGACAATTATAATGAAATCGAGTTTGAACGTCTTCCTTGGACTGGAAAAGGCATATTATTTCTGGGTGTTGCTCCTAACACACTTTCAGATCTTTCTGAAAAACTGGAAAGGGAAAACATAAACATCAGTGCCATGTTAAGCCTAATCGATACTGTGCCAGCTGGCACAACACCCGCTTCCAGATTAAATGAAAGTGTTCCCCATTTTATTTATCAACCCTATACATTAGATGACCTGAATAAACAGGGCGAACCAATTGGTGGAGATCCTGAGCATTTTGAGAATTATAGAAGAATATCCGTTCGAGATCACGATCCTTTGACTATTACGGAATTGGATCAATCAGCTGATTTTATTCATGAACAAATACAAGCGGGCAAAAATGTTTACGTGCATTGCCGCGATGGAGTAGGACGATCATCAATGGCCGTAGCTGCTTATTTGATCAAATATCAGGGTTATAAGGCAAGAAAAGCAGCGCTCTGTGTCAAAGAAAGCAGATCTGGAGCTACGTGCGGAAGTCCAAGAAAAATAAATTCACTGATAGCATTTGAAGCATCATGTAGGCGCAGGCTGCTACCAAGTGTCACCCCTGAACAGACTTCACAACAAGAAGGCCCACCACCACTACGCTCCGGCCCACTCCAAGGGTACAAGCCTCTACCAGAAAGCACTTTTTGTGTCTCACACCAAGATTTTAAAAAGTTTCAAAACATTTCTCGAGCTATCATACACCTGCTTTGTTGCAATAAAAGAAAAATACCTAACCCTCCCAGTCTTCAGCTTGAACTCCTGATTGGAATTATAAAAAGAGAAAACGAGTCCTATCGATTATCCACGTCAGCGCTTGAGTATTTAATGAATGCGGTGAACTTTTATAAAGCGCAAACTTGGCAGGTTGACGGAGTGCGAAAAGAACAATACAATTTCTACGTCGAGGAATTAAACCGTATCTTGGAAAAATGGAAATCATCGAATCAAGACCAGGAATCACAAACATCTCAATTCCCCGACGTAGAGGAAGAAACATCATCACCATCCGGCTCATACAGCCCTATATTCTCACGAGAAATTTTTAATGTTAAATCTAAAGAAGAAGGTTTGCAGCCCATGCAGCCCATATTACCTACTCTTCAACCTCGATACTTAGACGACGACTGGACAATTCGCCGCGGTCATACAACCGAAAAAGTAGGATCAAGCCGTCCCGGACGGAGAGGGATTCCCCACTTCTCGTCCTCTTACTGTAAACCTAAAGAAAAAGGTTCGCAGCCCATTAGACCTCGATCCCCAGACGACGACTGGACAATTTGGGTTCATCCAACCGAAAATTAGGATCAAGCCATCCCCGACGGAGATCTCGATTTTCAAAAGAAAAAACAATCCATTCGAGAGACTTGTTTACCCTCACAATCTCGCAAACTCTCCTCTTTTTCCTACCAGGCTATTCTTACCCACTTAAACTCGACTTTGTACAATTTTTATCCCGATTGCCTAGCCCATTTGCTCCCTGACGTTTGGCCTACATGACCAAACTAGTCGATTTATT
>JABDFI010000017.1:1598-33119 GCA_013286595.1 Chlamydiota bacterium | reverse complement strand
GACTCTTGTCTGGGCTCTAGCAAGGGCAAACGCATGCGTGCTGCGCAGCGCTGTAATAAACTTAACGCGTACTTCACACACTGTGGATTCGGTTCGAGTGACATCGCTTTAATGAGCGGTAAGTAGTGTTGATAGATGGCTCTTCCGCGTGCGAAATCATTGTTGGAGAGAGTGGAACATAATTCTTTCCACTCGGATGGGATCACATTTGCAATGGTCGAAATACTACCCACACAACCTTGAGCCATTGCGGCAACGACAAACACATCATCGCCGGTGAAGACGGGAACAGAGGATATGCGCAACAGGTCAATCAAGTAAGGAATATCCCCTGTGGCATCTTTGATAGCGATCATATGAGGCAATGTAGCAAGGTGAGCTAGAGCTGCTGGTTGAAGATGGGATCCTGTTCTAGCGGGATTATGATAGAGGATCATGGGCAAACCAAGGCGACTGATTTCTTCGAAATGAAGATAACAACCTTCGGGCGTTGGGCGGTTGTAATAGGGGGTGATGAGCAAACACGCATCCACGCCGAGTTCTTGCGCTTCTTGTGTCAAACGAAGGGTTGTTCTCGTGTCGTTAGTGCCAGTGCCTGCTATGACGGGAATTCGTCCTTGTACTGTTTTAACAGCAACGCTGAAAATCTCAAGCTTTTCTTCGTGGCTTAAAGTCGCGCTTTCACCTGTTGAGCCACACAAGACAATCCCATCAGATTGCATCTCGCAATGCCATGTCATGAGTGCAGATAAGGCTGAGAAATCAACTTCTCCAGTAGGGGTAAACGGTGTGATGAGTGCGGGAATAGATCCTTTAAGCATGGTGATTCCTATGTTTCGCTTGGAATAAAATGATGCAGCAGATCAAGCTCATGATCGCGCCCGTATAAAGAGGAAGAGAATCGGTTTTTGCGGCCGTTAAGCCGCCTAAAAATCCCGTGATCGCCTCAGCTAACACTTGGACAGAGCTTAAGGTGCCCAATGCCTGCCCTTGGAAATCGCGAGAGGCTGTATTCGAGATGAGCAGCGATCCATTCGTGATCGTAACGGACAAACAGATCCCAGCTAGTGGAACTGTGAACCATAACGCATAGGCAGTCTGAGGAAAAGCACATAGCGCGATCGAAAGAGCTAATAGGAGCGAAAATAGAGTTAAGGAACGATAAGATCCCAAACGCTTGGCCATGATCGGGACGAATATTAAAACGCTAATCATCATGACGAGGGATCCATACACCATGACAAAAGATAAGGAAGAGGGGCTAAAATTAAAGCGCTGTTCGAGTAAGACAGGCAAAAATCGAAAGAAAGAGAAGTAACCGAGCGCTAAGAAAAAATTCGCGATGTAAAGCCGAGGCAGTTTGGGAGTTTGAAACCCTTTCCAAATCGCTGTAAAAAAATGCCATTCCCCTCGGGGTTTATGAAGTAGGGTTTCTTTAGAATAGAAGTAGATGACCCCCATTCCCAACACGGTCATGCACGCTGCCATCCAAAAGGGAGTTGCAAAGGTGAACCAACTGACAACAGAAGGGTCTGCGAGTTGTCCCCCCATCAGAGGACCGATGATGAAACCCACAGCGATACAAGCATTGAGGATCCCGAAATTGCGCGCTTTATGACTTGGCTCATCACTGATGTCTGCGATGACCGATTGTCCAATTGTGACGTTTCCCTCGCAAAATCCACAAAACCCCATTCCCAAGAACATCCCCCAAGGGGCGGCACTGTGTGCTGAAAACGCTGTGATGAGATAGCCCAGTGTTGTGCCGCCTAATGAATACAGGATGATTTTTTTACGCCCTACTTGATCGGAAAGTCTCCCTAAAATGGGAGCGCCAAAGAATTGCCCAAGAGGAAAACTGGCCATCAAAAAACCCAACATGATCATCTTCTCTTGCAAAGAGAGATGGGGCACGATCGATTGCACAGGATCTAAAAACATCTGGGGCAAGATCGGAAGAGGCAAAGCAAAGCCGATGTAGCCGAACAAAACGACGATGGCATAAGGAATGACTTGACGGGTCATGGGGCTCTCATCCTACATTGAGAGCCAGTATAGCGATTAATTCCTATTCATAACAACCTAGCTTCAGCTGATCGAGTTATACACAAATGAATTCAAAAATTGGGTTACTCTCTATGACGGCTTCTATTGCTGTTAACCTAGCATAACTCACTGACCAGAAGCTTATTACTTTGAGAAAAAAACATGATTAATGGGATATGCATGATACACATGATGGAAGAAGAAAATGCGGCGGAGCCGCACGCCGCTCTGCGGCGAAAATTATTTATCAAGCGTATCATGCATATCTTGCTAATCATGTTTCTTGTATTAACCCAACTTGCCCCCTATCCTCCTTTATCCGCGAGCTGCGACAGGCAATCTGCTGCGCTTCGTTCGTCGCCAAGGTGAACTACCTTGGCTTCCTCACGAATCTTGCATCTTACCTATCTCGCTTACGCGTCTAAGGGAGGATAGGGGGCAAGTTGGGTTATTACTCAACAAACTTTGCGCCGCTCCAGCGCGAAATTAGTCCAAATTCCAGTTTAAAAAAATTAGCTGCATCGCGTAAAATTATCGCCTTTTACTACCACTTTTTACAAAGGACAATACAATGTCAGTCAAATTCTTCACCAATGCGCTCAAAGTGACTTTAGGCAGCGCGATAGTAGGCACTGGAATAGACAAAGGATATGGGGTTAAGGAAAATCAGAACAATCTACCACTCGAACATAGAGGAAGCCATTTGCGTCGATCTATAGAAGTTGCCAACGCTTTCTTTTTCAAAAGGGAACAAGAATTCAGACGTGGTGACATTGGTAGATCTCAAGGGGACCATGCTCGTTTAGTCGCTTCATTAGCAGCTCCTTCAGAGGAAACTCCTCGTATTCGCAAGATCTCATCAGATTTAGTACACGTGCCTAACTATTCCTCGATGGAAGAAGTGTTAAAAGTAGTTCCTAAAACAACTCCAACATCTCTGCCGGTTTTCGTGAGCGATACTGAAACTTATATAACAGCAGATATGGATGGCGAAATCGTTTTTAGAGGAATTCTAACCATAGAAGGGTATCATCATGATGTACTTTCGCCTGGGATCAGAAAAAAAATAATAGATGAACGCTATATGCAATGCCTTTCTCCTGCTCGGGTAAATAAAGAAGCCGTCCACTATATTCTTATAGGTTCTGATTGCAACAGGATCAATGCGCGTTATTTTAAAGAAGTCTAATAACTCTTTACTATTACTTTTTACAAAGGACAATACAATGTCAGCTAAAGTCTTCACCCATGCGCTCAAAGTGACTTTGAGCGGTGCGGCAGTAGGTACTGGAGTGGCCCTAGGATGGGTTTACGGAAAATCAGAAAATCTGCCACTCGAACATAGAGGGAGCTACTTGCGTAGAGTTTTAGAAGTTGGCAACGCATTCTTTTTGACAAGAGCGCAAGAATTCAGACGTGGTGACATTGCTACATCACAATGGGAACATGCTCGTTTGGTCGCTTCGCTAGCAGCAGCTCCTTCGAACAAAGCTTCTCGTATTCGCAAAAGCGCGTCAGCTTTAGAAAAAGCGCCTGAATATTCCTCTATAGGAGAAGCCTTAAAGGAAGTTCCTAAAACAAATTCGACTTCTCTACCAGTTTTGGTGAACGATGTCTATGTAGTTTCTTTACCAGATGACAGATTACTGTATCGAGAAGCTTTAAAAATAGCTGGGTATCATCATGATGTACTTTGGTCTGAGATCAGGGAAAAAATAATAAATGGTCGCTACATGCAATGTCTTTCCCCTTCTCGAACCCACTACATTCTCATAGGTTCTGATTGTGCGACTATCTCATAGGTTCTGGTTGTAGGACTATCCATGCGCGTTAAGAGTAACTTGAGCTCTAGGCCGCAACTGAATTGCTACTGATGTTTCCTTCATGAGAAAATTGTCTTCAACACATCGCGAAAGCGCGCAAAGATGGTGTCCATATGACGAATGGGACGCTGATACACAGGGGCAAAGGCAACAACTCCTTTTTGCTTAGATTTATAATAGAGTTCAAAAAAAGGGAGAAGTTTAGCAGCTTGCTTAATACCTGCAATTTCGAGCACGCCAAAATTGGGATCGAAGAAATAACTGAGATAAGGAGAAACTTTGATAAAGGCGCAAGCATGCTTAGGCACTAGAAGACGATAAGACCCTAGAGGAAGGTTTTCTATGGTTTTAATGGCTCTATTATAATTGGCAACTGCAAGGCCTGTTCCATTGAGCGATGGTTTCAAAGCAATAACGTAGGGTGCTACGAATTGTTTTTTGTATTGAAGAGATCCCATACGCACGTTGAGCAGTTTACCTTTATTAATATGCAAACTTTGTAAAAGAACTGCTTCTCTTGGGCCCCCTTTGATAAAAACATTGCCAAGTGCAATCATGTGATCGCGTGGGTGCTCAAAGAGATGTTGTGTTTGCAAATACAAGTAGTTAAACCAATCGCTCATCCCGCGACAGATCCCCTTATTGTGATGATCGAAAGTGATGCAGGGTTCATCAAAAGTTCTCTTTTTCATCCGAGGATCGGTTAGAGAGCTTACAGCAATCGGAGGATGAGCCGTGATGTCTTCCATCCCTTTTTGCGGTTGATTGATGGTTTTTTTCAGCAATGTGACCGTTGTAGGCTGTTGATCATAGACATTGTAGCCCATGGCAACGCGTTGCGCGAGTGGGTAGACGGTCGGAATGAGAACGCTAACCGTCGTTAAGAATAGAGCGGTAATGAGGCGTAAAGGAGCTGTAATGATGTGTAATACTTTCCAATGCGTAGCTAGAACAGGTTGACGCGGAATGCAGCTAGTTCCTGGACCATGTGTATGTTGCTTACTTGTGATCTCGGCAATGGTTGTCTCTCCCGATAAAAAGCGGCGTGCGTTATTAAATGAGGAGAGAACATCGCTTGAAAAACGTTGTACTGGCAAATTCATTCAATAACCAATAGCTGTTTGTTTGTTAAATGAAACTCAGTCTATATTTGTAAATTTTTTCGCTTAATAAAATGGAGTTAGAATAGCCTCGCCATATAGAGCACGTTCAATACTTCCATATAATGCGCCACCATTCCGGGGACTGAGAATTCCGTATAGTGCAGCTAATTCAAGACCAACTAAAGCGATAGGTGTTGCTACAACTCGCAACAAATCTTCTCCCGCATCTTTTAATCTTCCTGTGAAGGAATAAGCTGTCTCTTCTTTTGGCAGCCAAAAATGAGACAAAGAAACTAATCGTATACTCAAATAAACTACATTCACTACAGAAGCTATTGGGTGACAGATAGGCGTCGCAACAGTGAGCACTCCACACATAACTCTTATCATCGATTCAGTAACCACGAATTGATGTCGTCGGTGGTTACCCTCAAGTGTTGGCTCATACCCATTCACGGTGCCCGTACCAACAGGTTGACAATCTCTTAAAGTTACACTAGTCATTTTGCCTCATTTTATAAAACATTGTTAATGCTACGGTTGAATTATATCGTTATTAACTAATTAAGCGCAATATAAATACGCAAAAAAAAGCTTTATGCTAATTTGTGAATTAAAAATCATTTATCTAAATCTGTAAAACAAGCCTGTGATGATACTGAAAAGCATGCAGGTATTAGAGAAGAAAAAAGGATGTGTCTGAAAGTTTTTGCATCAAATGGAAATGAAACGGCAAAAATAAACAAGATTATTTGATGGTAGACAGTTGTTCTAAAATTTCTTGCCATTCTTGAGACACTTTAATAAAATCTTCAATATGGTACTTAAACGGGATGTAACTACGCTCTTGGTGAGCAATGTCTTCAATCAGGTAAATGACGTGGTTGAGGGAGTCGTACTTGAGGTGGGATTTGCCCTGCTCCCAACGTAGTAGTCCGGTGCTAGATAAGCAGGCTCTTACGCCATGAGGCGTGTTTCCTTCTCCATCAAAAATTTTTGTACAGAGACGCCAACAATTTTTTTTACTCGAAGCATCAATATGAATCGTTCTATCTTGTATTGTAATACAAGCCTTTTTAGAACTAGATAATTGACTCATCACAAGTAAATATGATTTATATGACATACTTTTTTCCACCGCGTTCATACTCATTATATCTCAAATTGACAACTGTTTCAAGACATAAACCGTTTTTCGTTTTAGTGAAGTTGAAATTTTATACACAAATGAATTCAAAAACCAATTTTTGAATTCATTTGTGTATAAGGTGACGTTCTTTCAGACGTTCGATCAACGTTGTTTGGAAGAGATCGCGTTCCTTTGCATTTCGGTTGAGGTAGATGTACCCAATGCAGTGGATTTCATAAAAGGATAATTGAGTTGTCGTGAGATCAGAAGAAGGGAGTTGCAGCGTTGCAATAATAGAAGAGAGATCCTCGTGAAGGCCTTGTTCTGGGGACGCGATCATCAAGAGAAGTTGATCGCCTATGGTTTGTGATTTGTAAAACAGAGGTCGAAGGGCGTAATCGGATTCAAGCGCCTCCAACATGAGGAGGAAGAGGTATTTTAATAGGCTGGGAAGCACAAGGCTTTGATGCAAAGGTGGAGAGAGGGAATAGAAGAAATTTTCCAAGAGAAAATCCTTGTGGATCGAAGTGCTTTTTAAAAGATCGCGCAATTGGATAAAGGCTTCATGTTGCTTGGAAAGAATGCCGCCGTTAAAGTCTCTAATCCCCTTAAATAATTTGTGCATTTCAGAAGAAACTGCTTGGCGAGCCTTGAAGAGATCGATCGAGTAATCCTTGCGCAAGAACCGCTTTTTATTCAGCGCTACTTTGAAAACATTGGCTTGCTTGATGTATTTTTTGCGCAAATATCCTACCTGCTTAATCTCAAGGTCGCGGATGCGTAGCTCAGAGTGGGCTTCCTTGAAAATATCGACAATCGGCAGGGAATTTTCTTTGAGTACGCGAAGAAGGATAATGCGAAAGAAGAGCTCTTTTTCAGTTTGAGCATCGAACGAGATGATCACCTGGGGAAGATCGGCGACATAGTTCAGCTCTTGGCTTAAGATCAGCATGTTTCTCATGATCTCTTCTTCGTTGCGCGGCATGAACACGGGATGGATCACGCTTTCAATGCACTCTTTGAGTTCGCGAGGAAGATTTTTTTGGAGATGTTTGATCTCTTCCGATGTAAAATGCCCCTCTTCTTTTTTTTCAATTTCAATGTAAAAAATGCGAATGGGATCGTGGCTGCGTCGATCGAGAATAAAAGAATTCTCCACTTTGCGCACATGAGGCAGACAATGACAGATGGCTTCAAAAAAATGACGTTCGCTGAAGAGTTCGTTGTCGCCTAAGACATTCATCGCTCCGATGATGCCTAGCACAGCTTTGCTCTTGTTCTTGTCGTTGATTTGGAGTTGAGCTTTTAAGAGTTTGACGCTAAGTCCTCTTTCATGGGGAGTATTATCGATGAATTTCTGTAGGAATTTGCGGAAGAGATAATGATAAGAAATCAGACGGCTAATATAGCGCAACTCATGACGAGAGGTAAAAGTTTCCCCGAAGAGCAGTGCAAAATGTTTGATTTCGTTGAAAATATCACGCTGAAACGCCTTGGGTCTTTGCTCAAAATGGGGTAAAAATTGCTCTTTGATCTGAGTGAGCTTTTCTTCTGCTTTAAGTTGCATGAAGAAATGATGCATGTGATCAAAGGAATTGTGATCGCTATCTTTCAATTGTCGTTCTGTGACCGAAGCGATGTTCTCTTCAATGATCGCCTTCTTTTGCTCAGAAGAGAGCTGCTTCAATGTGACAATGTGTCGGGCATGCTTGACGGCTAAAATGTTCAAGCGCAGTTCTTGCTTAAGAAGTTCCCAATGGTGTTTAACAATCATCAGATCATCTTCCGTATGGATGTCGAGAAGAATTTGGTGAAAGAAGAATTTTTGACCTGGGTAACTCATGAAATTAAAGTTGAGCGCTTGTACGGAGCTGATATTGAGAAATTTTCCTGGCACCAGCCAACGGCTAAACGTATCGCAAAGATAGCGCCCTACCCCACTTGTGAACTCTGCATGACACAGCACTGTAGCGCGCAACGTACAAGGGGCAATTTCTGGATCATTCCAAGCAATGTAGGGCAATAGCCCATTGAGAGCTGTGATCGCATGTTTGGTGGTTTCCTGGGGCTTTCTAGAGGAAAGGCTTTGCACAAGTTCTTCGGGTAAAATTGAGCGCAGCATGCGTTCAATGGAAATGACAAAAGGATCAAATTCTGCGCTTTGCACCCCGTTTGTATGAAAAGAAGGACGGATTAAAGGCGTTGGTTTTTCTTTTTCGAAAATTTTTGAAATCGAAGGTAGAGAAAAGGTCGGAAATATCTCAACATGTCGGGTTCTAATCATGGAATAGCAGCCTTTGTGGTATAAGATTCAGATCTTCGAACACAATGTCTCCAATAGGGGTTAATTTGACTCCCTTTAGATGAGGGTTAACCATGAAAGCGACATCCCAATGGTAGATGGGAGCAACGGGCATTTCATTGAGAAAAATTTCTTCGGCTTGTTGTAGTGTGGACAATCGCTCATCTCCTACTTGGTAAAAGGATTGATTGAGTAGATCGATGTACTGTTGATTTTCCCACTGAGAGTAATTCTTGGCATTGTCCTTGAACTTGAAGCGTTCCAAGATGTTCATTTGATCATTGTACTGTGCCACCCACATCGTTTGAGCTAACGAAAAATCCCGCTTGGTGAGCTTGTTGATCAACACTTTATTGTCAACATTTTCTAAGGCTATCATGATCCCTAGATCTTCAGCCCATTGCCTTTGAATAGCCTGTGCAATTTTATGATGAAGATCAGAGCTCATGTAAACAAGAGATACTTTTTTGAACGCTGTGACATCGATGCCGAGCTCTTCCATCCCTTCTCTGAGCAATTGGCGCGCTGTGGCGACATCATGATCTTTAAACAATGAGGTAGATTGATTTTTTTTAAGGATCGGGGGTACAGCACAGGTTGCCACCTGCTGATTGAGTTGAGTGATGTGGGAAACGATCTCATGGCGATGAATTGCATAACTGAATGCTTTTCGAATTTTGGGGTGATTAAACGGCACTTGCGTTGTGTTGAATGCAATGATGGTAGTGCCCCCCACCGGATGTTTAACGAGCTTGTCTTTTGATTTAAGAGAATGTAGGGCATCGGTTGGCAAAGAGCACAACGGCTCGCCAATCATGTCGATTTTCCCATTGTGAAAGAGTTCTAAGGCTGTCGTTTCGTTATCTATCATCGTGAAATGCACGCGATCGGGAAGCACTCTTTGTTGATCCCAGTAAAGTGGATTGCGCACAGCTACGATCTCATTATTGTGTTTCCATTCCTTGAGAACAAAGGGGCCATTCGAAGTGAAATGGGGACCTGCGTGATAGGCCCAATCGGGTTGTTCATGGTCTTTTAATTTACTGACAGGGAAAAAGACACAAAAAGAAACGAGTTCGAGAAAATAGGGAGTGGGATGTTCTAAGGTGACAACGAGTGTTTTGGCATCGAGAGCTTCGATTCCTACCTCTTCTAGACTTCCCATCCGTTTTTTAGCGCGCTCAGCGTTCTTAATAGGATATAACAGGTGAGCATTGAGGGAAGGAAATGACGGATCTAGAATATCAAGCCAGGATTGTTTAAAGTCATGAGCTGTCACAGGTGTGCCGTTAGACCAGGTTGTCTCTCGCAAGTGAAAGGTATAGACGGTCCCGTCAGGTGAAATTTCATAAGATTGAGCTTGCGCAGGGGATATGGCTCCATCGTGTTCGAGCTTCACTAATCCTTCAAACAAGAGAAAATGCATATGGGAAGAAATGACGTCTCCCCCTTTGCGAGGATCTAATGTCGCAGGCTCTTCCTTCATGTTAAGACGGATGACATGGTCTTGGACTTGTTTAGTATTCCGTTCGCATGAGCAGCAGATGAAGAGTGCTATGACTACGAAAAATAGACATCTTGCGTAACCTGCTTTGCTCAGAAAAATCAAAGATTTACTAGGCAAATTTTTAGAATCTACGGCAGTAGATTCGGGTGCCGGAGACGAAGCGACTTTGGCAAGTCGCTGAGATGACGATACAAAAATTGGGCTGAAAATATTTGGTTTTAATGAGTAAATGAGGTTGCGCAAGATGTCTAATAGATGCTGTTTTGCTCTCATAACCACTCCGGGGTCATGGTAAGGATGAGAACATAAGCAAAGTAAATATTATTTGTAAATTATAAAGAGAAAATTTAATTTTTACAGAAAAATGCGAGCGGTGTTTTTATACCGCTCGATCTGATATGTGCAGACTTAAGCTTTGAGGAATGCCCAAAGATCTTCCCATGTTAAGCTTGGTGTAGCAGCCCCCAGCTTGATTTGTTTTTTATATACATGACTTAGAGCTCTAGGTGCCTGGTAAAATCTATCAACTATTCCTGTAAACAAGATAGTCTTATCATAGGTGAACCATAACCCCTCCGATACAGCCAAGATAGCAAATCCAATTAACACCGGAGCAAGTCCTCCTGAGAAGAAGGTCGCTGCACCACCACCTACTACCAATATTATACCAATTAAAATACGTAGATACTGTTCGCAGATTTGTTTGTGAATTCCTTGGTCAATCTGAAGTAAGATTTCGTTTTGAGTTAAGGGATTCCCGTCCCATTCTTTATAGGCTTTGTAAGCTTTTTCGCCCACTCGTCTTTTAAACGCATCTTCGTCTCTCTCGAATGCTGCTTCCAAGAAGTCGAAAGCTTTATCTGTATCGTGTTCATGTGCGCCTAATTGATCTCGAAAGTCACTTCGGAAGGGCAGTAAGTAGGAGAGCTGAGAAAGGGCTGCGGCAATGAGCGCAGCTCCTCGTAAAATACAAGCCCATCCGATAATTTTGGAAAAAACTGCACTAATCTTGTCGCATGTAGCCATTGCGGTATGACCTAAAGTAGAAGCATAGTCGAGGGCGTGAGCTGCAGTAGTGCCTAGCAATTCAGTAAATCCTCCTCCCAGAAGAGAGAATCCAATGGTCGAATAGAAAAGTTGATTGAGCAAAGACCAGAATGCAATGTTTTGATCTTCTTCATCCTCTGTCTTTAAGGATTTCGCCCAATCATTTGCAGCTGCTATGAGTGAGCCTTTTTCATCTTTTGGGCCGACTAACGCATCTCTAATAATCATACAACCGCCATAAATGGCTAGAAAGGCGACGGCAAACACCAATGTTGCAATCCCCATTAATACTGCTACACCACTTAAAGTGTTGCGCAGGGTTCCTGCGAGATCGATTTTCACCCAATGGTGCTCTCTGACTTTTGTGCGGTATCCGTTCTCTGCGCTAGCAGTTTCCAGTGTTGTTTGGGCAACAGCTCCAACGGGGGCTTGGGGAAGAGCAGCAACAGCTGCAGTGAGTGCATGTTGGGCAACAGCTTCACCAGGGGGTGCTGGGGGAGGAGCAGCAATATCAGTGGCGAGTGCTTGGTGGGCAACAGCTTGAATAGCAGGTTCAGTTTGGGAAACAGCTTCACCAGGGGTGGCTGCCTTGGGAAGGGCAGCAATAGTGGTTTGTTTGGCGACAGCTTTAACGGGGGTAGTTGGGCGATGAGCAGCGAGTACTTGTTTGGTAACAGCTTTAATAGCTGCGTGAGGATCAATTTTTTTAGCAGGTAGATCCCTTAACTCTTCAGGTAGATCTGGCTCTGGCTCCCATAAATCTATATGACGGGGGTCGTAAACATCTGGTAATAATGTGACTGCCATAAACACCTTACAATTAATGAGTTATTTTATTGATTAATTTTATTTTGTTAATTAGTTAGTTTTATCTTTTAAATATAGCCTAATTATAACTAAAATTATAATAATAGTAAACAAATGTTTAATTAACTTTAAAACGCTTGTTAATAAGCGCTTATGGCTTATTTATTCTGGTTTTGTTATTATTTTCAGGATTTATGAGAGATTTTATGCAAATTAATTATACTCAACATGTAGCTTTTATTGCTCACAGGCATTGCCTAACCCAGCTGGTGGATAGGGTGGTCGCCTTGGTCCATGCCATTGCTTTGAGGTTATTTCAATGGATGGAGCAGATCAAGGAATGCCTGTTGGGCTCATCCTCCTATGTACAGATCATTCAGGGATCTCAAGATGGATGCTATGGTGGTTGTAATTTGGATCGGGTCAAAGAGGTATTTGCGCGCCTTATTGCTAATCGTGCCTATGGGGTGACATTTGATGAAAGGCATCTTTCTCCACAATTAAGCGGTGGTGCTTGTTCCTCGATGGCGCTAGAATTTATCGATCAGTACTTGAACCAGCAAGTCAGAATAGCCGCGA
Organism: Chlamydiota bacterium; assembly: GCA_013286595.1. Classification (GTDB taxonomy): domain Bacteria; phylum Chlamydiota; class Chlamydiia; order Chlamydiales; family Rhabdochlamydiaceae; genus JABDFI01. The sequence continues at coordinate 20,776 of JABDFI010000017.1, read as the reverse complement.
ATCCTGTGAGTGAATTACAGTCGTTGGGAGCGGCATTTAGGACATGTTCAGATGAGTTGAGAATTAGACAAGCGGCGTTTAATGCGATTTGCTCTCATCCTCATGAGGTCAGTCTCGACTTCAAGAGAGATAAAGTGGCAGCATTGCTGGGGTTTCATCAAAGACAGATTGTTTATAGCTCTGATGAGGTGGTACTTTCCGATGCCAATGATCGGGTAGGGCAAATCTTCCGCAATTTGCCTCGGGGGGTGTTTGTAATACGAGCTATTGATCCCTGTGTAAACCACAAGGGGGAATTCCATGGGCATTCTATGGCGCTGATCAATGAATCGTGGGGCAAATTCCTTTACGATCCGAATTTTGGACTTTACCAATTAAAAGGCGACGGAATACAAGCGATCCAGAAATGGCTCTCACGCGTCAACTCCTTCTTTCATATTCCCAACGTCCGCTTCTACCAAGTTACTTAACCTTTAAACGCAGACGCGGAAAGTTTGGGCATACTTTTATCCATAACTTTCGATGGTTTTTTTACCACCCGCTTCGCTAGAGAACACAGAGCACACAGAGGCGGCTTCGCCGCAAAAGTACGTGGTCTACTTTTGCGGCGAAGCCGCCTCTGTGTGCTCTGTGTTCTCTAGCGAAGCGGGTGGTAAAAAAATAGTTCTTTGCGTTTAACTCTTAGAGTTTTTTGCCCTTATCGTATTTAGTTTCGATGAGAGTACCTTCGTTGTCGTAGCTCTTTTTCACGCCGTGCAATTGATCATCTAAGAAAGTTTGTAAGAGGCGTGGGTCGCCGTTTTCATAGTACTTATTGAATTTGCCATGTCGTTTGCCTTCGGTGTATTCGGCATCAAACGTGAGGACTCCATTTTCGTTCCATTCTTGATAAGCACCATGGATCTGTCCCTTGCTGTATGAAATAGATTTAGCCAGCGCTCCATGAGGGTAGTAGGTGTGTTCTTCCCCGTCTTTCAAGTCGTATTCAAAGTTGCTTTCGATGAACACTGCGCCATCGGGATAATACTGTATTGAAGGACCATGGCGTTTATCTTCATGAAACTCGATGGTCATGAGGAGTTGGCCTTTAGGTGAAAAAATTTGTGCTTCTCCCTCTTTTAGCCCATCGAAATAGGGCGTTACAGCAATTTTATGACCATCTTCGTTGTATTCAATCGTTTCCCCTTCTGGCTTGTCATTGGAGAAGTTCACTTCAAGAGCTTTAATTTTGTTAAAGGGGTCTTTAGAAGGGTAGTAGATCTCATGAGGCCCTTCGCGGCGATTATTTTTGTAATGGAAGACGATTTCTTTACCGTCCTTGGATTTTTCAAAAAAACGGCCGTTGAGTTTGCCATTTTCATACCATGCTTCTTCGAGAAGATTCCCCTCTTTATCCCACATCGCTTTCATGCCGTGTAATTGCGCTTGACTGTAGGAAATGGATGTATGAAGTGTTCCATTGGCATGGAATGTTTTTTGCTCGCCATGGAGTTGTCCTGCGTCATTATGAGTGAAAACACGCATGAGTTGTTGGATTTTATCTTGAGGAGAAGCTTTTTGAAAGTACTCTTTGTGTTCACCTACGGCAATGGCATTGCGGTAGGTTTTGACAGCGCATAAGCTTCCATCGCTGTACCAACTTTTGACCTCTCCGTCTGGTTGATCATTTTTGTAAACGGCAGTGAGCTTGAGTTGGCCATTTTCATAGTACTCTTCGCCTTTTCCATTGCGTTTACCTTCTAGAAAAGTCATGAGCTCTTTCAATTGATTTTTTCCGTACCAAGCTTTAGCAACACCTATGGGAAGATTATTTTCATAGTGCACTTCCATGAGGAGTTCGTTGGCATCGTTCCACTCGCGGTGGACGCCCAGTTTTTTTCCGGCGATGAATTCTCCACTAAACCTCAACGCTCCATTGGCAAACCATTCTTTGCGCGCTTGATCGAGTTCTCCATTGACATAGTGTTCCTCGATTTTGCATGTCCCGTTTTCGTACCAGGACTGAGATAAACCGTCTTTGATGCCATTTTTGAGCTCGATGCGAACGGTCATTTGCCCATTTTCATACCATTCTTCGTAGACGCCGTCTTTGACATTGTCGCGATAAACGGCTTTGAGCTTGAGTTGACCTGATGGAAAGAATTCCTTCTGTTCCCCTTCAAACTTGCCTAGGTTGTAGTTAAAATCGATATGGGGTGTTCCATTGGTATACCATTGGCGGAATTGCTTGTGGCGCTGCTTGTCAACAAGGGTATATTCGGCAATTTTTTGCCCTTGTTCGGTAAATTCTTGGATGGGTTCGGTAGGGTTGCCAGCTTCATTGAAGTTGGCCAAGAAAATCATCTGCTCATTTTCCGCTTTGCGCCAGTGCTTGCCATAGGGGACTCCTTGCTCGTATTCTCCTTCGCCTAGCAGTTTTCCAGTCTGACCGAAGAACTGCTCTTTACCTTGCTTGTTGCCGTTTTTGTAATAGACTTTGTAGCTTTCTTTCCCATTCGCGTGGTACTTGAGGTGGGCGCCAGTGGGTTGGCCCTGATTGAAATCCTGCACTTCTAGAATGGAGCGATCCTCAGCATAGATAACAACGGCTGAATTCTTCCCATCTGAATGAAGCAGTCCATTCTGGTAACGTAGGCTGGCCTTGAGAGCTCCACTTTCATACCATTCTAAGGCATTCCCATGAGGAACTCCATTTTCATAGGGGATCAACATGGCTCGGTTGCCTTTCGGAAAGTAGCGGATCATCTCTCCGGTGATTTTCCCTTCTTCATAGATGGCTTCTTCAGATTTAGCGCCATCTTCAAAGAAAGCCGTCATGGGACCTTGACGTTGACCATTTTTATAAGCGCCTTGAGCTCGGATTTTTCCATTCTGAAAAAATACTTTTAAATCACCGTGAGCAATACCATGGTCGTAAGTGGCGATTTTTTCAACTTGCCCCGATTCAAAAAAGGAGGCGCACAGTCCGTGCGGCACAATGGTGGATTTCCATTCTTTAAAACCGGGATCATTTTCCGTGATCACGATCAAATCCATCTCGGTTTGGATCTGACCATTTGCAAAAAAATTGACTTGTTTAACGGGAGATTCACTCTCTTGGTCGACTTGTTCATAGAATAGGACGCGTTTGGCTTGTCCATTGGGATGAACATCCATGATTTTGGGAGTCCAATGGGGTTGTCTTTGTCGAAGTGAGGAGATGGGTTGTGTAGAGGGAGAGGAAATGACATGTGAAAAAAGGCAGGAAAATACTGCTGCAGCCAAAAATCCAAGTTTCATAGGGTGCTCCGAAAAATAATTCTTAGAATAAAGGATTCGGAGCTTTCTATCAAGAGAAGCTGTGAATCGAGGGATCCACAGCTTAAATTATGTAGGGCTTAAGCCATCGCGACTAGCCAGAAAAGCAGAATGCCCCATATGAGGACAACCACTCCACGTACCTTTAGCCATGTTGGATAATTCATGCAGCATTTGACAAAGAGTTGTGGCATGAAAAGGCAGATTAAGCCTCTTATAATCATGAGCCAACCTAATAAAGTCACCAATAATGCGGCATTCCACATCCATACGTTGTATTCATTAACGATGATGAGTCCTAAAAAAAGATTTAAAGCACCGACTAAGTAGAACGCTGCTGGCGTGTTCTTCATCGATGTAACAACTTTCATCATATTGTCGTGATAAAAGAGCATCCAGAGTCCAATAATGAATAGAAATGGACCGAAAATGCTCGCTACCATCATAGCGTGATGTATTTGCATCCTTACCCTCCCACAGGTTTGGCATTAGTTAAATCTCACCTTAATAATTAAAGAAATTGTTTGTCAATAATTATTGAGATAATCTTTTATAACGGCCAATTAATTCAGTTTGATTGAGAATATGCGATTGCATTGCTTTTTCAACTTCAGCTTTTGAAGAGCCTTGAGGCAAAGACAACTCGGTATCAAGGGCATATAACTTAAAAAAATAGCGATGTTCTCTGTCTGGTGGGCAAGGTCCTTGGTAGTTGAGACCCCCTCCCGTATTTTTTCCGGGAAGACCTGGCGGTTGAGAGTTTTCTTCAATATGGGTGGTTTCAGCTGGAATATTAAAAACGACCCAATGGTCCCACATCCTATCTTGGCGGACAGAGGGAGGGACGTCGGGATCGTCCACAATGAGGACTAAACTTTTTGCTTCTTTTGGAACTTCGCTGATCTTTAATTCAGGGTTGATGTTGCCTCCATCACATGTAAATTTGGAGGGAATAAGATCATAATGCTTGAAGGCAGGGCTAGTTAATTTCATCCAATTGACGGCAAGGAAGCTCGGCCATTTATGGCTGGGAGGAATTGCCGCTCCTTTATTCTTTTGTTTGTAAAATAATGTTTAGGCTTAATTTCCGCACTAAGAAACGGACCACTATTAGTGAACCCGAAATGGCTGAATAGGCTGAAGCTATAGTCAAACAAGTGTTGCAAGCGGCTTGAGTTAAGTAGCGAAAGGCTGAAAAGAAGCAAAATTTTCTTGTCCAATCTTATGATCGACGAGCGTCAGCGAGTTGATTATAAGATTGGACAAAGTCGAGGACAGTATCATTTAGCTAGGAGAACGCGATTTTTGATCACCCCGATCACAGCTAACCTAAACCGTACTAGATCATCAAAGCGATGCTTTTCTCCCCATTGCCCCCCCCTTTTGGCTCAGGAGCTAGTTGATAGACTTGGTCAAAAATATCCTTTTTTATCTCTTCCGGTAACTTGTGCAATAACTGATCAATTTGCTTATCAGTAGAGTCTTGTTGATTGATGAGATCGAGCAAAGGTTCGATCGATAGCTCTTCAAAAAGGGGTGAACGTGATACTTTCAACGTAGCAAGTGCTTGCGCTAATTTTAGACGATCAAGATCAACATAACGGTTCTTTTTCCCCCATCCCAAGTTATCGCTCCCTTTAGGCTGTGAAGCCAGCATGTAGATGTAATAATCCATTTTAGCTCTGAATGCAATGTTTTTAAATTCAATAGAAATCAGTTTCATCTTAAAAGCTTTTGCAGCATCCAAGGGAATCCCCGAATGATCTAGATCAAGTAAGATTAGAGAGGTGAGTTTTGACAGATGGACAAGGCCCGCATCTGTGATGTTTCTGCACTTGCTTAGATTAAGTGAGCTTAAGAGAGTGAGTTTTGATAGATAGGCAAGGCCAGCATCTGTGATATCTGTGCAACTTAGATCAAGTGAGCTTAAGAGTGTAAGTTTTGATAGATGGGCAAGGCTAGCATCTGTGATGTTATAGCACTCGCTGAGATTAAGTGAGCTTAAGCGTGAGAGTTTTGATAGACGGGCAAGGCCAGCATCTGTGATCTTATGGCACGTTCTTAGATCAAGTGAGCTTAAGAATGTGAGTTTTGATAGATGGGCAAGGCCAGCATCTGTGATCTTATAATAGCCCCCGCTTAGATTCAGTGAGCTTAAGAGTGTGAGAGTTTCTAGATGGGCAAGTCCGGCATTTGTAATGTTTATGCACTCGCTTAGATCTAGTGAGCTTAGAGATGAGAGTTTTGATAGATGAGCAATGCCAACATCTGTGATGTTTCTGCATAGAGTAAGTGAGCTTAAGAGTGTAAAAGTTACTAGATGGGCAAGGCCAGCATCTGTGATTGTGCACCCGCTTAGATCAAGTGAGCTTAGAGATGAGAGTTTTGATAAATGGGCAAGGCCAGCATCTGTGATTTTTGTGCACTCGCTAAGATCAAGTGAGCTTAGAGACATGAGAGTTACTAGATGGGCAAAGCCAGCATCTGTGATCTTATGGCACCATCTTAGATTAAGTGAGCTTAGAGATGTGAGTTTTGATAGATGGGCAAGGCCAGCATCTGTGATGTTATAGCCCCTGCTTAGATTAAGTGAGCTTAAGAGTGTGAGAGTTGCTAGATGGGCAAGGCTAGCATCTGTGATGTTTGTGCAGTCGCTTAGATTAAGTGAGCTTAGAGATGTGAGTTTTGATAGATGGGCAAGGCCAGCATCTGTGATGTTTTTGCAATTAGATAGATTGATAGAGGTAATGCGTGTCCCACTTGCTTTATCAAGAATGGTTTTAAGATTGCTATCCGATAAATTGGCCAGTCCAGAAAGATCTAGACAGCCATCGTTGACGAGAGATAGCTTACGCCAATCTCGGCACACATGATGGAGGCGAGTTATTTGTTGAGCAGGAAGGAAGCTTAATATGCGTCCGAAAACGGCGCTAGGGATAGGGTTTATGCCAGTCATTGTGTGTTTAGGTGTAGCTTGTGAAGGGGCAAGCTCAGGCGCTGGCTGTGCTGTCGCTTGTAAAGTTAAAGGAACTAAGCCGGATAATGACATTGTTTAATCTCGCTTCTAATTAATGTTATGGATATTATTATATTTGATGTTTATTTTTAATTAAATATTAAATATTTTTTACTATTTATGGTTTTAAATTAAGTAATTGTAATTGTAGGTGTAGAACAAGGGAAATAAAATAATTTCTTTCTAGCCGTCTAGAGGATTCTCTCTCTCTAAAGGACAAAAAATTTTTACGCATTTCTAATAACCCAACTTGCCCCCTATCCTCCCTTCGTCGACAGGTGAAAAAAAAGTCGTCAAAGATTTCACTTTTCAAATGCTGGAAAAACTTTTTGATACAACCGCTTTTTCAGCTGCCGACGAAGGATGTAGGTGAACATTTACTATTTCCTTAAAGAGGTCTAGTCGCGAAGGGAAAATTGCATCGTGAGATGATTGTTGACGCGCTCAATGCGAACAAATATTAACCGCGCAGAATTGCGGAATAAATCAAAGAAAGAGCGAGATCGGGGGTGAAAGGGTTGCTCTAACAAAAGACAGGGGATGAGTCCTCTGTCAAGTAACTTTTTGGCGTGGGCGATCAGTTGCATGGGATCTTCTTCTGCTGGGATGAGGTGAAATGTGTTAAATAGGCGATAGAATCGCGAGTGATGGCCTTTAGTGGAACGAGGAACAAGTATGCGCACCCTATCAACAGTCCCGAGCACTAAGAGAGCATCGCGCCAAGTTCCTTTTTCAAGAATGAGAATTGTTTTTGAAGATTGTTCGATTTTTTCAATAGAAGGGGCGCGGAATCGATAGATTCGATGCAGGAAGTGTCGAGAAAAATAGGGAAGAAATAGATCAGAAAGACAAGCCATCAGCACACAGGAGGTGATCAAAGTGATCGATCCCATCACAGCAAATCCTCCTGCTGGAGACAGGTAGAGAACCTGGCTAAAGAGGTAAAGCGCCAACGAAGCGATGAGCACGCCGAAAAATGCTAGAAAATTGGATGCTGCAATGGTTTGTCCCCGCTTTTCTTTGTTGCTATAGAGTTGAATGAAGGTATCAAAGGGAACGATGAAGATGCCACCTAGAACGCCAATGAGGATAAGCGCGATGATCGATTTAGTGAGGTTGCTGGGGAAAATAGCCAACAAGAAAAAAGATAAGGCAATCCCGATTCCCGCTAAACACGACATGCCGAGCTCGATCCGTTTTTTTGACATCTTTCCTGCTAGAAAAGAGCCTATAGCAATGCCCAGCGCTGTCGCTAAAAATAAATAGCCACCTGATACTTCAGAGAGACTTAAGGATTGGATCGCAAAGGGAATGATGTTGAGTTGCGTGAAAGCCCCAATGAATAAAAAATAGGCAGACCCGAAGATAGCAGGTAATAAATGGGGTGTTTGGGTTGAAGCTTTGAGCGTTCGAAAGATTTCACGCACAAAAAAGACATTCATTTTCTTTTGTGACCCTTGGGGTTGCGTGCGCTTAATTCTGAGTGCGCTAAAGAAACCTCCCATTGCCACAAAAAAACAAAACACGGCGATTAGGACGAAACGTTTCGAGGTGATCTCAGTCAAAAAGGAAGCTAGAAAGGTGCCGATGATGATGGCTAAATAAGTAAACGAGGTGATTAAGCCGTTGGCTCTCGATACGCGATCGCTTTCGACAAGTTCAGGGATGATTCCATACTTAGAAGGACCGAACATCGCACTGTGCGTGGCAAGTAAAAAAAGTAAAATGTAGCAACTCACTACGCTAATGGCAGCAAAAGCAAATATCGCCAAGATCATGACTGCCATTTCCGCAATCTTCATGATCACAAGAAGCTTTTGTTTGCTAAACCGATCTGCTAGAATGCCAGCTGAAGAGGAGAAGAGTAGAAAAGGGATGACGTAAATGGCGCCTGTTGCTGATAAAATGATACTGGCATGCTCTTTTCCTAACGCGTCGATGAGCAGAAACGCCATCGTGAATTTGAAGACGTTATCATTGATCACGCCTAAAAATTGCGCAAGATTAAGCATGGAAAGCGAATGGGAACTCGATTTCTTATTAAATAAAGAAAGAGAGCTCCAGCTTTTTTTTGCAAACTGTGAAAAACGGCCCATATAATTTGTTTATAGCAAATGATACAAAATGTGAGCGAGCATAATTCTTTAAGAGCTAATTTTAGCAATAGTTATGAGAGTTTGGCAGAGACTTTAGTTGAAAGTTTATTCCAACCCTCCTCTCAACCTTTTGAGAAGCGCTATGTCTTAGTCCCAAGCGAATCGATCAAAGAATTTCTCCACGGCTATTTGGCGCGACACCCTCGGCTCACCATTTGCACAGGTGTGCATATTCTTCTTCTCGAACAGGGAGTTGTCGAACTATTGCAATTGTGTCGACCTCATCAAGGGAAAAAAATCCCTTCTTTCTTGGAATTGTCGCTTGCCCTTGAACATCAGATGCACCGCATGCCTCGACATGATCCTCTGTTTTCTCCTCTATGGACTTATGTTGACCAAGATCCCACGACGAGAATGGCTGCACTGAGCGATCAATTAGCCAAGATTTTTTTGCGTTATGGGGTCTATGGAACCTGCGCTGATTGGCTTGAGCATAAGGGTTGGCAACAAGCTCTTTGGCGCTCTTTATTTTCTTCAGCTCTTCCCTTGACCACCCCGTTTGATACGCTTTCAGAATCTGGAACATGTGATGCCAAGGTCCATCTCTTTGGGTTTAGTTATTTATCGCCTCTACACTTGTCATTTTTTTATCGTTTACAGGCGACCTTGTATCAACTCTCTCCCTGTGCACAGTACTGGGAAGATGTATGTTCCGATCGAGAAAAACTGCACCTACAGAGGACGATGTTGCGAGTGGGGGTGAGTCGTATTGTGCGAGACGACATGGAGCGTTATCTGCAAGATCGCCATCCACTTCTTGCCAACTGGGGTAAACTGGGTAGGGAAATGTTAAAAGAGCTCGACCCCTACCTCACGGAATCCAAAGAATCCTACGCTCCCAGAAATCGAGAATCGACGCTCAGCGCCGTGCAAGATGAACTTCTCTTATTAAAACCCTGTGACCACACTAGCGCGTGCGATACCTCGCTGCAGATTCACAATGCTCCTTCTAAATGGCGTGAAGTGGAAGTGATGAAAGATCACATCATCGCTTGCTTGAAGCGCGGGGCTCAACCGAAAGAGATTGTTGTTTTAGCTCCTGATATCGCACGGTACGCGCCTTATTTACACATGGTATTGGGTAGCATCAAGCAGCTCGCCTACCGGATTGAGGATCTTGAACAAGGCAGTATAAGCACTGTCGCTCAAAGCTTGATGCAGTTGATCGAGTTACTAACAGGGGAAGTTTCTTTGTCATCGGTTGAAACCTTCTTGAGATTGGAACCTGTTCGAGCAAGATGGGGGTGGACTCTAGAAGATGTGCATCTCATCTGTTCTTGGTTGCAATCTGCTCATATTCGATCAGGGGAAGAGAGTTGGGAAGCAGGGTTAGACCGGCTCATCTTTGGATTGGGAATGGAATCGGGTCAGATCGATGGGGTGAGCGTTTGGCCGATTGATTGCATCGAACAATCCGATGTCGAGATGTTTGGTGTTTTCTTGCAATGGTATGATCAGTTAAAAAAAGATAGAAAGCAGATCGTAACTTATCCGACACGAACGCTTTCAGAGTGGTTGCATTTTTTTATCGAATGCGCAGAAAGGCAGTGCGATTGTCACGTTGAGGATGAATCGCTGTTGCGGCAGATGCGCGCTCTACAACTTGAAACTCTTTATCTCAAAGGATCCGACTGGAAGTTCTCGAGTGTGCAGAGAATCGCAAAGTATTTCTATCAACAGCGCCGAGCTTCGATTGCTGCAGAACATAGGCAAATGATCACATGCAGCTCGCTGAAATCTGGAGTTGCGCGTCCTGCTAAGGTCGTGTACGTCATGGGACTTGATGAAGAAAGTTTTCCTCGCAAGGAAATGAAATCATCTCTCTCATCCAAGGCCCCCTCTTACATTCCTTCTCAAATGGATGAAGATCGCTATCTCTTGTTGGAACTTTTATGCAGTGTCAAAGAAACGCTCTTCTTAAGCTACACGCGTATCCATCCGCAAGATAACAAGCAACAAGGCCCCTCCTATTTAATTGATGAATTGTGCGCGATTCGCAACATTTCGATCATCGAACATCCGGCCGACGTGGTGCGCACTCAAGCATATGCAAGCAAGCGGCAATTTTTTAGTACGGCTCTCTCTCTCTCAGATGATCCTCTCATCTCTATTGCCATGTTAAGAAAGCTCGCTCGGCATCCGATTCAGTTTTATTTTAATCAGGTGCTAGGAATCTATTTAAAAGAGGAAGAAGATCGCGTAAATGAGGCTTTTTGTCTCTCAGGATTAAAACAGCACGCGCTGAAACGCGCTGCCTTAAAAAGTTCGATGGATTCGATCTTAAAGCAGAGCACACAACAGGGAGTGATGCCCGACGGACTATTCAAACACGTAGCCGCGTGTTCTTTGAAAGAAGGAGCGGAAGATCTGCTCTCTTCTTTATCTGCATTCAATCTTCATGCTAAAGAAATTTTTTCAGTTGAGCTTTCCCTACACTGCGAAGAGCCAATCCAATTAAACGATGGCAATTGGGTTGTCCCCGCATTGAAAATCGATGATCATTACATCATTGGCACACTCAACGATATCACGTCCCGTGGTTATCTCATTCATGCAGAGAAAAAAGCGGCAAAATTACTGCCACATTGGCCTCTCTACCTCATTTATCTGCACATCAAACACCATGTGGGAGCGCTTCCCGATTCCTTGTTGTGCGCCAAAGATGGCACAAGTTTTAGCCTTCTCTCTGAAGAAGCAGAGAAAGCTCTTAAAGAGTATCTTCGCTACTATCAGCTAGCACGTCAATCCGTGTCTCCACTCATGCCTGAATGGGCACCTTCTTTTTTCAAAGGACAAGAGGAATGGAAGCGTACAATCGAAAAAGGCAAAGGCCCATTTGCTTTTTCCGACCCTTATGTCGAATGGCTCGATCGACAGGGAATTGCTCTGGATACTGAATCGCTGTTTTCTAAGTGGGAAGCCAGGCTGAAACAGTGTCTCCACCCCCTTCTGGAGAGGCTGACATGACCTTTGATGTGCTTCACCGGGATCTTTCTGTTTGCGATCTTCATTTTCTAGAAGCTTCTGCGGGCACTGGGAAAACGTTTGCGATCGAACACTATGTGACGCGTCTTCTCTTAGAGTCAGATGAACCGATGACCATCGAACAGATTCTCGTGGTGACTTTCACACGGGCCTCTACACGCGAGTTAAATAGAAGGATTCGAAAAACGTTGTTACGCACACAAGCAGCGCTTGTCCAACGAGAACCTGTTCACGATTACTTATCTCACATTCTAGAACAGGGAGAGGTGCGCATCAAAGAGGCCCTCGAAAAGATCGAGGCTGCGCTTGTCTGCTTTGAAAGTGCGCAAATCTTCACGTTGCATGGATTTTGTCATCGGATGCTGACTGAATTTGCCTTCGAAAGTCAAACACCTTTTGAATTGACCTCTCCCGATGAGATCAATCCCACTGCTTTCTATCAAAGTGCCGTGCGCACATACCTTCTCCAGCATCTTTCCCCTCTCGATTATTCTCCTGAGCAACTGCGTTCTGTGATGAAAGCGGCGCACCATGACCCTGCGCGTCTCGTGCAACAAATTGTGGCGTTACTCGTTCAAGAATCTGAAATCACAAGCTACCCTTCTTTGCATCAGCTCCATCAGGCGTTCCTCGCTCTACTTGTTCAATATCCTCTCATTGAGCCCGAGTTGTTGCTTGCTGATTTCGATCGCCTCAAGGGCTGTTATAAACTCTTGAGCTCAGAAAAATGGCTCGATCAAGTACGCGCCTTAGCACAAGTATTACACTCTCGTACGATCACATTAGAACAATGGGGCAAATTTCTTGGAGAAGAAGAGTGGTTTTTATGTTACATGCAAAGCAGCAATCTTAAAGTCCGCTATCAATTCCCAGTATCCTTGCACTATCCAGGTCTCTTTGATCGATTGATCCATGAGGTATTACCTCTGCTCAGTTTAGGTACAGACGCGACTAAAACATTGATGCGTTTAGGCTCAGATTGTAGGCAGTACTTAAAGCAGTTTCAAGATAGCCATTTTTCTCCAGATAAGATGTTGAAGAGCCTAGAAGAGGCGCTAGATATTCCTGCATTTTTACATGCGATCCGTTTCCGCTACAAAGCTGCCATCGTCGACGAGTTCCAAGATACCGATCCGATCCAATGGAATATCTTTAAACGGGTGTTCATCGGGCATGTCAAAGCTATTTGTCTTGTCGGCGATCCCAAGCAATCGATCTACGCTTTTCGCCGTGCTGATATTTATACTTACCTAGCAGCAGCAGCAGCTGTCGGTGACAGTCAACGCAAATCGTTAGACACAAATTATCGCTCAACGCCTGTTTTGATCGCCGCTTTAAACCATCTATTTGCCGCTCCACGAGAAGGAAAATGGTTCCCTCTACCTCAAACAAAAAGCGCGTTGGCAATTTCTCCTGTACGTGCAGGCTCGGATTTACAGCCAGATCATGGTGCGCGAGGCGCTGTCCATTTTTTTATGTGTTCTGCTGAACGAGGTCGAGGGACGCAATGGCCCCTAGCTGAGACGGAGGAGAATCAGCTATTTCCGTGGATGACGAGCGAAATTCTTTTCCTGCGCAAACGCAGGCAATTGCCTTGGGAGGAGATCGTCATCCTCGTCAAGGATCGCTATCAAGCGGAACGCCTCTTGAAGTATTTTGAACAACACGATGTGCCTGCTTCCTTCAGAAAAGGGGGAAGCCTTGTCGATTCCCCCGCTTTGATGGCGCTGTGCGAGCTACTGCTTGCCGTACTACACCCTTCTGACTTGAGCCAACTTAAGTGTGCTTTGGGAGGAATCTTGATTGGTTGGGACGATGCGTCGTTGCGCTGTCGATTAGAGGATCCTTATCTACAACGCGCAAAAATTGAGATGCAGCTCTTGCAGACCACGTTGTTGAAAGAGGGATTTGGGCCGTTTTACAACCAATTCCTCTCGACGATTTGGCCACAGGCTAGTTGCTCGGTTGCCGAGGAATTACTCAAGAAGGGAAAACTGTACCAAGAATTGCGTCAACTCGCTCAAGTCGTGATTGAAGAAGAGCTAGCTCATCAACTCAAAGGGGATGATCTCGTACGCTACTTACAGGAGATAGCGCGCTCCTCAACGGAAGAGGAAGCCAAGTTAACCATTCCTCCTCAAGAAGGAAAGGGAAGTGTTGCACTCATGACTGTCCACTTAAGTAAAGGGCTTGAGTTTGATACGGTTTTTGCACTTGCCTTAGCATCTCGCCATGCAAGGAAAGAAAAAGGTGTTGTCAAAGGGGGAGAAGCGCTGATCGCCTTTGACTCCCAAGACCCCCGTTGTATCGAGATGATAGAAGAGGCTGATGCAGAAAAGATGCGCCATCTCTATGTGGCACTCACTCGCGCCAAGCAACAGGTCTACATTCCTTATGTGTTAGATACAAGCGATAAACCTGTTAAGAGCGGCGAAGCGTCTCCCATTGAGCTTTTTCTCTCCAAAATTTCCGATGCTCCTATTGACTCCCTCATGGATAGGCTCGGAAAGGAATCCTCGATTACCCACAGTTATATCGATAAGGAAACCCTCAGTTTCGAAAGAGATACACTAACAACACATTCTGCGTTGATTGAGCCCGAGCCGTATGATCTTCGCATCGCACCTGAATACATTCTCTCGTTCTCATCATTAGCACTTAAAGCTCACGAAGTGGAACCTCTTGTTGTGGACAGAGACGCCATAGCACTTCCATTGGGGGTGAAAACAGGCTTGATGATTCACCGTCTCTTTGAAGTGATTTTCAAGAGAAGTTACCATCATCCTTTAGATACCAAAGCTATTGAACACTTAGTGGAAAAAGAAGTGGAGCTCCCCTCTTTAAGGCCTCTGGTGATCACTCTCGTGATCGATCAGCTCACCTTGTCACTGGACTCGTTCAGGCTCGTGGATGTCCCTTCTTCTGACATGTACCAAGAGTTGGAATTTCTATTCCCTATTCAAGCCGGATTGATGAAAGGGTTTGCCGATCTCGTTTTCTGCCATCGGGATAAGTATTACATCTTAGATTGGAAAACCAATTATTTAGCGGACTACACGGCAGCTACTATGGAACAAGCGATGCGCGACCACCATTATCACCTTCAAGCTAGCATCTATGCAGCCGCTTTAAAACGATATGTAAAGCTGTTTGACAAGCGCCCCTTTGAGGAAATTTTTGGAGGAGCCTTCTATGTCTTTGTCCGCGGCACTGCCGTCTACCATTTTTTCCCCACTTGCTATGAGGGCTCATGAAATTTACTGAATTGCTGAGTCCTTTAGATCTCTTTTTTGCGGAACGGATCCTACGCACAACCTGTGAAGAGCATCTTGTGTGTGCGGCTCTTCTCTTCGCGTTTTATCGACAAGGACATTTAGCTTTGCCCCTTTCCGATTTAATGAGTAGTTTGCGTTTGCTGCCGGGACACCAATCTTGTGATCTCGATCAACTTGTCCACTTAGTGCAGGAGGGAATGAGTACTCTCCCTTCAACTCCTGCCATTTGTATCGAGCACGGTAGGCTCTACTTGCAAAAGAATGCTCTGTGTGAACAGCGCCTGGTGGAGCATCTCTATCGATTGATGCGCACAACTCCGCGAACATTTCCTCCTGTAGAAAGTAGTCCGTTGCTCAATAATGCTCAACGACAAGCCCTTGATCTCGCTTACCGTCATCCTCTTTCTCTTTTAGTAGGAGGCCCTGGTACGGGGAAAACCTATACCGCTGCGCATCTTGTCCAAGCCTTTTTAGCCAAGCCTGACGCGCGTGTCATTCTCACCGCACCGACAGGAAAAGCCGCCCTGCAGCTAGAAACATACGTCAGAAAGTTTTTAATATCGCCCAATCAAATCCGCTCAGGCACGCTGCATGCTTTATTGGGAGTGAAAAGTAAAAAGACCTCTCAAGAGAGCACGCCTTTGTTTGCGGATTTAATTTTAGTCGATGAATGTTCGATGATCGATGCGCAACTCTTTGCTCGCTTGTTGGCTTCCATCTTGCCTGGAACCCGCCTCGTCTTGATTGGAGATCCATCTCAGCTTCCCTCTGTGGATGCAGGATCTGTTTTCGCTGACCTTTTATCCGCCTCTCTCCCCATGACTGAATTGACAGAGTGTGTGCGCTCGGATCGACGAGAGATCCTAACCCTTTCAGCCCACATCCGCGCAGGTGAGGTCAACGAAGTGCTCGCCATCTTAGCACAACCATCCGAAACGGTTAGTTGTTCCGAACTACACTTACAAGATCCCCGCATGAAGGGCTCGTTTGATCATGAGCCTGATCCTCATGAGCTCATGCGCCAGCTAGAATCCTTTCGGTTTCTTTCTTGTATGCGCCAAGGAGCCTATGGAGTGGATGCTCTTAACCGCCATTTATTGGAACAGAGTTTTGAAGCTGCCCTGACATCTACTTGGTGGGTCGCTCCCATCTTAGTGACACGCAATGATCCCTCGCTAGAATTGTGCAATGGAGATGCGGGGCTATTAGTCCGACGCATGAGCACTTCAGTGTCGCTTTTCCACTTAAGCCCTGAAGATTACGCTCTTTTCCCAGATCGGCATAGCAAGGAATCCTACCGCCGGCTACCAGCCTTAGCGCTGCCTGCCTATGAATATGGGTATTGCCTGTCAGTGCATAAAGCGCAAGGTAGTGAATATGATGAGGTGTTCATTCTGATTCCTCCGGGGGCAGAGGTCTTTGGTCGAGAGGTGCTCTATACTGCTGTCACACGCGCGCGCCATCGCGTGACTTTAGCAGGCTCGTTAGATACGATACGGCAAGTCTTGCAAAACAGCGCTAGAAAGATATCTGGTCTCCCTGTAAGACTAAGAAATGCGGAACAAAACCTACGTGAGGATGTATAGCGATGAAAAAAGGCATGATAGTTGTTGTTGGATTGGCCTTGCTATGCTCATTCAAGAGCAAAGACCCTGAAAAATCGCGGTGGACCAAAGACAGTGCCGTCTTGCTACAGCATCACATTGAAAAAGTGATCCAAACAGTAGATCCCAATGTCCATGTGGGAGTAGATGTCGTATCGCTCGATAACGATCAGAGGTTGTTTCAAAAGAACTCTCAACAACTCTTTGTCCCTGCGAGCACTCTTAAAATCATCACCGCAGCGACAGCGTTACACGTTTTGGGAGTGGAGTACCGTTTTAACACTAAGTTGCTTAGCGATGGAGCGATTGATGACCATCTACTCAAAGGCAATCTCTATGTCAAGGGGTCTGGAGATCCCGAACTCACGGTACGCTCGCTAGAAGATCTAGCCTTTCAACTTAAGCTGCAAGGCGTGCAAACAGTAGATGGTAACTTATGTATCGATATCAGCGACTTTGATGAGATTGCTCAAGGACCCGGCTGGATGTGGGATGAAGGGGCTGAATTTTGGAACTCCCCTTTAGATGCACTGACCATTAATCACAGCTGCGTGGACATCTGGGTCAAACCCAACAAAGATTTTGGCAAACCCCCTCTAATCTACCTCAATCCAAAAACAGATTATGTGATCGTCCAGAATAAAGCGTTGACCTCAGTTGATGAGCACACACTCAAAGTGGAAAGAAGGTGGATGACTAAAGAGAATGTGATCGAGATCAAAGGAGAAATCCCAGCTCATGCAAAACCCTATCAGATCTCCATCCCCGTTGAAGTGCCTCACATGTATGCCGCTTTCGTATTGAGAGATATCCTCTCTAGTCATGGAATCACAGTTTCGGGTCAGATCATTGTAAAAAAAGCACCTGAGCGCGCCACAGAATTAGCCTCCCATTCATCGCGTCCACTCTCGCTAATTGTCGAGCACATGATGAAAACATCGGACAATTTAGCAGCAGACATGCTCTTTAAAAAAATAGGGCAAGTCAGCTTTGGAGCACCGGGGACCTGGAGTAAAGGCACACGCGCCGTACGCGAATTTCTAACCAAGCAAATCAGCATCGATGTCGAGCGCACAGTGATCATGGACGGCAGCGGCTTATCGCGCTACAATCTCATCGCACCCTATCATATTGTGCAAGCTCTGCAGTACATGAATAAGCAGTTCCTCTACTCTTCTGAATTCTGTGCCTCCTTGCCCATCTCCGGTGTTGACGGCAGCTTGGCTTTACGTATGATATCTCCCTCGATTAAAGGAAAGGTCCGTGCTAAAACAGGCAGCATGACGGGCATTTCCACCATTTGCGGGTATGTGACGACAAAAGAGGGAGAAGTGCTCGCCTTTTCCATCATGATCAATGGATTCACCCAAAAGCAAGAGGCATTCAAAGCGCAGCTAGAAGATGAGATCTGCGCACTCCTCGCCAACTATTCCACCAACACCGGTGATAAGAAAGCAGTAAGGTGAGTGTTTAACGATCAACGCTGTGTTGGATTAGACAAACCGAATTTCTAAGGTTTTTCCGAGGGCAGACGTTGCCATAACAAGAGATTTTAGGCTGCAAGATTTCTTGGGGTCGAGAAGTCTGTCTACTGCTGTGCGGCTAGTTTTCATTTTTTTTGCAAATTGAGACTTTGTCATCTTCTGTTTTTTGAGCTCTTTCTCAAATTGAAAAGAGAGGACTCTTTTCACGGCCTCTGTGTTGCATTCTTCAAAGATTCCATCTTCTTTGAGGAAGTCATCAAAACTGGATCCTCTATGTTTATTTGCCATGGGCTTTTCTCTCTGTTGTTTCGTAATTTTTTGCTCGCTTCTTTGCAATTTCAATATCTTCCCAAGGAGTTTTCTGGGTCTTTGTTAATATACATATGTACCATTTTTGGTGCATTTTGTGTCATAAGTTAAATCATAGGCAGATTTGCCTCAGCAAACCATCACAACACATCAGATTTTTTCACGGAAGAAGGGATGATGTGCAGGTTGAGTGCCTGCACAACGAAATAGATTACTTAGCAGATGCTAAGGTTTGCATTTGCGCTTTGACGCGGCTAGCTTTATTGAGCTTGAAGATGTTCTTTTTAACGCCTCTGTCCATAAGGCTAAACACTTCGTTCAATCTCACTTTCACATCAGCTTCATCTTTTTTAGCAAGGGAGTCTTTGTAGTTGCGGATAGCTGTTGATACGCTTGCTTTAAAAGAGCGGTTGTTGCCTTTGCGTTTTAGACTTTGTATATTGCGTTTGAGCGCTGTTGGTCTTTTAACTTTTTTGTTTTCTTCTTTTTTATCTGCCATAAATTTCCTTAAGGTTTAGCGCCGCTGAGTGCGCGCCTAATTTCAATAGGTTGAGATGCGCCTCTTTGAGATAGAAAATAATATAGCAAACCGAGGATAATTCGTCAAAAATTGAAATGCATCCTACCATTGATGAGCCGTATACTAATTCTTTGGAAAATTCTTTTAGCTGTTACTGCTTCACTTGTTCTGTGGTTTATCGTGCTTTTGGCTCCAGAATTATGGAAATATTGCAAGTTGACAACTCGTGGTTCTGCGCAGATAAGCTCTTGGGAAATTAAACCCTTATCCTCTTCTTATGGACTGCAAGGACATTATCGCTATCAGATTGATGGTAGGGAGTATGCAGGTAAAACTTTATTGAAATCGCCCGTACATCTCAATGTGTTTGCCGCGCAAAACGCGATCAAAAGCATGCCGATGAACGTGATAATGTGGTATCAAAAGAGCAATAACTAATTAATCGGGATTTTAAAAAATAAAAATACAATAAGACAGCAAGGCAAAATAATGCGCTTGTTAACTGTTTTTTTGGAAAGTGTTTCTCCAAAGA